>JAIBBS010000274.1 GCA_019694555.1 Nannocystaceae bacterium
TCACGGCGGGGCCAGCGGTAGCTCGCGGTGCACGACCACGCCCGCACCGTCGAGTTCCTCGCTGTCGCCGCACACGACCTCGGGGAACTTGTAGGGCCGTTGCTTGCGCGCCTTGGCCATGAGCGCCTCGGCGGTCGCGTCGGTCGCCACGGTCGCGGCGAGGAAGTGCTCGCCGCCGACCTCGACCTCGAGCAGGCGCGCGCCGTCGAGGCCCTCGACCTTGGCGATGGCGCGGCGCAGCTTGCCGTAGTCGTTGCCGTCGTCCCACGCGCCCTGGTGGAACAGCAACGCCATGCGCGTGGTGCAGTGCGCGTCGACGGCCCGCGGCCAGCGCGCGAACCCCTGCGCGAGCGGTCCGTCGACGACGTCGCCGCAGCGCAGCGGGGCCAAAGGTGCGCGCGAATGCAGCACCACGCGGTTGGTCTTCGAGGCCTTCTGCTTGCCCGGGCGCTTGACGAAGTAGTGGCCCTCGGCCCAGATGTCGTCGGGCCCGCGCACCAGCAAGCGATCGATGCCGATGCGCTTGTCGGCGGTGAACGCTGCCGCCGCAATCGTGATCTCGGACCAGCCTTGCGCACCGCGGCGGAACAGACGCGCGCCCATGCGCTCGTTCCACGGCGAATCGACCGGCGTGCCGCCGCGGCGCAGCCACGGCGTGCCTTGCTCGACCCCGACGAGCTCCTCGATCGCGCCCTCGCCGGGCAGCGGCTCGCTCGACCACGCGTCGCCCTCGCGACGATGCAGCTGGTCGTCGAGCACGACCCACGGTTCCCCGGCGGCCGTGAGCGCAAGCAGCCTGGGCGCGCCCTTGCCCGGCAGCGCGAGCTTCACCCAGTCGCCGTCGCGCAGCTGCAGCAGCGAGGGCGACGTGCCGTCGAACAGCGCGAACGCGGCGCCGTCGACCGCGGCCAGGCCGACCACGCCGCCGTCGATGCGCCGGGCCTTGCCGTCGCGATCGTCTTTGGTCCAACGCGCCAACCACGACGGCCCGCCGCCGTCGCAGCGGCCGGCGGCGAAGACGTCGCCGTCCTCGCGGACGATCAGCCGGGTGGCCATGGGCTCGGCGCAACCGAGCTTCGTGATCGCGCCGAGCTTGGGACCCTGCGGGCGCCCGCGCGTGACCGCGAACCGCGTCGCTGCGTAGTAGTCGCTGCTCCCGACCGCGAGGATCGAGTTGTCGTACCAGGGGTAGACGCGCTGCCACGCCGTGGTGTCGCGCTTGCCCGTGGGATCCACCGCAAGCCACTTCTGTCCGTCGAAGCGCGCGAGGTCACCGGTGGCGCTGTCGCGGTAGCCGACCGAGAGCTGCAGGTAGAGCTGATCGGGCCAGCGTCCGCCGACGCCATCGATCGCGTACACGCCCAGCTCGGGTGCGACCTGCGACTCGACCAGCGGTGGCAACGACTCGACGGTGCCGTCGGGCTGCAGCCGACCGATCACGAGATCGTGGCGCGCGCCCGGGCCCGCCATCGCGGCGCCGGTGTAGCCGGCACCGTGCGTGACGAAGACCTCGTCGCCCACCAGCGAGGCGTGCAGCCCCGTGCAGCGGCCCTCCACCACCACGTGCATCGCGTCCGGTGGCGGCTCGCTCGGCGTGGCCGGTACCGCGGGCTCGACCGGCGTGTCCACCGCGGCGGGCACGGGCGTCGCCGCGTCGTCGCTCGTCCTCGCGGCGACCGCAGCCGGTCGCTCGGGCGGCTGCGCCGGGGTCGGGTCCGGTCGGCACGCGAGCAGTGCACACCACGCCAGGTTCCACGATCGTCTCGTCGTCGTCATCGCTGCCTCACTGTGTCGCCGCCGATTGGTGCGAGCTCGCCGGCGAGGACCTCGGTCTCGCCCGCGAGCACCGCGTCGCCATCGGGCAGCGGGAACTCGGCGCGCTGGTGGACCACGCGCCAGCGCACGCGCAGCGCCGATGCGTCCTCGCCCAGATCGAGCTCGACGATCACCGGGGCATCGCCGTGCGCACCGACGCGATCGTCGTGCAGCAACCGCATGCCGCCGCCGCTGCCGAGCCCGCGCGTGCTCACGAAGTGTCGCGCCAGCACCCGCGCATCGTAGGCCACCGGATCACCATCGTGGTCGAAGCCCTCGGCCTCGACCAGCAGCTGGCGGAACAGATCGCCGGTCGGGAACGCGTGCCCGACCGCGCCGGGTGCCAGTGCGATGCGCACGTGCGAGTCGTCCGCGCGCGCGACGGTGACCACCACCGCGTCGCGCAACACCGCGGGGTCGCGCGACGCGGCGAAGTCGTGGCTGCGATGACGCGCGTCGCCCTCGCCGACCCACGGCATGTGGCACGACGCGCAGCTCACGTCGGCGAAACGCGAGGCCCGGTGCTCCGAGATCGTGCGCTGCATCGGCTGACCCGGCTGCGAGGCGAAGTCGAACTCATGACAGCCGGCGCACGCGGCCGCGGTCGCGAACGCGACCTCGCGGCGCAGGCCATGCGGCGCGGCCCCGCCGTGCGGTGCCGCGAGCACGCGCCCGTCGCCGTCGTGGGGCACGTGGCAGCTGGTGCACGCGACGCCGTGCTCGGCCGCGGCCGCGTCCGCCACACGCGACGGATCGGCCTCGGGCGCGTGGCACGGCTGGCACACGTCGACGCGTTCGCGCGCTTGCACCCGCGCGAACTCGGGATCGCTGTACGCGCTGCGATGCTGCGAACGCTGCCACTCCTGTGCGACGAGCGGGTGGCAGCGCACGCAGCCGGCGTTGTCGTCGAGCCGACCGGGTGTCGGCACCGTGCGCGGTGGCGCGGGCATGCGCACGCGCGCCGGCTCGCCCGGTTGCGGCGCCGCGGTCGGCTGCAGGCCACACGCGGCCAGCATCGACACGCAGATCCAGCGCAGGGCGCCGGCGCACCAACGGGCCATGACGCCAGCATACGCGCGATGGACCGCGCAAGTTCCGGCTTGCTACGCTGGACATGGTGGCCTCGCTCGCCCTCGACGCAGCCGCACCGACCAGCGGGGCCACGGCGCCGGCGGCCGGCACCCGCGTGGGGCGCTACGTGGTGCTGCACGCGGTCGGCCAGGGCGCGAGCGGTCTGGTGGTCGCCGCGTGGGACGACGAGCTCGGCCGCAAGGTCGCGATCAAGCTGCTGCCGCCGCGCGACGCCGCGGCCGGCGATCGGCTGACGCGCGAGGGTCGTGCGCTCGCGCGGCTGGCCCACCCCCACGTGGTGCGGATCCACGACGTCGGCGAGCACGAGCACCGCGTGTTCATCGTCATGGAGTACGTCGAGGGCGCGCCGCTGCCGACGCGACCGGCCGGCACGATCGCGCAGCGCCTCGCGCCGTGGCTCGCGGCCGGACGCGGGCTCGCGGCAGCGCACGCCGCCGGCCTGGTCCACGGCGACATCAAGCCCGCCAACGTGCTGGTCGATCGCGAGGGTCGAGCTCGGGTGGCGGACTTCGGTCACGCACGCGCAGCCGGCAGCGATCCCGATCCGGTGCGCGCGCCGGATCTGCTCGCGCGCGCGGCCACCACCAGCATCTCGACCAGCCGCAGCGATGCGCTGGTCGGCACGCCCGCGTACATGGCCCCGGAGGTGTTCGCAGGCGCGACCGCGGACGCGCGCGCGGATCAGTTCTCGTTTTGCGTCGCGCTGTACGAGGCGCTGTGGGGCGTGCGTCCGTTCGCCGGCGACGACGTGCTCACGCTCGCCGACGCGGTCACGCACGGGCGACTGCGCACGCCGCCGACGCTGCCGGTGGTACCGCTGCGGATCCGTCGCGCGGTGCTGCGCGGGCTCGCGACCGAGCCCGCCGCGCGCCACGCCGGCATGGACGCGCTGCTGGCCGCACTCGAGTGGGATCCGTGGCGGTGGCCGCGTCGGCTCGCACCGGTGGCCGCGCTGGCGCTGCTGTCGTGGGCCACCGCGCACGCGCTCGCCGGCGACGTCGCGCCGCGCGACTGGTGTGCCGAGGTCGACGACCGCGTCGACGCGCTGTGGAACGACGAGCGCGAGCGCGCGATCGCAGCGGCCTTCGACGGCAGCGCCGCGGCCTACGGCGCCGACGCGCTCGCCGCCGTGCGGCCGGCACTGCAGCAGCACGCCGAGGCACTGCGGACCGCGCTCGGTGATCGCTGCCTCGCGCAGGCCGACGATGCCGTCGACGACGCGGCGCTGGCCGCCAACATGGTGTGTCTGCATCGACGCGAGCAACAGTTCGCGACCCTGCTCTCGCTGTTCGAGCGCGCCGATGCGACCGCGGTCGAGCACGCGCGCGAGGCCGTCGCTGCGCTCGAACCGGTGGGGTCCTGCGCCGACGGTGGCGCGGTGCCCCGCATCGACCCGGCCCAGGTGCCGCAGCTCTCGGCGCTCGCGGCTCGCATCGGCGGAGCCAAGGTCGCGGCCGCGGCGTGGCACGACGACGCCGCGCTCGACGACGCGCGTGCGGCCGCGGAGGAGGCCGCCGCGCTCGCGCAGCCGTGGTACGGCGCCGAGGCCGAGTGGTTGACGGCCAAGCTGCTCGATCGGTCCGGCGACGCCTCGGCTGCGGAGCAGCGCTTCCACGCCGCGTTCTCGGCCGCGCTCGCGGTCGATCGCCACGACATCGCCACGCTGGCCGCGGTCGGCGTCGCCTCGGTCGAGGCCCAGCGCGGCGGCCACGACGACGCGCTGCGCTGGCTCGACCACGCCGAGTCGGCACGCTCGCGCGCAGGCGACGAGGCCGCGCGTCTCGAGCACGCGGTCACCAGCGCGCGCGCCGAGATCGCGTACCACCACGGCGACTTCGAGGCCGCGCGCACGAGCTTCACCGCGGCGCTCGAGCTCGAGCGCGCGCAACCCGAGCAGGGCGAACGCGGCGCGACGCTGCTCAACCTCGGCCTGTGCGAGACCAACCTCGGCCACCCCGAGATCGGCATGGCCTGGCTCGCGCGCGCGCTCGCGGCGGAGGTCGAGGATCACGGCGAGCACCACCCCGCGCTGCTGCGACCGCTCAACGCGATCTGCCACGTACACACGGATCTCGGCCACACCGCCGAGGCGGTCGCGGCCTGCCGTCGCGCGATCGACCTCGTGCACGCGCAGCGCCCCGGCGCGCAGCCGCGGCTGAGCCACCTCTACAGCAACCTCGGCGAGGCGTGGTTCCACGGCGGCGAGCCCGAGCCCGCCGAGCACGCCTACCTCGCGGCGCTGGACAACGCGCTGCGAACCCAGCCCGACGACCACCTGCTGCTGGCGACGATCCACAACAACCTCGGCGTGCTCTACGGTCACCTCGAGCGCATCGACGATGCGGTCGCGCACTACCGCGAGGCGCACGCGCGCGTCCTGCGGGCCTTCGGGCCCGATCATCCCTCGACCGCGATGGTCGCGACCAACCTCGCGATGATGCTGGTCAAGCAGGCGCGCTACGACGAGGCCCAGACGCTGCTCGACGGCGCGCTCGCAGCCATGGCCGCGCGGCTCGGCGCCGAGCACCCCGATCTCGCGCTGTCGCACGCCGAGCTGGGACGCCTGCACGCCGCCAAGGGCGACCACGTCGCGGCGGTCGCTGCGTTCGAGCGCGCGTATGCGATCCGCAGCGCCGCCGGTGGCGACGAGATCGAGCTCGCGGACACGGCCTGGGGCCTGGCCCACGCGCTGGCGGAGCTGCACCGCGATCGCGCGCGCATCGACGCGCTGGTCGAGCAGGCCGACGCGCTGTACCGCAAGGCTGGCGGCGACTGGCGCGAGAAGGCCGACGCGCTGCTGCAGTGGCACCGCGGGCTCGCACCGACGTGGAGGCGCGCGTGACCGGGTCCGCGCGCGCGCGCTGGGGTCTGCTGCTGCTGGCCGCGTGTCACCGCGACGCTCCCGCCGACGGCCACGGCGCGAGCACGGGCACCGCGACGGGCGCGAGCACGACCACGACCACGGACGTCACCGACGGCAGCGTCGACACCACGGCCGCCGCGACCACGACCGGCAGCAGTAGCAGCAGCGGCGGCGGCGGCAGCAGCACCAGCGGCGGGGACGCGCCCGCGGCATACGTGCCCACGCTGCTCGACTACGGCGTCACCTGCAAGCTCATCTCCGCGGCCACGCTCGACCAGCCCACGGCCAACGCGACCCACACCCGCTTCAACCTGCGCGGCACCGATCTGGGCATCCCCGCGATCGCGCAGTCGCGGCTGCACCTGTTCTTCGGCGACACCGTCGGCTACCGCGTGATCTGGGACTTCGGCGAGGACCCCGACGCGGTCGCCTCCGTCGATCTCGCCGCGGCGCAGGCGGATGTCGGCGTGTTGTGCGACTCGCTGACGTTCCTGGTCACGCCCGACGTGCCCAGCGTCGCGGCCGGTGTCGATCCGAGCGTCGAACGCGACTTCGCCGGCGCCGCGATGACGCCGCCGCGCGGGCAGACCGTGGCGCAGTACATCGCGCAACCCGCCGGCCCCTTCGCGTTCATGCCCGGCACCTTCGAGGTGCCCACCGGTGCCTTCGGCGACGCGCGCGGCGTGTGGCTCTTCTACGCCGGCTTGGTCGAGACCCAGCCGCGCACGCGCGCGACCCTGGGCTATCTCGCGCACTGGTCGGGCGGCGAGCAACCCGGCTACACGATCGTGCGTCCGGTCGACGCGCTCGTCGGCGGCGCGTTGGGCGGGCACTTCATCCAAGTCGCGCCGGTGGTGCGCGGCGACGACGTGCTGTTGTGGGGCACCGGCGACTATCGCCGCAGCGGCGTCCATCTGGCGCGCGTTCCGTCGGCCACGCTCGCCGACGGTGCGGGCACGATGCTGTGGGATCCCGACACCGCGAGCTGGCGCGACGCGGTCGCGCTCGCACCGCGCGAACGCGAGGGGCTCGCGCCGCTGTTCGAGAGCGAGGGCGTGGGCGAGCTGTCGGTGCAGTGGATCGCCGACGCCGGTGTCTTCGTCGCGCTGTACCAACGCGAGCTGCACGACGACGGTGGTGCGATCGTCGACAACCGCATCGTGCTGCGCGTCGCGACCGCGCCCGAGGGACCGTGGAGCGACGCGCTGACGATCATCGACATGGCCGATCCCGCCTTCGAGGCCGCGCACTGCTGCGGCACCACCTGCGAGGGCGAGCAGCTGCTGCACTGTCTCGTTGCGGGACTCTACGGCGCGTACCTGCTGCCGCTGTCGCAGACCGCGGCGCAGGGCGATGGCTTCGTGCTCACGCTGCCGTGGCTGGTCTCGACGTGGAACCCCTACAACGTCGTGCTCATGACCGCGCAGGTCGAGCTGCAACCCGTAGGGTGATCCTGGGGCCGCAAGGCCCCGGGCCGCCAAAACGCTCTGCCCCCGCGCCCGAAACGTGGTCCAGATCGCAAGGGCCCCCGGACGCGATCGGAACACCCCGTGCGATGTCACCGAGCCGACACATTGCGGCCTCCCACCGGGCACGCGGCCCGTGCATGCTGATTCAGCGATGATCGTCGACGCCGAACGTGCTGCCCCGACCGCGACTGCGCGGGCGACCCGCGTGCGCCGGGACAGCATCATCGATCTCGCGAGCGCGGGCATCGAGACGCCGCGCGCCGCCGTCCGCATGACCAACCACGAGCCCTCGCTGTGGGTCAGTGCGGTCGGTGCGGTGGCAGTCGCGGCCGTGCTCGCGGCGATCGTCGGCTGGTTGTTGCTGTCCGACCGCGGCACGCAGCCGTGGCAGGACGAGCCCGCGCCGACGACCCGCGCGCAGCGCTGAGCCATCGCGGACCGCGAGCCCTCGTCGCGCGGCGCATTGCCGGCGTCGCGGAACGGACGCGAGGCGTCTCGTCCCCAGTTCAGAAGCGCAGACCGGCGACGAAGCCCGGCCACACGCGCACGCGGTGATCGGTGAAGCGCTGCTCGTACGCGACCCAGCCGTAGCCGGGTCGGTCGACGCGGCCCGCGGTGCGACCGCGGATCTCCAGCGGCACGACGTCGGGGTCGACCTGATCGACCATGACGTTGAGCGTCGGGCCGCCGAAGATCGCGAGGTGCTTCGCGGCCTGCCAGCCGACCATGAAGCGCATCTTGCTCAGTGCGCCCAGCGCTGCGCCGGCACGCAGGCCCGCGGTCACACCCCACGCGCTCAGATCGATGTCGATGAAGACGCCGTCTTTGACCGGGATGTGGCCGCCGAAGCCGCCGCCGAACTCCCAGGTCTTGCCGCGCTCGAGGTTGGTGCCGGTGTGCCCGCGCTCGGTGCCGAACGGATGCAAGCCCGCGCCGAAGAACGCGTAGGTGTAGCGCGCGGGCAGCCGCAGCCCGACCTCGAGCAGCGCGGTGTCGCTGGTCGCGACTTCGAAGCGCACGCCGCCCTCGGCGGTGACCGGCAACAACGCGAACGAGGTGTCGGCGCTCTTGGCCCAGTTGATGAGGCCGACCTGCGAGCCGCGCACGTTGCCGCCGATGTTGATGAGGCCGAACTGCACGCCGCTGACCTTGGGCGCGTGGTTCACCAGGCCGGCCTGCACGCCGCGGAGATCGCCGGCGTAGTTGTAGCCGTCGCTGGTCTGCAGACCGCGCATCACACCGCGCGTGATCGTGGCGCCCAGCGCCGCGGCGACACCTTGCATGTCTTCGTCGACGACCGTGGCCGCGAAGCCGATGGCCATGCCGTCGACCTTCGCCGCGCGGGTCCAGCCAAAGCCGAGGCTGAAGGTGTTGTGGACCTTCTTGCCGCGGTGCCGACCGTTGACCGACAGCCCCGGCCACAGACCGATGTCGAAGGGCACGTGGGTGTAGCCGTCGGGCGCCGCCGCTGGTTTCGCGGTCGGCGGCGCGGTCGTGGTGGTGGTCGTCGTCGTGGTCGTGGTCGTCGAGACGACCTCGGGCCACTGCAGCGCAGCGCCTTCGACGGGTGCCGCCGCGGCCTCGGTCGGCGTCGCGGCGGGATCGGCCGGCGTCGCCGCAGCCGTGCTCGACGCAGCAGCACCGCCGGGCGCCGCCGCGGCCTC
>JAIBBS010000061.1 GCA_019694555.1 Nannocystaceae bacterium
CGGGCGGTGGCCCCGGGCGCGTCGGCGCAGGCGCGACCGCGAGCGGTTCGGGCCTCGGCGACGGGGGCGTCGACGCGGGCTGCTGCGGCGCGCGGGCGCACGCGGCCAGCAGCGTCAGCGCCAGCGTCAGCCGGCTCGCGCGGCGTCGGAGTGCCACGGCCTGGTACCTACCGCGAAAGCCCGCCGCGTGGCCAGTTCGGCGCGGGCGCGCGCCCGCCCATCGGGCAGGCAGCGGCTGCGGGCGCGCTCCGCCATACTCGGGCGCGCATGTCCGACGACGATCCGTTGATCCCGCCCATCGGCTCGGTGCCGCAGGCCGAGCGCCTCTTCCGCGTGAACTGGGTCGCGGCCCTGGTGCGATCGCCCTCGGGCATCGGCCTGCTGCCGGCGGAGTTCGTCGCGCGGCAGGGTCGCACGGTGCGACTGATCGACGTGCGCGAGCCCGACGAGCTGACCGGACCGCTGGGACACATCCCCGGCAGCGACTGGATCCCGCGCGCGGCCGCGCCCGGCCTCGCGCAGCGCCTGACGCGGGACGAACCGCTCGTGCTCATCTCGCGCGGGGGCGAGCGCGCGGGCGAGCTGGCCAAGCAGCTCGAGCGCGACGGCCTGCGCTTCGTCGCCGCGCTCGAGGGCGGCATGGTCTCGTGGAAGAACCTCGGCTTCGGCACCACGCGCAACCCGGAGATCCTCGAGCGTCGCGATCAGCTGCGCGCGCCGCCGGCGGTGGCGCCCAGCGACGCCGCGCTGACGGTCGAGCGCATCGAGCGTCATGTCGGCGATCCCGGCGCGACCCGCTTCCTCAAGCTCGCGGCACTGCTGCTGCACGGCCGCATGTCGTGCGTCGACGGGCGCGACGACAGCAGCGTGGTCGGTACGCTCGGCGGTGACGCCGGCGAATTCCTGCTGCTGCTGGGCGCGATCGAGCGCGAGAGCGGCAAGCAGTTCTCGCCCGCGGAGGTCAAGGCCCTGTTCGCGCGCCGGCTCGATGCGCTGGGACGCTTCTACATCCACACCGACATCCACGCCGCCAACGAGCTCATCAAGTCGCTGCGCAGCGATCGTCGGCTCGACGCCGCGCTCGCGAACGTGTTCGAGACCATGCAGTGGCGCCGCTTCTACACGTCGCCGCCGGCCGAGGTGCACGAGATCCTGCTCGAGCACATGCTCGACCCCAAGCACCTGGGCTGCGGTCACGTGCGCCTGATGTGGCAAGACGGCGAGCGCTACGGCGTGCGCCGCGAGCTGACCGAGTCGTTCTTGCGCGCGTTCCTGCTGGCGCGCTGGCACGGCGCGATCGAGGCCGAGTTCGTGCCGCTGGGCGGCGGCCACGCCGAGCGCGGCGTGCTGCGCGTGATGGTCGAGCAGGAGCTGCAGCCGTTCACGCCGATCCCGCTGGTGTCGCCCAGCTGCGAGGGCACGCAGATGTTCGTGACGCACCCGCAGGTGGTCGCGTTCCTGCGGCGTCAGCTGGTCGCGTTCGCACTGCAACAGCGCGCCCTGGTGCCGCGCGTCGACCCCGAGCGTCTGCTGCACACGCTCGAGCAGATGGCGGCGGTGCAGACCACCGCGACGCTGGGTGTGCTCGCGCGCGGCCTGCCGATCTTCGACGTGACGTACTCGCCGGGCGTGTGGGACGTGCGCCACGCCGGCGACGTGCCCGCGTGATCGCCAGGCTCACGGCAGCGCGGTGTCGTGCTCGCGGCAGCGCGCACGCACGCTGCCGTGCTGCCCCGCGGGCAACGCCGCCAACGCGCGGCGCACGGCATCGGCATCGCCGGCGACGCAACCCGACAGCGCCATGATGCGCGCGGCCCGGGGCCCGGCGCCGCTGGCCAGGGCCTGGCGCGCGAACACCAGCGCGGCGGCGTGACGACCGTCGGCGAAGGCCCGCTCGGCGTCGTGCAGCGCGCGCTCGGCCGGCGAGGGCGTCGCGATCACCGGCGCGGCGTCGGGGGCCTCGGCGTCGTCCTGGGCGTCCGCCTCGGTCTCGTCCTCGTCGTCGTCGTCGTCGCGCGACACCGCGGCGCGCGGCTTCGGTCGGCGCGCGGGCCTGCTCGCCGCGCAGGCCCGCGGCGCGATCGCGACCGGCGGCGTCGCGATCGCGACCGGCGGCGTCGCGGCGGCCGGCACGATCGCGACCGGCGGCGTCGACACGATCGCGGCCGCATCGCGCTGCGCGATCGGGGATGGCGGCGCGGCGACCGGCTCGTGCGCGGTGGTCACGATGATCGGGCTCGGCAGCACGATCATGCTCGGCGCCGCGACACCCGCCGGCGCGACCGCGGGCGTGACCAGGGTCTGCCGCGCGAGGCTCGAGCCCAGCGCGAGCGAGAGCACTGCGACCAGCCCCAGCGCGAGCCACCACGTCGCAGACGTCCGCGGCCGCACGCGGCTGCGCGACGCACTGCCGTCGGTCGCGATCGGCTGCGGCACCGCGATCGCGGGCCCGGGCTCCGGCGCCGCGGTGGCGTGCACGAACGACAGCGGCGCGGTGTGTGCCGGCGCCGCGACCGACCACGCGGGCGGCTCGATCGCCGCCGGCGCGATCGGCTCGGGCGATGCGAAACCCTCGGGATCCAGCGGCTGCGACGGATCGCCGAAGTCGACCGCGGCCGCGGGCTCGGCCATCACTTCGATCGCCGCACCCGAGAGCTCGCACGTGACGTCGAAGTGCACCGGCGTGGGCACGCCCGCGGACGACGGCTCGGCCGCGGGCGCGGGCACGACCAGCTGCAACACCGGCGGCTCGCGCCGCGGCCGACGACCGACCGGCGCGAGCTTGAGCGTCGGCAGCGTCTCGTCGAACGCGTCGCGCAGCCGTGCGACCGCACGCCAGCCCGCCGGCGAGGGTCGCGGCAACACCCCCACGCGTGTCAGTCGCGTCGAGCTGCGGAGCACCGGGACGTCACCGTTCGCCATCGTCGTTCCTCCCGCTGGATCCACGCAGGCCAGCGCGGCAGCACTAGCACGGCGGTGGCAGCGATCGATCCGCGATCGCGAGCGCGACGATCGATCGTGCACTTCGCCCAATCGGCCCCCGCGATCGCAGGTCGAACTGCGCAACTCGACCCGCGATCACGCGCACGATCGGGCAAGTCGCCCAACCGCCGCCGGCCCTCACACGCCGCGATCGAGGCGGTAGCGCGCGAGCTCGGCGCGACGCTCGGCCCACGAACCCGGCGCGTCGGACCAGGTCTGCGCCGCCGCGTCGAGCAGCGCCCGCGCCCGCGCCCGCACGGCGGGCTCGTCACCGCCGCGCGACTCGAGCAACGCGCGCGCGAGCACGACGTGCGCCAGCGCGGTGTCGTAGGGCAGCCCGCCCAGACGATCGAAGCCCGCGGCGGCGGGCTCGGCCAACGGCAGCGCGACGTCGGCATGGCCCAGCGCCAGCTCGCACTCGGCCCACACCTGCAGCGCGTAGGCGGTCTCGATGCGATCGGCGGCGCGGGCCTGCAGCACCTGTGCGGCCGCGCGGGCCTCCTCGAGCCCGCGCGCGGGTTCGCCGGCCGCACGCAGGGCGTCGGCGAGGTTGGCCCGCGTGCCGGCGACCTCGAGCCACTGATCGCGCGCGTCGAGCAGCTCGAGCGCGCGCCGCATCGCCGCGATCGCCTCGTCGTAGCGGTGCAGGCCCTGCAGCGCGCCGGCCTCGTGCATCAGGCACGAGGCCACCTGCACGCCCTGCTCACCGAACACCGCCTGGTAGATCGCGCGCGCGCGCTGCTCCAGCGCGATGGCGTCCTCGTAGCGTCCCGCGGTGCGCAACAGCTCGCCCTCGTTGTGCAGCGCCATCGCGTGATCGGGGTGCTGCTCACCGTGGGCCGCCAGCGTCAACGCGCTCGCGCGCCGGGCGTACTGCAGCGCGTCCTCGAGCCGGCCGGCCATCCACAGCGAGCTCGAGAGGTTGGCGTACGAGATCGCCACCATCGGGTGCTCCGGGCCCAGCGCGAGCTCGCGCGTGCGCGCGAGCTCGGTGTGGATCGCGATGGCCTGTTCGATCTCGCCGGAGTCCTCGAGCACCAGCGCGGTGCCCTCGAGGATGTCGTCGAGCGCCTCGGGTGCGCTCGCGCGCGCGGCGGCTTCGGCCCGCGACAGCGCGGCGATGGCCTCGTCGTTGCGGCCCTCGTCCCACCACAGCATGCCTTCGGCGAAGTCGACGTCGAGTCGCGCGGGCACGGCCGCCGCGGTGGCGGCGAAGCGCTCGATCGCCGCGCGGGCGTTGGCGGCGTACTCGTGGCCGCGCTCGTGATCGTGCAGCTGTTCCGACTCGAGCACGACCAGACCCGTCCACGCGCGCGCGGCCTGGATGTCGTGGCCGCTCGCTGCGGCCGCCTGCGCCGCGGCCAGCAGCGTCGCGCGGGCCTCGATCGGGCGTCCGCGCGCGTCTTGGATGATCGCGACCGAGGCCAGCGCCTCGGCCTCGAGCGGCCCGAAGCCCAGCGCGCGTGCGCGTGCGAGCGCGGCCTGGGCCCGCGCCTCCTGGCCCTCGCTGCGGCCGGCCGCGACCAGTCCGTCGATCTCGGCCAGCTCGGTGCGCACCGCCGCGACCGCAGCGCGCCGATCGGCATCGGTGGGCTCGGGCATGGTCACCGCGAGATCGGGATCGCGGCAGGTCTGCACCCGCGGCAAGCCACGATCGGCCGCGACCACGTCGAGCTCGCCCGCGCGCTCGAGCACCGCCGAGAACGCCGCGCGTTGTCCCGTCAGGCACGCGCGCTGCAACTCGGCCGCGACCCCGGTCGCGCTGCAGGCCTGCTGCCACGCCTCGCGCCACGCCGAGGCCCAGCCCTCGAAGCGCGCGACCAGGGCCGCGCCCTCGCCCAGCCGCGCGCGCGCGCCGTCGTTCCAGCTCGCCGCCAGCGGATCGGTGTCGCGACAGGGATCGAGCGGCGCGCGCCGGGACCACGCCCACGCACCGCCTCCGATCGCGAGCGCGGCCACGGCCACGACCGCGCCGCGCCGGCGCGGTCGTGGTGGCTGCAGCCGCTGCAGCATCGCGGCCATGTCGGCCGGACGACCGCCGCGATCGAAGCTCAGGCCCGCCAGCACGGCGGCACGCAGCCACCGCGGCACGCCGCGCGCCCGCAGCGGTGCATCGTCGGCACCGGCGCGCTGCGCCAGCAGGAAGCCGCGGCTCGACTCGGCGTGGAACGGCCGCACGCCCGCGAGCGCCTCGAACAGCGCGACGCAGAACGCGAACACGTCGGCGCGGGCGTCGAGCTCGATGCCGCGGAACTGCTCCGGAGCCATGTACGCCGGCGTGCCGACCGCGGTGCCGGTCTCCGTGAGCGAGCCGCTCTGATCGAGCGCGCGCACGCGATCGTCGCTCGCGGCGATCGGGACCTCGCCGGTCGCGACCTCCTCCGACAGCGCGTCGTGCCACTGCGCGAGGCCGAAGTCGGTGACCTGCACGCGGCCGGGCCCGTCGACCAGCACGTTGTCCGGCTTGAAGTCGCGGTGCACGATGCCGCGCGCGTGCGCGGCCTGCAGGCCATGCGCGGCGGCGACGAACGCCGCCAGCAGCTCGGGCCAGTCGCGTCGACGCGCGGTGCACCACGCCCGCAGCGTGGCGCCGTCGACCAGCTCCATCACGACGTAGACCTGGCCCTCCCACACGCCGGCGTCGTGCACCGCGACGACGTTGGGATGCCGCACGCGCGCCATCGCCTTGGACTCGCGCACCAGCCGTTGCACGCGACGCTCGGGATCGTCGCCGCGGCCGACGCGGGTGCTCAGGGTCTTGAGCGCGACGCGACGCTCGAGGTTGACGTCCCACGCCTCGTGCACCTCGCCCATGCCGCCGCGACCGAGCAGGCGCACCAGGCGGTAGCGCCCGGCCCACAGCCCGTGGGGTCGGCCGCCGCGCGCGACCAGGGCCGCGATCGTGCGACGGCAGTCGTCGCAACCATCGAGGTGCGCGCGCAGGCGATCGGCGTCGCCGGCCCGGCCCTCGGCGAGCTCGACCAGGCTCTGCTCGTCGGGGCAGTCGGTCGTCGACAACGCGCTGTGCACCGTGGGACTTCCGGCTCGGCACCCGACCGCGCGAGGGCAGCGGCCGCATCGGCCCCGTGCACGCATCCGCGTGCAGCGAGGCCCGCGCGCGAGTGGACCGAAAACCGTCGCGGCTGGCAAGCCCGCGACGCCACCCCGCGAGCGTGTGTCGCTGTGGCGGCGCACCGCCGTCGCGCGACGATCGCCTCGGCCGGCGCGACAACCCCGGCGCAGGCGCGTCGTATGGGCTGGGCCCCGTGGCGCCGGGGTCGGGCGGGCCGGCCTGCTACCATGCGCATGGATGTCGGACGAGACCCTGCGCGCCGCGTGGACCCGAGCCCAGCAGCGCTGGCCCGATGTCGAGCTGCCCTTCGAAGCCTTCGCACAACACGTGCGCGCGCTGCCCGATGCCGATCGCGAGGACGTGCTCGCGAAGCTGCACCTCGAGGATCTCGTGCTCGCGTGCGCGTGCCTGCGCCGTGAAGCTTCGGCGCTGCGCCGCTTCGATCACGACGTGCTGGTCGCGACCGAGGCCGCGCTGCGCGGGCTCGACGGCGCCGACAGCTTCGTCGACGAGGTGCAACAACGTCTGCGCACCAAGCTGCTCGCGGGCGACGGCACCCAGCCACCGCGCATCGGCGAGTACGCCGGTCGCGGCGCCCTGGTCGCGTGGGTGACGGTCGCGGCGGTGCGCACGGGGCTGTCGCTGCTGCGCGAACGCAAGCGCGCCGAGAAGTACGCCGGCGACGGCTGGGCCGAGGCGTTGGCGTTGCCCGACACCGGCGACCTCGAGGTCGACTACATCAAGCAGCGCTACCGCGAGGACTTCACCCGCGGCTTGGTCGAGGCCTGCAACCAGCTGCCGGCGCGCGACCGCACCATCTTGCGCCTGCACTTCGTCGACGGCCTCAACATCGATCAGATCGGTGTGATCTACGGCGTGCACCGGGCCACCATCGCGCGCTGGATCGCCAAGAGCCGCACCGCGCTGCTGAGCTCGACGCGCGACTGGCTGACCGCCCACCTCGCGGTGCCGTCGTCGGAGTTCTCGAGCCTCGATCGCCTGGTCCGCAGCCAGCTCGACGTCAGCCTGGGTGCGCTCTTCCCCGAGGACGAGGCCGCGCTCGACGATCCTTCGAGCGACGACGCGCAGGCCCCGTGACGCGCGCGGGCGCGATCCACCGCCGCGCTGCGCAAACCCGGGCATCGGCCCCCCCAGCCGCGGCCGCCTGGTCGGGCGCGCGCGGCTTGGCTACCCTGGCGATGGTGGCAGGCCCTGGGCTTCGTTCGTTCGTCCGCGCGGCGGTGGCCGTGCTCGCGGGGCCGCTGGCCTGTGCGGGCGCCGAGATCGAGGACGGCTTCGGCTCGTTCTCCGGCTCGGGGCCGGGCACCGCGACGACCGCGTCGAGCACGACCGCGGGCACCAGCGACACCGACGGCAGCACCGGCGAGGACAGCAGCGGCAGCGCGAGCGCCAGCGCCAGCATGTCGTCGACGACCGCGAGCACCGATCCCAGCGCGGGCACCGACGTGGGCGACAGCAGCGGCGCCGACACCCAGGCCGACACCGGCCCGGACTGCGTGCCGGCGCAGGAGCTGTGCGACGGCGTCGACAACGATTGCGACACCGAGATCGACGAGGACGTCGCGGAGGTCGGCACCGCGTGCGACACCGCGATGCCGGGCGTATGTGCCGACGGCACGCAGGTGTGCGAAGCCGGCGTGCTCGCGTGCCAGGGCCCCGCCGCCGGCGTCGAGTCGTGCAACGGACTCGACGACGACTGCGACGGCAACCCCGACGACGGCAACCCCGGCGGCGGCGCGGCGTGCAACACCGGTCAAGCCGGAATCTGCTCCGCGGGCACGCAGCAGTGCCAAGGCGGCGGGCTCGCGTGCGTGCAGAACCAGGCCGCCGGCGCGGAGACCTGCGGCGATGGCCTCGACAACGACTGCGACGGCACCGCCGACGATGGCTGCGGCACCTGCAGCCACGACATCTGCCTCACCGGCGCAGCGTTGGTGTCCAACTGCGACGCGTGCGTGAGCCAGATCTGCGCCGCGGATCCGTTCTGCTGCGACACGATGTGGGACGACCTCTGCGTGGGCGAGGTCGGCAGCATCTGCGGCCTGGTGTGCTGAGGGGAGTCCCTCAGCGCGCTCGCACGTCCAGCGACCAGGCGCCGTCGTCGCGCGCTCGCAGCTCGAACGCGACCGGCACGAAGCAGGCGATGATCTCCGCGTTGGTGCGCGTGTGCAGGCTCGGGGCCACCGTGCGCAGACTGCCGGCGCCGGCGAGCGCCATCGGCACCATCAATTGATCGGCGAGGTGCGCACCGACCGGCACGTCGAGCGCGAGCAGCCGCTCGAGCTCGTCCACGGCCTGGTCGGCGACGCGCTCGGCCGGGACACCGCGCGCGCCGAAGGCTGCGACCGATTCC
Source organism: Nannocystaceae bacterium (assembly GCA_019694555.1). Classification (GTDB taxonomy): domain Bacteria; phylum Myxococcota_A; class Polyangia; order Nannocystales; family Nannocystaceae; genus Xiheibacterium. The sequence goes on from JAIBBS010000061.1 coordinate 8,430, forward strand.
GCACCGCCCTGCCAGCGCAGCTCGAGCTGCAGCACGTTGCCGGGTCCCGGGCTCGACACGGTGCGGGCCTCGCAGCTGCGCGCGTCCCAGCCCAGCCGCGCGCGCACGACCGCGAGCTCGCGCGCGAGCACGTGGGCCGGCAGGCCCGCGGCCATCGCGACCGCTCGCTGCGACACGATCGGCCCGCGCTGCAGCAGCTGCAGCGGCTGCAGCGCCGCGCCGCCGTCGATCTCCGCGCGCAGTCGGCCGCCACCGCGGGGATGGAAGCCCACCCGATCGCAGGTGACCGACAGCGTCACACCGATCGCCTGCAGCCGCGGCACCAGCACCTGCGACACGAACTCCGCGGTCGGTGCCAGCGGGTTGTGCGTCCCACCTTCGATGACGACGCTCGAGTGGCCCTGCGCGAGCGCGAGCGGCCACAGCATCGTCTGCAGCACCAGCGTGGTGCTGCCGGCGGTGCCGATCGCGATGTGATGCTCGCCCGAACGCAGCGCACGCGGCCGGAACGTCAGGCTCGCTGCGCCCAACCGTGCGCCCTCGACCTCGGCGTCGCAGCACGCCGCCGCCGCGCGCACGGCAGCGAGGTGCGCCGCGAGCAGGCCGGGGTTGCGTCGGCGCGCACGGATCCGCTCGATGCGAAACGGCTGCCCCGTCACCGCGGACAGCGACAACGCGGTGCGCAGGATCTGTCCCCCACCCTCGCCGCTGGCACCGTCGAGCTCGATCACGGCCGCGCATGGTAGCGCCGCTCGCTCGCGAGCGCCGATGCATCGTCAGATGTCCGCAAGATTCGTGCGCTAGGGTTCGCGAGCATGGTGCGTCCCACCTGCATCCGCCGAAGTCCAACGCTGTTGCTCGCGCTCACGCTGCTGCCCTGGTCCGCCCACGCGCATCCGTTCGACCCACCGCGCGCGGGCCCCGACGTGGGCGCGCAGGCCGACGACGCCACCTTGGCCCCGCGGCCGGCCGAAGACGCGCTGCCGGCCGAGACGCTGCACGCCGAGGACATCACCGCGCAGCTGGGCGCCACGGCCGTGCCGCCGCCGCCACCGCTGCCGGTTCGCGACGTGATGTCGGCGCAGGGCGTCGACGATCCCTTCCCCGACGGCGTGCCCACGCCGCGCGCACGCAGTGGCGCGATCCTGCTGGGCCTCGGTGGCGCGGTCGCGGTCGCGGCAGTCGTCACCGCGCGGCTGACACTTCGTCCCGACTGCACCGACGAACGTGACCTCGCGTCGTGCACCGTGCCCGATCGCGGCGACATCGGCGTGCGCGTGGGCCGACTGGTCGCGACCGCCGCCTTCGCGATCGGCGGCGCCGCCTTCGGTGCGCTCGGCGGCCGCGAGCTGGGCCAGCGACAGCGCTCGGGCGACGCCAGCACGCTGCAGCGTCGCCGCCGACTGACGCTGGGTCTGGGCGGGACCGCGACGATGCTGGGCACCGCCGGCCTCGTCGCCGGCACGGTGGTCTTCGCGACCGCGGCCGCGCAGGCGCTCGCGATCGCGAAGCGCTTCACGTCCGGCGACACCATCGACGATCCGCAGGTCCGCGCGCGGGTCCAGCGGGGCCTCGACGAGGTCCACGCCGCGCGCGTGGGCTTGATGCTGCTCGCGGCCGCGCCGATGGTGCTCGCCACCGGCGCGGCGTTGTTGGCCGCGCGACCCCGTCGCAGCGGTGCCGCCCGCCTGTCGCTGTCGCCGTGGCTGGGACCGCATCGCTTCGGCGCAGGCCTCGCCGCACGCTTCTGACCGGCGACCCACGCGTGCTTGCGCGGCTGGGCGCCGCGGTGTGCAATCGTCCGGTGACGTCCGGCACCGAGCCCGCGGGCCCACTGCTCGACGTCATCCTCGGCTACGACTGCAACCTCGCGTGCGACTACTGCACGATCTCGCCGGCGATGCGCAGCCGTGCGCTGCCGGCCGCCGCGGTCGCGCGCGCGCTCGCGGAGGCAGTCGCCGAGGGCTTCCGTCGCGTGCAGTTCACCGGCGGTGAGCCGACCCTGCGCGCCGATCTGCTGCCGCTGGTCCGGCGCGCACGCGCGCTGGGCTTCGACGACGTCAAGCTGCAGAGCAACGGCCTGCTGCTGGGCGCGGGCGACAACCTGCGGCGCTTGATCGACGCGGGCCTGTCGCGGCTGTCGATCTCGATCCACACCCACGAGGCCACCGCGTACGAGTCGCTGGTGCGCCGCGCCGGCACGCACGCGGCCATGGTCGCGGGCCTGCGCGCTGCGATCGCAGCGGGACTGCCGACCCGCGCCGATGTGATCCTGCAGCGCAGCACGATGCCGCGGTTGCAAGGCGCGCTGCAGTGGTTGCACGGCCTGGGCGTGCGCGGCGCGGATCTGTGGTTCGTCTCGCTGACCGACCACAACCGCGACAACCTCGACTCGATGCCGCGGCTGCGCGAGGTCGTGCCAACCGTGCGCGAGGCGCTGGCGTGGGCGCGCGGCCACGGGTTCGACGTGCGCTCGCTCCACATCCCACGCTGCCTGCTCGGCGACGACCACGTCCACGCGTTCGATCCCGCGGCCCAGGGTGTACGCGTGGTCAGCCCCGACGCCCGCTTCGATCTGCGCGACAGCCGACTGACCGGCTCGGTGCACGTCCCGGCGTGCAACGGCTGCGCGTTCGAGGCCCGCTGCCCCGGCATCCGCCCCGACTACCTCGAGCGCTACGGCGGCGAAGAGTTCACCGCCGTGCGTTGACGCCGACCAGCGACGGCTCGTGCACGATGCGTGCGACGACCGCCGCGCGCCGGCGTCCTCGGTGCGGCAGCGCCAATCACCGAGGCGCCGCCGGGCCGGACCCGCGTGCGCCTGCACCTGGCGAGGAGGCGCGTGCGCGCGGCGTCCGGCATTTTCTCGCCGTCGGTCAGTCCCGCACGCGCGCGTAGGCCCACGCGTCGACGTAGTGTCCGTCCTTGAGCGCCCACTTGCGCATCGTGCCCTCGAGCACGAACTCGTTCTTCTCCAACACGCGCGCCGACGCCGGGTTCCACGCGAACACGCCCGCGTGCAGCCGCACGAAGCCGAGCGTGTCGAAGCCGTGCCGCACCATCGCTCCGACCGCGCGCGTGGCCAGCCCGCGTCCCCACACCGCGCGCGCGAGCCAGTAGCCGATCTCCGCGCTGTGACGGTGCACGTCGTGCCCGGGCACGAGTCCGACACCGCCGACCACGTGCTGGTCGAGCACGATCGCGAAGTTGAGCGGCAGCGCCAGCTGCTCGTTGTACGAGATCCATCGCTCGGCGTCGGCGCGGGTGTACGGCCGCGGGAAGCCGTCACGGAGGTTGCGCCAGATCTCGCGATCGTTGGCCGCGAGCGCCAGCTCGTCCGCGTCACCGGGACGCAGCGCGCGCAGCAACGCGTCGGGACCGAGCACGAGGTGACCCATGCACGATGACGGTAGCAAGGATCGCGACGCGCGCGGGCGTCGGCGTCACGGGTGCGCTGCGAGCCAGGCCTGCACCGCCGCCCGCTGCGTGGCCGCCTGGGCGCCCCGCTCGCCGAAGCGCTGCTGCGCGAGCTCGGCCAGCGCCCGCGCGCGCGCGCGGTCGTCGGGCCAACGCAGCTGCGCGAGCGCGAACGCGACGTCGCCGTCGACGTTGTCGTGCTTGTCGCGGGCCTCGAGCTCGGCGTGCGCCTGCTCGAGCCGCTCGATCGCGAGCGCCCGATCGCCGCGTGCACGCGCGATCAAGCCCTGACTCGCGTGCGCGTGCGCGAGCATGCCCGCCTTGGGATCGGTGAGCGCGAAGCTCTCGATCCGCGTCGCGGCGGCCTCGGCCTCGTCGAGTCGCCCCAGCGCCAGCAACACGTTCGCGAGCTCCCAGTCCGACATCGCGACCTCGACGTTGTGCTCGCCCTCGCGCGCGACTCGGATCTCTCGCGCGCGCTGGTGATGCGCCAGCGCCTCCTCGTTGCGCCCGGCCCGCGCCGCGGCGGTGCCGAGGTTGAACTCGATCGCAGCGATGCTGGGATGGTCCGCCGGCAGCGACTTCATCATGCCGGCGCGCGCGATCTCGTAGTAGCGATAGGCGTCGGCGTCGCGCCCCAGCAGGTGCGAGATGGCGCCGACGTTGTTGGCGGTGGTCGCGGGCGCGGGGTGGTCCTCGCCCAACGCGCGGCGCTGGATCTCGAACGCGCGCGTGAACGCGGTGGCGGCCTCGGTCAGGCGGCCCATGCCGTAGTAGGTGGTGCCGAGGTTGTTGAACGCGCTGGCGATGGTCGGGTGCTCGTCGCCGAGCGTGCGCTCGTACAGTGCGACGGTGTCCTTGGCCAGCTCGAGCGCGCGGTCGTGCTGCCCCACGCCCGCCAGCGTCGGGATCAGGCTCACGCGGTAGCGGGCGACCCGCAGGCTGTCGGCACCGTAGATGCGCTCGCCCAGCGCGATGGCCTGCTCGCTGTAGGGCAGCGCCTGGGCGTACTCGCGGCGGTGCATGTACAGCGCGCCGACATTGCTGAGCAGGTCGGCACGAAGCTCGTCGTGGGCCTCGCTGGGCCCCAGCTCCGCGTCGGCGAGGCCCGACCAGAACAGGCCCTCCTCGAAGCGACCGCCGCTGATGCCCACGACGTAGGTCAGCAGCACCGCGGCCTCGATCGCGACCGCGTCGTGCCGGGCCCAGCGCGCGTCGTGGTGCGCGGCGATGAGCTCGCGCTCGGCGTCCGCGAAGCGGCCGGCGAAGTTCTCCAGCGCACCCAGGCGCAGCTCCGCCTCCGACAGCACCGCGCGATCACCCAGCGCCCGCGCGTCGGCGACGACGTCCTGCGCCAGCGTCACGCCGTCGGCGTAGGCGCCCGCGCGCTCGAGCGCCTTGACCTCGAGCAGTCGCTGCCGCAGGCCGCCGACGTGGCGGCCGAGCTCGTCGTCCGCGAGCGTGTCGGCGCGCGCGGCGAGGTACTCCGGGTCGGCGCAGCGCGACGGCTGCGGCAGATCGAGCACGGCCGGCAGCGCGCGCTCGGCCACGGTGGCACCGCCGTGGCCGAGCACCTCGACCAGGGCGCCGAACTCCGCGCTCGCGCGCGCCAGGCAGGCCCCGCGCAGCGCGAGCGGGCGATCGTCTTCGGGCGCGACGCGTGCGGCTTCGCAGCGTTCGCGTTCGGCAGCGCCCCAGTCGTCGACCCAGCCATCGAGCAGGCCCACCGCCCGCTCGGCGGTGACGGTCGCATAGCCCACGTCGACGTCGGTGATGGCCCGGTGCACCGATTCTCGCTGCGACGCAGTCCACTGCGCGCGAAGCGGCTCATCGACGGCGTCGCAGCGGCGACCGACGTCGCGGCCCGCGTACCACGCCGCGAACCCGCCGACCGCGAGCATGGTCGCGACGCCGGCGCGCACGCGGAGCCGACCGCGATCGCGCAACAGCTCGTGGGCGACCGCGTCCATGCTGGCGAAGCGTTCGGCCGGGTCGAGCGCGAGCATCTGCATCACCGCGTCGCGCAACCAGCCGGGGACGTCGTGCTCCCGCGTGGACGGGCGGAGGTTGCCCTCGATCACGTTGTTGGCCAGCTCCGAGAGGCTGTCGCCGGCGAACGGGCGCTCGCGCCACAGCGCCTCGTACAGCGTGACGCCGAAGGCGAACTGGTCCGAGCGCGCATCGCCGCCGCCCGCGAGGTGCTGCTCCGGCGCCATGTATGCCGGCGTGCCCGCCAGCGCGCCGCGGCGCGTGATGACCTGCGAGACCACGTCGTGCTCGGAGGCCTCCTCGGCCGCGCGCGCGCCGGGGTTCTCGGCGCGCGCGAGTCCGAGATCCATGAGCCGCGGCCGGCCGCCGCGATCGATCATGATGTTGTCGGGCTTGACGTCGCGATGGACCATGCCCGCGGCGTGGATCGCTGCGAGCGCGCTGGCGACCGGGGCCAGCACCGCGACGATCTCGCGCCAGCCGCGACCCGAGTACCACTGCGTCAGCGTCTCGCCGTCGACGTACTCCATCGCGAGGAACACGCGCCGCTCGTAGGTGCCGACGTCGTGGATCGTGACGATGTTGGGATGCGACAGGCGCGCGAGTGCCTGGGCCTCGCGGATCATGCGCGCGCGCCCCTCGCTCGCCGCGGCGTCGGGCTGCACGTGCATGACCTTGATCGCGACCTTGCGGTCGAGCTCCGGATCGTAGGCGGCCATGACCACGCCCATGCCGCCTGCGCCGATGCGATCGAGCAGCACGTAGCGTCCGACCATGCTGCCCCGCGCCAGGCTCGAGTCCTGCTGGGGCGCGCTGGGGTGGGTCTCGGCCAGCGTGCGCGTCAGGCCGACACGGTCGGGAGAATCGGAGCGCATCGACGAGCGACTCTGCCGAGCGTACCAAGGTCGGCTATCCTCGCGCCGCACGATGTTCCTCTGCCTGCGCGACGCCGAGCTGTGGGGCCCCGAGGCGCGCGGCCGCGTCGACGTGCTGGTGGCGGCCGAACGCGTGGTCGCGATCGGCGAGGGCCTGTCGCTGCCTGCGGCGCTGGGTCCGTGCGAGACGCTCGAGCTCGGCGGGCGGCGGCTGGTGCCGGGCCTGATCGACGCGCACGTGCACGTGACCGGTGGCGGTGGCGAGGGCGGACCCCACACCCGCGTGCCGCCGCTGGGCGCCGGCGAGCTGGCCCACGCCGGCGTGACCACCTGCGTCGGCGTGCTCGGGACCGACGGCACCACGCGCAGCGTCGCCGAGCTCGTCGCCCAGACCCTGGGCCTGCGCGCGCAGGGCCTGTCGGCGTGGTGCTACACCGGCAGCTACGAGCTGCCGCTGCGCACGTTGACCGGCTCGGTCCGCTCCGACCTCGTGTTCGTCGATCCCGTGCTCGGCGTCGGCGAGCTGGCGCTGTCGGATCACCGCTCGTCGCAGCCGAGCTTCGACGAGCTGCTGCGCGTGGCCAGCGATGCCCACGTCGCGGGCATGATGTCGGGCAAGGCCGGCATCGTGCACCTGCACATGGGCGACGGCCCGCGCGGGCTCGAGCTGGTGCGCCGCGCGATCGAGCAGACCGAGCTGCCCGCGTCGGTGTTCCATCCCACCCACGTCAACCGCAACCCCGCGCTGCTGCGCGAGGCCCAGGCGCTCGCGCGCGAGCACGGCTGCGTCATCGACATCACCGCGTTCCCCGACGAGGACCTCGGCGATGCCATCCCCGCCCACGAGGCGATCGTGCAGTGCCTCGACGCCGGTGTCGCGATCGAGCGCATCACGTGCTCGTCCGACGGCGGCGGCTGCATGCCGCGCTTCGATCGCGACGGTCGGCTCGCGGGCATGGGCGTGGGTCGCCCGGCCACGCTGCTGGCGGCGCTGGTGCGCACGGTCGCGCTGGGCTTGCCGCTCGACGCGGCGCTGCGCCCGTTCACCAGCAACGTCGCCCGCACGCTGCGGTTGCCAGACCGCGGCCACGTCACCGTCGGCGGCTTCGCCGACCTGCTCGCGCTCGACGACGACGGCGCGGCCCACTGCGTCGTCGCGCGGGGCCAGCCGTGGCTGCGCGATCGCGTGCCGGTGCGAACCGGCACCTTCGAAAGGTCCTGAACTTCCATGTGTCCAGCAAAGGTCGATCCGAGCAACGCGCGCGGCTACATCGTCCCGGTCGGCGGCGCCGAGGACAAGCAGCGCGACGCCGTGATCCTGCGCCGCTTCGTCGAGCTCGCCGGCGGCCGCAAGGCTCGCATCGCGGTGATCCCGACCGCGTCGAAGCAACGCGACACCGGCTCGCGCTACGAGCAGATCTTCGACGACCTCGGCGCCGGTGACGTCGACGTGCTCGGCTTCGACGCGCGCAGCGACGCCGAGCGCGAGGACTACAACGAGCGCCTCGCGGCGGCGACGGGCGTGTTCCTCACCGGCGGCAACCAGCTGCGCATCTCGACCATCCTGGGCGGCACCAAGGTCGCCAAGCAGATCCGCACGCTCAATGCCCGCGGCGTCATCGTCGGCGGGACCTCGGCCGGCGCGGCGATCCTGTCCGAGCACATGATCGCGTTCGGCGAGAGCGGCGCGACGCCGCGCGCGGGCCTGGTCTCGCTCGCGCCGGGCTTCGGCCTGACCAACCGCGTGATCATCGACCAGCACTTCCGCCAGCGCGACCGCCTGGGGCGCCTGCTGGCGGCGCTGGCCTACAACCCCTTCGCGATCGGCCTGGGTCTCGACGAGGACACCGCCGCCTTCATCGATCCCGAGGACGTGATCCATGTGGTCGGCGCCGGCGCGATCACGGTGGTCGACGCCTCGTCGCTCGAGCACTCGTCGATGGGCTTCGCCCGCTCCGGCGACGCGATCTGCCTGACCGGCGTGAAGCTCCACGTGCTCACCAGCGGCGCGACCTTCGATCTGCGCACGCGCACGGCCGCGCCCCCCGACGCGCCGGCAGACTAGCGGACGCCGACAGGCTCTCGTCGCGGAGCGAACCGCAGGCGCAGGGGTCCGGTGACCGGCGTGGCCGCACACAGGCGTAGCAAGCGGAGCTTCCTTCGCCTCGACGCACGTCGCCCGCGACGCGACCGCACGCCCGCGTCCGCATCGTGGCACACTGGCGGCGATGGCCCGTCCGCGCTGTGCGCTGCTGCTGTTCGCCTGCTTCGCCGCGCTGCCGCGCGTGGCCGCGGCCGACGACATCGCGACCGAGGAAGAGATCTGCCGCTACCGCAAGGAGGGCGACGCGTGCACGATCGGCGATCGGCCGGGCAAGTGCCGCGCCGCGACCTGCAGCCGCATCGACTACTCGAGCGGCAAGCCGCAGGCGGCCGAGCGCCCGTGCCAGCAGTGCGTGCCCGACGACGCGACGCCGACACCGCCCGGGCCCACCGCCACGCCCACGACGCCCGCCGCGACCGATCCCAAGGCCGCCGGAGCGACCCCCGCGGCCGACAGCAAGACCTCGGCCCCGCCGGCACCCGCACCCGCGAAGAAGGGCTGCGCCGTCGACGATGCACAGGCCGGACCCGCGGCGCTGCTGCTGGTGCTGATGCTGGCGCGCCGACGCAGCGCGAGGCGCCGGTGCCAGCCGCGACCGCAGCGCTGATCCACGGCGCGTGCCTGCTCGCCGCGGTCGCGTGGCCGCTGGCGACCTACTCGCTGTCGCTGGCGTGCTTCGGCCTCGCGCATGCGCTGGTCGAGCTGCGCGTGCTCGACCAGCGCATCCGCCCGCGGCTGCCCCGACGCGCACAGCTGCCGATCGTCGCGGCGCTCGCGGCCGTGTTCGCGATCCGCTGCGCCGCGAACCTGCAGTGGCTGCCGCGCGCGCAGGCCCACGCGCTCGAGCTGCTCGCCGGTGTCGCGACCGTGCTCGCGGTGCTGCCGCTGGCGCGCAGCCGCGGCGCCGCGGCGCGCACCACCGTGATCGCGGTCGCGGCCGCGCTGGTGCTGGGCCTGCTGGTCTCACCGCTGGGTACGCTGCTGGTGCTCGCGGTGCTGCACAACCTCGCGCCGTGGCCGTTGCTGATCGACGCACTGCCACCGCAGCGGCGACCGCAGGCGTGGCAACGCGGCGCGATCACGTGGCTCGCGATGCCGCTGCTGGTGCTCAGCGGCGTGCCGACGGCGGCTGCGACGGCGCTGGGCCTCGCGGCGCCCGAGGCCGCGCCGCTGCCCAGCGGACCGCTGTTCGATCAATTCGGCGCGTTCGTCGGCCCCGACCCGTTCGCGTCGCCGCAGCTGGCGCTGCTGGCGTTCTCGGCCTGCGTGTACCTGCAGTGCGCGCACTACGTCGCGGTGCTGGGCGTGCTGCCGCGGCAGGGCCAGCCGTCGCTGCCGCGCGGCACCGTGCCCGCGTTGCTGCTGCTCGCGCTGCCGCTGCTGGTGCTGTGGTGGATCGACTTCGCCGGCGCGCGCGCGTGGTACGGCACCATCGCGGGCGTGCACGCGTGGGCCGAGTTCCCCGCGCTGCTCGTGCTGGTCAGCGCATCATCCACCACAGGCCGAAGCCGAACGACGCCAGGTTGATCGCGGCCGCCAGCGCCAGCGCGCGCGGCCACGGCAACGGCAGCAGCCGCGCGAACGCCAGCGACTCGACGGCGATCACCGCGGCCTCGATCACCGCGGCGCGGGGCTCGAACGCCAGCCACGACGCCAGCGCGCGGTTGCACCACCACGCGAGCGGGTGCGTGGCCAGGTTCACGCCCAGCAGCACCGTGACGCCGCGCAGCACGGAGATCCCCGCGCCGCCGCGGCGCACGAGCAGCGGCAGCAGCAACGACCCGAGCAACAGCTCGACGCCGAGCGTGCGCACCAGGGCCGACAGCTGCAGCATGCGGACGCGCGCAGGATAGCAGCGGCGCCGTGGGCCCGCCCACACCGGCGGCAGCGCGCGCGGGCCGTTCGCGCCGGATTCTTGCCCGCGACGCAGACCGTGGCCGAGGCTCGCCACGTGACCGGCCTGGGGCGATGGCTCGCGATCGCGGCGGTGCTCGCGTCGTGCTGGGCGCCCACCGAGGACCCGGCACACGTGCCCGCGCCGGCCCAGGCTCCGACACCGTCGCGCGAGCCCGCGACGCCGACGCTGGCCGCCACACGCGTGCGCGCCGAACCCCGCGACGCGGCCGCGATGGTGGTGCCGCGCGCGAGCGTCACCGCACAGACGCGCACGCGCTATGCCGGGTCGCGCTCCGACGATCGCGTGGCGCTGTCCTTCGACGACGGGCCCACGCCGCAGGCGACCCGACGCGTGCTGCAGGTGTTGCGGCTGCACGACGCGCGCGCGACCTTCTTCATGCTCGGCGAGCAGGTCCAGCGTCACCCCGAGCTCGCGGCCGAGGTCGCGCGCGCCGGGCACGAGCTCGGCAACCACGGCTGGTCGCATCGCTCGTGGCGCTCGCTGTTCCCCTCGCAGCTGCGCGCCGAGCTCGACGACACCGCCGCGGCGATCGTCGCGGCGACCGGCGTGCAGCCGCGGCTGGCACGGCCGCCCTTCGGTCGCTTCCCCGCCTCGGCCGAGCAGCTGGTCCACGCGCGCGGCGACGACCTGGTGTTGTGGTCGGTCGACAGCGGCGACTCGGCCGGCGCCGACGCGGACACGATTGCGGCCACGGTGGTCGAACGCGCCCGCGCCGGCGACATCGTGCTGCTGCACGATCGCGACGGCCGGACGGTGCGGGCCCTGCCGGCGATCCTCGCGGGCCTGCGACGCAAGCAACTTCGTGTGGTGCCGGTCTCGGAGTTGTTCTAAAACCGAGCTCTCGTGAAGATCCTCGAGCGCCGCATCTACCGTGGTCCGAACCTCTACGCGCGCTTTCCCGTGGTCCGGCTGCGGCTCGACCTCGGCGCGCTCGAGGCCTGGCCCACGGCCAAGCTGCCGGGCTTCGTCGAAGGCCTGCTCGCGGTGATGCCGACGCTCGAGGAGCACACCTGCTCCTACGGCACCCACGGCGGCTTCCTCCGGCGCATGCGCGAGGACGAGGGCACCTGGCTGGGTCACGTGCTCGAGCACGTCGCGATCGAGATCCAGGTGCTGACCGGCGCCAAGGTCTCGTTCGGCAAGACCCGCAGCGCGGACGAGCCCGGCCACTACCACGTCATCTACGAGTTCGAGGAGGAGCGCGTGGGCGAGGCCGCCGGTCAGCTGGCGTTGCGGCTGCTGCACTCGCTGCTGCCGCCCGAGCTGCGACCCGATCGCGACGAGCTCGACTACCGCCGCGAGCTCGACGACCTGATCGAGTTCGCCCAGCGGCGCCAGTTCGGGCCCTCGACCGCGTCGATCATCCGCGCCGCCGAGGATCGCGACATCCCGTGGATCCGACTCAACGACTACTCGTTGGTGCAGCTGGGCCACGGCCGCTACCAGAAGCGCATCCAGGCCACCGTCACCTCGGAGACGCGGCACATCGCGGTCGACATCGCCTCGGACAAGGAGCTGACCAACCGCATCCTCGCGGATCTGGGCCTGCCGGTACCCAAGCAGCACGTGGTGCGCTCGACCGAGCGCGCGGTCGATGCCGCGCGGCGCCTGGGCTACCCGGTGGTGGTCAAGCCGCTCGACGCCAACCACGGCCGCGGCGTCTCGATCGATCTGTCCGACGACGACGCTGTACGGCTGGCCTTCAGCAAGGCGCAGGAGCACTCGCGGCACGTCATCGTCGAGACCTACATCAAGGGCTTCGACCACCGCATGCTGGTGGTCAACGGCGAGCTCATCGCGGTGGCCAAGCGCGTGCCCGGCCACGTCGTCGGTGACGGCGAGCACACCATCGAGCAGCTGGTCGAGCAGGTGAACTCGGATCCGCGCCGCGGCATCGGCCACGAGAAGGTGCTCACGCGCATCGAGCTCGATCACCAGGCGCTGCGCCTGCTCGAGCAGGGCGGGCTCACGCCGCTGAGCGTGCTGCCGGCGGGCCAAACCTTCTACCTGCGCTCGACCGGCAACCTCTCGACCGGCGGCACCGCCATCGATCTGACCGACGTGGTCCACCCCGACAACCGCGAGGTCGCGGTGCGTGCGGCCCGCGGCATCGGCCTCGACGTCGCCGGCATCGACTTCATCATCCCCGACATCTCGCAGTCGCACCGCGTGGTCGGCGGGGCCATCTGCGAGGTCAACGCGGCGCCGGGCTTCCGCATGCACGTCTCGCCCACCGAAGGCACGCCGCGCGACGTCGCCGGCCCGGTCATCGAGATGTTGTTCCCCGCCGGCACGCCCAGCCGCATCCCCATCGCGGCCATCACCGGCACCAACGGCAAGACCACGGTGTCGCGCATGCTCGCGCACATCCAGAAGATGTCGGGCTTCACCGTGGGCCTGTGCACCACCGACGGCGTGTACATCGACGGCGAGCGCACCGTCGTCGGCGACATGACCGGGCCGATGGCCGCGCAGATGGTGCTGCGCGACCCCCGGGTCGACTTCGCGGTGCTGGAGACCGCGCGCGGCGGCCTGCTGCGCGCGGGCATGGGCTACCGCTCGTGCAACGTCGGCTGCGTGCTCAACGTGACCAGCGATCACCTCGGCCTGGGCGGCATCGAGTCGCTCGACCAGCTCGCCGAGGTCAAGCGCATCGTGGTCGAGGTCGCGCGCGACGTCGCCGTGCTCAACGCCGACGACGAGCGCGTGTTGCTGATGGGCGGCAACACCGACGCCAAGCGCATCGCCTATGTCACGATGAACCCCAAGCACGATCTGGTGCGCCAGCACATCCGCGCCGGCGGAGCCGCGGCCGTGCTCGAGGAGGGCATCAACGGCCACATGATCACGCTCTACGACCGCGGCAGCCACATCCCGCTGCTGTGGGCGCACCTGATCCCGGCCACGCTCGAGGGCAAGGCCATGTTCAACGTGCAGAACGCGATGTTCGCCGCGCTGATGGCCTTCGTCATGGGCTGCAAGGTCGACAACATCCGTCAGGGCCTGCGCACCTTCGACACCACCTACTTCCAGGCGCCAGGCCGACTCAACGTCTTCGACAAGCTGCCGTTCCGCGTGATCCTCGACTACGGCCACAACCCCGCGGCGGTGCGCGCCATCGCCGACCTCGCGCAGCGGCTCGAGGTCGCGGGCGCGCGCGTGTGCGTGCTGGCGGCGCCCGGCGATCGCCGCGACGAGGACCTGATGGAGATCGCACGCGCGGCCGCGTCGGCGTTCGATCGCTTCGTGCTGCGCACCGACGACGACACCCGCGGCCGCGACCGCGATCAGATCACCGGCCTGCTGCGCAAGGGCCTGCTCGGCGCGGGTGTCGACGCCGCGCGCGTGCAGGTCATCCCCGACGAGCAGCAGTCCATCGACGCCGCGCTGGCGCTGTGCAAGCCCGGTGACCTGCTGGTGGTGTTCGGCGACAAGATCTCGCGCTGCTGGAAGCAGATCACCAAGTTCAAGGACGCCAACGCGACCACCGAGGCGGCGCCCGAGCCCGTGCGCATGGAACCCGTCGAGGTCCCGGGCACGACCAAGCGCTTCGAGCTCGGCGGCACCTTGGTCGAGGACGAGCGCGGCGTTCGCATCGTGCGCGAGACCGAGGACTGAAGCGGCGACCATGCGGATCCTCGACTCCCGGCGACTGACCGGGCCCACGATGTACGGGCCCGAGCCCGCGGCCATCGCCGAGGTGGCGTTCGAGCCCGGCGAGTCGTGGTCGCAGTGCGAGCCGGCGTGGCGCGACGCACTCGCGTCGATGCTCGCGGCGGTCGGCTGGTCGGACGCGCGTCGGTTCTCGCGGCGCTTCGCCGACGGCGGCGGCGCGGCGCTGGGCTTCGAGGCCCCGCCCGACGCGCTGTACGCCGCGACCGAGGTCAACGAGTGGGCCATCGCGGCCGCATCGCAGCCCGACGATCCGACGCTCGCGCTGGGCGATCACGCGTCGCGGCTGCGCGAGGCGATCGCGGCGGAGCACCGTCCCGAGCTGCTCGCGCTTCTGCGCGAGGCCGCCGCGCGCGGCGTGCCGGCGTTCTTCGACGAGGACGGCGTGACCGTGGGCCTGGGCGCGCGCTCGCAGACCTGGCCGCTGGACGCGGTGCCGAGCGCGACCGCGGTGCCGTGGTCGCAGCTGGGCGCGATCCCGGTGGTCGCGGTCACCGGCACCAACGGCAAGACCACCTCGGCGCGCTGGCTGGCGCGGATGTTCAAGTCGGCCGGCCTGGTCGCGGGCAACACCTCGACCGACGGCATCGCCGTCGACGGCAGCCTGGTCGAGACCGGTGACTGCACCGGACCCGGCGCGGCGCGGCGGCTGCTGCGACGCCCCGAGCTGCAGGCCGCGGTGCTCGAGGCCGCACGCGGCGGTCTGCTGCGTCGCGGCTTCGCGCTGCGGTGGTGCGACGCCGCGCTGCTCACCAACGTCAGCGACGATCACCTCGGCGAGTGGGGCATCGCGACCGTCGACGAGCTCGCGCAGGCCAAGGCCGCGATCGCCACCGCGGTGCGCCCGGGCGGCCGCGTCGTGCTCGGCGCGGACAGCCCGCCGCTGGTGCGCCTGCGCGGTCGCTTCGCCGCACCGCAGGTGTGGTTCTCGCAGCGCGCCGACCATCCGCTGCTGCTCGAGGTGCTGGCCCAAGGCGGCGAGGCCTGCTGGATCGAGGACGGCGCGATCGTCCACGGTCGCGCGCACGCGCGCGCGCCGTTGGTCGCGGTCGACGAGATCGCGCTGGCGCTCGGCGGCGCCGCGCGGCACAACCTCGCCAACGCGCTGGGCGTGGCCGCCACCGCGCTGGGTCTGCCGATCCCCCGCGAGGTCGTGTGCGACACGCTGCGCAGCTTCGGCCGCGACGTGCACGACAACCCCGGCCGGCTCGAGCGCTACGAGAAGGACGGCGTGCTGGTCCTGCTCGACTTCGCCCACAACCGCGATGGTCTGAGGCAGCAGCGCGAGGTCGTCGCGAGCCTGCGACGTGCACGGGGCGGGCGCTTGGTCGTCAGCTTCGGCATGGCCGGCGATCGCAGCGACGAGGCCTTGATGGAGCTCGCCGGCGAGATCGCGGCGATGCGGCCCGATCACGTGATCGTGCGCGAGGAGCCGGAGTACCTGCGTGGTCGCGAACCCGGGGTCGTGCCCGCGATCCTGCGTCGCGGCTTCGAGGCGCACGGCATCGCACCCGAAGCCATCGATCAAGCGGACGACGAGCGGGCCGCGGTCGCGGCCGCGCTGCGATGGGCGAGATCCGGCGACATGGTCGCCGTCTTCGCCCACACCGAACGCGAACCGATCCTCTGATCGGCGTCGCGACGCGAGACCGGGCGCCGAGGCGAGACCGCGTGTTCGCGGTTTCCGACTGATCGCGTTGGAATCCAGCTCACGCGTTCTGTACATGCAACGGGCCGACGCAGGTCGCGGCGGCAGGACTGTCCCGATGCACACGCGCAACAAGGCCCTGCTGCTCTCGCTCGCGCTCGCGGCTTGTCATGGCGACGTCACCGAGGCCACCGACGCAAGCACGGGCGGTTCGACGTCCGCATCCGACACCGGCGCCTCGTCGACCGGCCCGGGTGCGGACTCCTCGAGCTCGGGCGGCGGCTCGGGCTCGATGAGCGCCGGCTCCGACTCGAGCGGCGGATCCAGTGGCGGCACCTCGGGCGGCTCCGACTCGAGCTCGACCGGCGGCAGCTCGTCGGGCGGCTCGGACAGCGGCTCGAGCACCGGCGGCGGCATGCCCTGCACGCAGGACGCCGACTGCGACGACATGCTGCCGTGCAACGGCGTCGAGACCTGCGTCAACGACGAGTGTGCAGCGGGCGAGGCCGTGGTCTGCGACGACGGGGTCGAGTGCACGGTCGACTCGTGCAACGAAGCCGACGCCAGCTGCAGCTTCTTCCCCAGCGATGGTCTGTGCGACGACGGGCTGTTCTGCAGCGGCGTCGAGACCTGTGACGCCCAGCTGGGCTGCGTCGCCGGCGACGCGATCGTGTGCGACGACGGCGTCGGCTGCAGCGACGATGCCTGCGACGAGGCCGCCGACGCCTGCGCGTTCACGCCCGACGACAGCCAGTGCGACGACGGCAGCTTCTGCAACGGCGCCGAGGTCTGCGTCTCGGGCGTCGGTTGCATGGACGCGCCGCCGCCGGACTGCAACGACCTCATCGCGTGCACGCAGGACGCCTGCGACGAGGGCCAGGGCCAGTGCACGCACACGCCCGACGACCTCGCGTGCGACGACGGTGTCTACTGCAACGGCGCCGAGAGCTGCGCGCCGGGCCAGGGCTGCCAGGACGGCGCGGCGGTCGACTGCGCCGACGACGGCGTCGGCTGCACGGTCGAGAGCTGCGACGAGGCCACGCTGTCGTGCACCACGTCGCTCGACAACACGCTGTGCCCCGGTGGCCAGTTCTGCCAGCCCGGCGGCTGCGTCGTGGGCGATCCCTGCAGCGACGACGGCGACTGCGACGACGGCCTGGCCTGCAACGGCGACGAGACCTGCGACCTGTCGATGGGCATGCCCGGCGTGTGCCAGGCCGGGACCCCGATCGTGTGCGGCGACGCGTTCGCGTGCACCATCGACGCCTGCGTCGAACCGGGTCAGTGCGAGTTCACGCCGCTCGACGGCCTGTGCGCCGACGGCGATCCCTGCAACGGCACCGAGGTGTGCAACCCCGCCAGCGGCTGCCAGGACGGGCCCAACCTGTCGTGCGACGACGGCGTCGCCTGCACCATCGATCAGTGCGTCGTGGACTACGGCTGCAACAACATCGCCGCCGACGAGAACTGCGACGACGGCGTGTTCTGCAACGGCGCGGAGACCTGCGATCTGCAGAACGACTGCCAGCCCGCGGCGCAGCCGGTGACGTGCGCCAGCGACGGCATCGCCTGCACCACCGAGAGCTGCGACGAGACCCTCGACGCCTGCGTGGTCGATGCCGACAACGACCTGTGCCCGTGCGGCCAGACCTGCTCGGTGCTGGCGGGTGGCTGCACCGCGGCGTGCAACGTCGCCGCGTGCGCCGGCCATGTCTACGCCTGCGGTGACTGCGTCGACAACGACAACGACTGCGACGTCGACGCCAACGACAGCAACTGCTTCGGGCCCTGCAGCGACAACGAAGAGGGCCTCGACGGCGGCATCCCGGGCCAGGACAACGCGCCCTGCAAGCACGACTGCTACTTCGACAACAACTCGGGCACCGGCAACGACGACTGCTTCTGGAACCACGAGTGCGATCCGCTCGAGCCCTCGGCGCCGACCTGCGAGTACGATCCCGACGCCAACACGCCCGGCACGCCGCTGTCGTGCGACCAGCTCTCGCAGTCGCAGTCGAACACCTGCGACAGCATCTGCGGACCGCTGGTGCCCAACGGCTGCGACTGCTTCGGTTGCTGCGACGTCGCGCTGCCGGGCGGCGGCGAGGTGACGATCTTCTTGGGCAGCGTCGACGCCCAGGGTGACCCGAGCTGCACCATCGACGTGGTCGACGATCCGCTGCTGTGCCACCCGTGCACGCAGGTGCCCGCGTGCCTCAACACCTGCGAGGGCTGCGAGATCTGCTTCGGCCAGCAGGACCCGCCGCCCGGTTGCGGCGGCAACCAGCAGTGCGAGCCCGGTCAGGACCCGTGCGGTCAACCGGGCCAGGACCCCTGCGGTCCCGGTGGCTACTGCCTGACGGGCTGCTGCGTGTACGGCTGATGCCCGCGCCGCCGGCCGCGCCGCACGCTCGAGCGTGGCGCGGCCCCGGCTGCGCGCGCGGCCACGCTCGGCCGGCGCGAGACGCAGCCCATCGCGGTTGACGCGGCGCAGCCCCGGGCGACAATGCCAGGCGGTGCGATCGCCGTCGCGGTGGCAGACGCGTGGGATCGCGAGCGCGGTGTCGCTGCTCGTGGCGACCGCGTGCGGCCGCACCGGGCTGCAGGGTCCTGCGCAAGGCGGCGCCGACGAACGCGGTGAGACCGGCAGCGACGGCCCGGGCCACAGCGAGAGCAGCGCGACCAGCAGCTCCGAGAGCTCGAGCACCGGCGACACGCTGTGCGATCCGATCACCGGGCTGTGCCCGCTGGAGCTGCGCCTGCGTCGCGCGGTCGACATCCTGTTCGTGGTCGACAACTCCGGCTCGATGGGCGGCGAGCAGGGCACGCTGGTGCAGAGCTTCCGCTCGTTCGTCGAGGTGCTCGAGTCGCAGCAGGTCGGCGCGAACTATCGCATCGGCGTGACCACGACCGCGGCCGACGGGCAGCTGCGCGCGACCAGCTGCCGCGAGCGGTTGTTCGACTTCGTGTTCGAGTGGACCTTCGGCACCATCGACGAGCGCCAGCGCGGCTGCCTCGATCACTGCATCTACGAGTCGATCCCGCTGCCGGTGCCGTGGGTCGAGAAGAGCGAGGGCACCACCAACCTGCCCGCGGGCTACGACATGGCCGCGGCGCTGCAGTGCATCGGCCCGCCGGGCATCAACGGCCCCGGCTACGAGGCGCCGCTGGAATCGATGAAGCTCGTGCTCGAGGACGACGGCGGCTTCCTGCGGCCCGACGCCCTGCTCGCGGTCATCTTCCTCACCGACGAGGCCGACTGCTCGGCCTCGCCCGAGCAGCAGGGCTGGTTGCAGTTCGAGGGCTATCCCTTCTGGACCACACCGGATCGCGCGACCTCGGGCGCGTGCTGGAACGCGGGCGTCACCTGTGTCGGCGGTCCGGGCGTGTACGACGACTGCTTCGCGCAGGACAAGGCCCGCGACGGCGGCCCCAGCGGACCCGAGGACGCGGTGCTGTACCCGCGCGAGCGCTACATCGATGCCCTGCGCGCGCTGTCGCTGCAGCGTCAGGCGCAGGGCTACCACGGCCAGGTGCTGCTCTCGCTGATCGCGGGCGTTCCGCTCGACTACCCCCAGACCCACACCATCGAATTCCGCGACTCCGACCTGCCGGACTTCAACATCGAGTACGGCATCGGCCCGGCGTGCAACTTCGGCAGCGAGACCGTGCAGGATCCACCGGGCATCCCCGACGTGCGCATGCGCGAGGTCGTCGAGGCCTTCGCCACCGACCAGCCCAACGTCTTCTCGGTGTGCTCGGCCGACTACGGCGTCGCGCTCGAGTCGATCGCGGGCGCCATCGGCGAGATCAACGAGAAGGCCTGCGTCGGCGGCTGCGTGCTCGACCTCGAACCCGGCGGCGCGCTGCAGCCCAGCTGCACCCTGACCGAGCAGTTCCCGCCCGAGACCGGCGAACCCGATCGCGTGGTCGAGCCCTGCGTGGTCACCGGCGACGGCTGGGACTTCCCCGGCCCGGGCATCGGCGCGTGCTACCGCGTGCTCGACGACACCAGCGGCATGACCCCCGGCACCGTCGACGACATGGACGCGTACTGCGTGACCTCGGGCTTCAACCTCGAGCTCGTGGTCGAGCGACGGCCCGAGGTCCCGGTGCCCTCGGGCACCTCGATCGCGGTGCACTGCGACCTCGTGGCCGAGCCCGGCATCGCGTGCCCGCCGTAACGCGGCGGCGGCGAGCCGTGCGGCGCGGGCCGTGCTGCCGGGCCGGGCGCGCCTGCTCGCGCTGCCGACGTCGCCGGGTTGCGTCGCGGCGACAAAGCCGGCAGACCAGCGCGTGCGCATGGCCACCCTCGCCTCTCCGATCGCCGCCGCTGGCCCGCATCGCGCGGCCGCATCGCGCATGCTGCCCTGGCTCGTCGCGCTGCTCGCCGCGCTGACGTGCGTGCTCGCGGCCAACCGCGCCGCAGCCGGGCCCGCCGCGATCGCGCCGGCCGACGCCAAGGCCAAGCCCGATCCCGAACCCAGCGAGCCCGAAGCGACCGCGCCCGACTCGCCGCGCGCGTCGATGACGGCGTTCCTCGACGCGTGCCGTCGCCAGGACTTCGGCCAGGCGGCGCAGTGGCTGGAGCCGCCGCGGCGCGCGTCGTTCGAGCCGCACGAGTACGCCGAGCGGCTGTGTGCGGTGCTGCAGTCGCTCGCGATCGTCGATCTCGGTGCGCTGTCGAGCAGCGGCGGCGGTGACGTCAACGACGGCCTGCCGCGCAACGTCGACGTGCTCACGACGCTGCGCCGCGACGACGGCACCGACGAGCCGGTGCGACTGACCAAACGCACCGGGCGGACGCCGGCGTGGGTGTTCGACCGCAGCGTCGTCGCGCAGATCGACGCGTGGTACGCCGAGCTCGACGACATCTGGTTCCGCGAGCACCTGCCCGCGTTCATGCTGCGGCCGGGGCCGCGCGGCCTGCTGTGGTGGCAGTGGTTGGCGCTGCCCGGCGCGATGCTGGTGGCGTGGATCGCCGGCTCCGTGCTCGCGCGCCTGCTCAGCCGCGTGGGCCTGCGCGTGGTCGATCGCAACCTGCAGAGCTTCGACTCCGCGCGGCTGCGTCGGCTGCGGACGCCGCTGACGCTGCTGGTGGCGGTGGGCCTGGTCGCGCTGGCGGTGCCGTGGCTGCGCTTCGGCGTCAGCGGCGAGCAGTTCGTCCACCGGCTGCTGCACGGGCTGTTCCTGTTCGGCGTGTTCTGGGCGCTCGCGCGTGCCGTCGATCTCGCCGGCGAGTTGATCGAGCGCTCGCGCTGGGGCGCGACCCATACCGCCTCGCGATCGCTGGTGCCGCTGGGTCGCCGCATCGGCAAGGTCGTGATCGTCGCCATCGCCGTGGTCGCGCTGCTGGCCGAGCTGGGCTATCCCATCACCAGCCTGCTCGCGGGCCTGGGCATCGGCGGCCTCGCCATCGCCCTCGCGGCGCAGAAGACGGTCGAGAACCTCTTCGGTGCGTTCTCGATCGGCGCCGATCAACCGTTCCGCGAGGGCGACTACATCAAGGTCGGCGACGTGCAGGGCACGGTCGAGGCCATCGGCCTGCGCTCGACCAAGATCCGCACCAACGGGCGCACGGTGGTCACGATCCCCAACGGCAAGCTCGCCGAGATGCAGCTCGAGTCCTACGCCGCGCGCGATCGCATCCAGTTCAAGTGCAACCTCGGCCTGGTCTACGGCACCACCGCGGCGCAGCTGCGCACGATCCTGTCGGGCATCGCGTCGGCGCTGCACAGCCACGCGAACATCTGGTCGGAGGGCATGTCCGTGCACGTGGTCGGCTTCGGCGACAGCGCCATCGACGTCGAGGTCGTGGCGTGGTTCACCACCACCAGCTGGGACGAGTTCCTCGACATCCGCCAGGAGATGCTGCTGGCGTTCGCCGCGATCGTCGAGGAGGCCGGCTCGGGCTTCGCGTTCCCCACGCGCACGATCCACCTCGCCGGCGAGCTGTCGCGCACCACGAACACCGCGGGCGCACGATGACCGACCGCGCGCCCACCCGCGAGGTCGTGCACGGCGACGGCATCGCGTGGCTGCAGGCCGCGCAGCTGGGGCCCGAGGTCGCGCTGGTGACGTCGCTGCCCGACCACAGCGAGCTCGAAGGTCCGTTCGCGGCCTGGCGCACGTGGTTCGTCGACACCGCGGCGCTGTGCTGCGCTGCGATCGCGCCCACCGCGGTCGCGATCTTCTATCAGAGCGACGTGAAGCACGACGGTCGCTGGATCGACAAGGCCCACCTCGTCCACCAGGGCGCCGACCGCAGCGACGCGGCCTGCGTGTTCCATCGCATCGTCTGCCGCAAGCCCGCCGGCACGCTGGGCTTCGGTCGACCGCTGTACAGCCACCTGCTGGGCTTCTCGCGCGCGCTGCGGCTGCCCAGCGGCTTCGGTGCGCCCGACGTGTTGCCCGAGCTGGGCGTGATGACGTGGTCGCGCGCCATGGGCACGGCCGCGTGCGCGCTGGTGTGCCGTTACCTGCTCGAGGCCACCGCGTGCCGCACCATCGTCGATCCGTTCTGCGGCGTGGGCACCATGCTCGCGGTCGCGAACGCCCACGGCCTCGACGCGATCGGCGTGGAGCGCTCGGCCAAGCGCGCGCGCAAGGCCGCGGCGCTGCAGCTGCCGTGAGCGCGCGTCACTGCTGCCACAGACAGATACCGGCGTCGGCGCCCATCATCGCGTCGACGCAGGTCATGCCGGTGGGACAGTTCTGCCCCGCGACCGAGCACGTCAGCACGCAGTTGACCGGCGGCAGCATCAGATCGGGTCCGAGCAGGCACTGACCGCTGGCGTTGCCCTCGGTCGGCTGCGGGCACGCGCCGTCCTCACACGGCGTGGTGCAGAAGGATCCATCGAAGCCATCGATGGTGATGCACATGTCCGCGGGACAGCCGTCGTTGCACTGGCCGTAGTCGTAGGTCGGGCCGACCTGTCCGCCGCCGCTGCTCTCGGCGGCACCGCTGCTGCCGACCTCGCCGCCGTCGACGGCACCGCCATCGCTGCTGCTGCCGGCCGCGCCGCTGCTGCTGCCGCCGTCGCTGCCGTCGTCGTCCGCGTTGCCGTCCGCACCGGAGGATCCTGCGTCGGAGCTGCCCTCGCCCACCGCCGTCGTCGCCGCGCCGTGGCTGGTCTCGCCTGCGCCGGCGGTCGCGGACGCCGAGCCGAAGCCGAGGCCGCCACCGGTGACGTCCTCGGCGCATCCGCCCGCGAGCGAGGCGACGAGCGTGGCGGCGAATACGGTGCGGCGGCTGCGATTCGACGGCGTCATGGCGTGGCCACGTGCCGCACCGCGGCCGCGGGTTGCACGGGCCGCGCGTGTGTCGGGCGTGCGCCGTCGCAGTGTGGAAGCTCCCGCGTCGCGCCGCGCGAGGGCGAGCCCGCGTATCATCGCGCCTGCATGAGCCACCCACGCACCGCGATCGTCCTGGGCGCCTCGGGCTCGGTCGGCGCCGCACTGCTGCGCGAGCTGTTCGCGGACGCGGACTTCGGCACGGTCATCACGCTCGCACGTCGCCCGTCGGCGGAGGCTGCCGCGGCCGCGCGCGCCGCCGGCCGCACGCTGGTGGAGCAGCTCGTCCCGCAGATGGACCCCGGCAGCCTGCACGCGGCGACGCTCGCGGCGGCGCGCGCCGCCCAGGGCCCGCTCGAGGGCTTCAGCGTGCTGGGCGTGGGCGCGGGGACGTCGAAGCTCACGCTCGAGCAGCATCGCGCCGTCGACGTCGAGCTCAACGCCGCGTTCGCGCGCGCGCTGCGGGACAGCGGCAAGGTCGACCACCTCGCGTTCTTGAGCGCCGCGACTGCGAACCCCGAGGCGAGCACGTCGGGCAGCGGCGCGGCCGGCATGGCCCGCTACAACCGCGTCAAGGGCGAGTCGGAGCAGGCCGTGCGCGCCGACGGGCCCGCGGTCGTGAGCGTGTTCCGGCCCGCCATGATCATCGGCTCGCAGCACACGCCCAAGCTGCTCGAGACGGTGTTGCCGTGGTTTTCGTTCGTCACGCCCGCGAAGTACAAGTCGATCCGCGTGGAGCAGATCGCCAAGGCGATGATCGCGACCGCGAAGCGCCACCCCGAACGCAGCGCGACGTACCACTTCGCCGAGATGATGGATCTCATCGCGGGTGGACCAGGCCGAGCGCGCGCGTAGGCGCGGCCGCTGGTGCCACGCGGGCCCTCCGCGTGCGTCGCTGGCCCGAGCGCGGCGTCCGATCGAGCGAAGCGCGGCCGCGGGGCCGCCCTGCTACCATGGCAGGTGGCGCCGGCGATGCAGCACGACGACCCGCAGTTCACCAACACGTTGCCGTCGGGCGGGCTGCTCGCGGGCGGTGACGAGGGTGCACGCGCGCCGGCGCCGGAGCACAAGCCGCTCGAGCCCGGCGACATGATCGGCCGCTATCGCGTGCGCGAGCACATCGGCGAGGGCGGCATGGGCGTGGTCTATGCCGCGGAGGACCCCGAGCTGGGCCGCGTGGTCGCGATCAAGCTGCTGCGCGCGGTCCAGGGCGCGGAGGCGGAGCGCGAGCAGCGACGGATGCTGCGCGAGGCCCAGGCACTGGCGCGCGTGTCCCATCGCAACCTCGTGATGGTGTTCGACGTCGGCAGCCTGCGCGGTCGGGTGTGGATCGCGATGGAGTACGTCGCCGGCGAGACGCTCGAGACGTGGCTGTCGCGCGAGCACCGGAGCTGGTCGGAGATCGTCGGCGTGTTCGCCGAGGCCGGCCGTGGGCTCGCAGCGGTGCATGCGGCGGGGCTGGTGCACCGCGACTTCAAGCCCGGCAACGTGATCGTGCGCAAGGACGGCGCGGTGCAGGTGCTGGACTTCGGCCTCGCGGCGCCGCTGGGCGACGTCGCCGAGCGCGATCCGGACGCCGCGCTCGATCGCCGCGCGAGCCCCGATCTCGACGCGCTCGCAGCCACGCTGACGACCACCGGCGCGTTCATGGGCACGCCGGCGTACATGGCCCCGGAGCAGTTCATGATGCTGCCGACCGACGGCCGCACGGATCAGTTCAGCCTGTGCGTGGCGCTGTACGAGGCGATCTATGGCCACCGTCCGTTCAAGGGCCGCGACCTCGCGCAGCTGATGGCGGCGACGCTCGAGGGCCTGGGCGGCTTGCCGGCGGAGCTGCCGGGCGTGCCGCTCTCGGTGCGGCAGATCATCGCCCGCGGCCTGGCGAAGGCGCCCGAGGATCGCTTCGCCAGCATGGACGCGCTGGTCGCCGCGCTCGAGCACACGCGCGCGCCGGCGACGAGCCACGGCCACCGCGGCGGACGTCGCTTCGCGCTGGGCGTGCTCGCCGGCGGCGGTGCGCTGGCGCTGGGCACGGTGCTGTACTCGGCGATGACCGACGCGCCCGAGGAGCCCGCGCCGGCGGCGAGCTCGATCGCCACGCCGGCCGCGCCCGCACCGGTGGCCGCGCCCGCGCCGACGCCCAAGAGCCCGAGCACCGCGGCACCGTTCGCGGCGCCGCCCGGACCCGCCAGCGCGCTGCCGCAGGTCGATGATCCCGCCCGGCTCGTCGCGCCCGCCGACGCCGTGCCGCCCGCGGCGACACCGGCGAGCCCGCGCAGCGGCGACGATGCCCGCGCGCTGCCGACCGCGCCGAGCGAGGCGCCGGCGGGCGCAGCCGCGACCACGCGGACGCTGCCCGGCCTCGCGGATCTCGACGACGAGCAGGAGCGCACCGACGACGCCGACAAGCCGACCGCGCCACCGCCGGGTGCGACGACGGCGGCCGAGGCGAAGCCGCCCGAGCCGCCGCCGCCGGCAGAGCCGACCGCGCCGCAGTGAGCGGCGCGGCCGCGTGGTCGCTCAGCGGATCGCCCCCGCCTTCACCGCGCCGGGGATCTTGCTCAGCGAGCCCTTGAGCTTCGATCCGATCGCGCTCTTCTCGAACGCGGCCATGTCGGTCACGCGCCAGTCCGAGGTGCCCGGGATGCGTTCGATGCCGCAGTTGGGGCAGCTCTCGGGATCGAAGCGCTCGAGCAGCTCGGCGAGCTGGCTGGGCGTGAGCGGCTTGGCGCCGCCGCCGTGGCCGTGGCACTGGCCGGGGCCACCGACCACCACGCCGCCGGCGTCCCACGGCGTGAGGCGATGGTCGAGCACCAAGGTGGCGCCACCGCCGGCCGCGAGCAGCAGCATGCGCTCGTCGAACTGCTCCTCGCCCAGGCGGCCAGCCAGCGCACCGCTGCTCTCGAGATCGAAGATCGCGGCGTTGGGGAGCTCATCGACCGTGAACGCGCACTCGTAGTAGTCGGGGTGGTCGGTCAGCTTGCCGACCAGCTCGACGCTGCCGCCCGAGCGCCAGGTCGTGCGCACCTCGGCCTCGTCGCCGAGGACCTTGCGCGGGTTGCCGCCCAGGTAGATCTCGTGCTGCAGTCCGCTGGTGGACAGCACCGCGCTGCAGGCCTTGCCGACCTGCTTCGCGAGATCGACGTTGGTCGGCGTCATGCCCATCGGCAGCTTCGCGCCGGCCAGCCAGCCGTTGTCGCTGCCCTCGACGTAGGTGCACTTCTGCTTGGGCACGCGGATCTTGCCGTGCAGCGCGCCGCTGCCGGCCGCACCCGACATGCGCAGCGTCGCCGCGACGGCGAGCGAGTCCGCCGGCGTCGCGACGTGGACCTCGAACGACGCGCCCAGCAGCGCCATGAGCTGCTCGAGCGACTTGCCGGTGCCGGGGATCTGCTTGTCGAGGATCTTGTCCTTCACGGCGTCGGCGGCCGCGAGCTGCGGGTCGAGTTCCTTCTTCAGGAAGTTCTCGACCTCGTCGCCGTACTTGGGCACGAGCTTCTCGAGCTCCGCGCTGAACTTCTCGCTGAGCTTCTTCTCGGCGTAGTCCGCGGCCGCGTTGGCCACGATCGCGCCGATGGGGCCCAGCAACAGCCCGCCGCCGAACACGCCCGCGGGCGACAGCCCCACCAGCGCGCCCGCGGCAGCGCCGAGCTCCATCGCGGTGCCGTTGAGCTCGAGATCGAGGTTGGAGTCCTGCACCGAGAACTCGACGTCGACCGATTCCGCCGAGATCGTCGGCCACAGCTTCAAGCGCACCTTGCCGCTGGCGTTCACGACCACGAACGCGTCGATCGGGATGTCGGCGCTGGCGGGACCGCTCTCGACGTGCACGTCGACGTGGACGTTCACGCGCACGCGCGTGTCGAGCTTCACGTCGAAGGTCGCGTCGCTCGACGGCCCGACCTTGGTGAAGCTCGGCTGCTTCTTCTGCAGGAACTTCACGGTCGGATCGATCTTGATGCGGTAGCTCATCATCCCCGCCGGGTCGGGCAGGTCGAGCTCGCCGACCAGCGGGCTGTCGATCGCGTCCTCCAGCTTCTTCTCGATCTGCTTCTCGATGGCCGCGTACGGCACCTCGAACGATCGCGACAGGTACGGCGTCGTGCCATGGCTCTCGACGAAGTCGAGGTTGGTGGCGGCGGGGTTGGTGTCGAAGGGCACCTGCACGTGCAGCCGCACGCTCGGATCGGCCTGCACCTGTGGTGCAGCGGCGAGCGACGTGGTGAGCGCGAGCAAGAGCAGTGCGGGGCGGGAAACCATGGTGGCGGGGACTCCTCGCCCGGGCAGAGGCCCCCATGGCGCGAGATGTGACAGCCCCCGGCCTCAGTCGATGCAGCGCTGCGGGCCTCTCACTCGATCCAGAGCACCTCGTGGGCCTCGGTCGGCTGCGGGATCTCCCAGCGGTGCAGCATCCGCGTCAGCGCAGCCTCGGGCACCGGCCGGGCGCGAGCCCGGTTGCGCTCGCGCAGCAGCGCCGGCGCACACTCGACGTGGACGATGCGCACGCGCGCGCCGTAGTCGTACAGCAGCGCGACGAGTCCCGAGCGCAGCTGTCGCGACAGGTTGGTCGCGTCCCACACGAACGGCTCGCCCGCGCAGGTGCACGCGCGCCTGCTCGCGCGCCCGCGCCACCACGCGACCCTGGGCCTCGGTCGCGTCGATGTCGTGCGCGTCGCGGATCGCGTCGAGCTCGATCACCGGCACGCCCGCGGCGTGTCGCTCGACCCAACACGACTTGCCGGCCGCGGGCAGACCCGACATGACGGTCACGTGCACGCGCGTGTCGTCGAAGGCCGGCCAGTCGGGATCGCGGTCGCGGCGATGGAAGTACATCGCCCGTGCGTGGTCCGACGCGAAGGGATACGGCCGCGCGAGACAGCCGAGCTCGCTGCACAGCTCGCGGAAGAGCTCGACGTTGTCGAGCTGACGCGACTGATCGGCGCAGCGACGCCCGCGCAGATCGGCCTCGCACAGCATCGCGAGCTCGTCGGCGCTGGCGCTCTGCGTGAGTCGGATGACGACCTTCCGCGCGTCGCTGCGATCGATCGCGTGGTACGGCACCTGATGGAAGCGGACCAGCGCGCACACGGGTTCGCGCCGCGACGCCGGCCAGCCCAGCTGCCACAGGATCTCGCGGGCCATGATCGCACCGGCGGGCGAGTGCCCGGGCGAGCGCACGCGCCCGTCGGCCTCCACCACGGTGCAGCGCGGCTTGGCCACGTCGTGCAGCAGCGCCGCCACGAACAGGCGCTCGCGCAGCGCCGGTGCGAGCGCGCGCCAGGCCGGCATCGCCACCAGCGCTTCGCACACCATGCGGGTGTGGATCCAGACGTCGCCCTCGGCATGGTGGATGGGGTCCTGCGGCACGCCGCGCATGGCCGCGAGCCACGGCATCGCGCGCTCGAGCGCGTCCCACGGCACCGTCCAGTCGGGGCCCTCGGGGATGAAGCGCTCGATCACGGCGTCTCCGCGAACAGGTCGACGCCCGGCGCGAGCGCGTTGGGCACGATCGGACGTGCGAGCCAGTGGCTGCCGGAGTCGAGCACCGCACCGAGAAACGACGCGCGCACGAACTTGTAGCGACCGACCACGCGCCCGCCGTGCTCGCGCTTGATGTACAGCCCCTCGGCGAGCTCGCTCGGGTCGGTCTCCTGCGCCGCGCGATCGGGGTCGTGGCCCTCGTAGTCCGACTGCACGCGCAGCCGCTCGCGCCAGGCATCGGTCTTGTACAGCGAGCGTGCGACCAGGCCCTGCAGCCCGGCCAAGGTGGCGATCTCACCGTCGTGCACCACCGGCACCGAGCGCACCGGCGTGCCCGCCAGCAGCGCACGACGCCGGGTGGTGTCGAGGAACTCGCCGTTGGCGCGATCGAAGACGTCGAACTCGAGCAGGTAGTGCGGCAACGCGTCGTAGAAGATGGTGTGCTTGGCGAACAACCACTCGCCGAACAGCAGGTACTGCTGGCCGAGCGCGCGCCACAGCGCGTCGCGATGGCGCGCGGCCCAGGTCTTGAGCAGATCGAAGTGGCGCTCGCGGTGCCCACCGACCAACACGTGTCCGCGACTCTGCAGCTGCAGCGCGCCGCGATGGTCGAAGCAGATGCCGACGTTGGCACCGTCGAGCTTCTCCTCGATCACCAGGTGCCCGCGCACCTGGGCGAACGGCACCGCGTGCAGATCGTGATCGCCGGGTTGCAGCCGCGAGCCCTCCACGTGGGGCGTGCGCGGATACTTGACGAAGTCCATCATGCGCGCCCCCACGGTCCTGCGACGTGCACCGTCGCGATGATGTGGTTGTGCACGTGCTCGAGCTGCACCCGCACGGCGCCGGCGTCGGTGAACAGCCGCGCCAGGGATTCGGGGGTGAACAAGCGCAGGTGCTCGGGGTTGTCGTCGGGCCTGCTCGGCACCGACGCGATCACGAAGCGCCGCGCCACCCGCAGCAGCTCGCGCGCGGCCGGCTCGGGCGCCTCGAGGTGCTCGAGCACCTCGAGCACCGTGACCACGTCGATGCACGCGTGCGGCAACGGCAACGCGGTCACGTCCGCGTGCAGTCCCGCGAGCCGCGCGACGCCGCCGGCGGCCACGGCGGCGAGGTCGCGCGCGCGATCGGGGTCGCGATCGACCGCGGTCACTGCGACGCCGCCGATCTCGTCGAGCAACGGCCACAGGAACGCACCGCGGCCGCTGCCCACGTCGAGGATGCTGGTCGGATCGAGCCCACGCAGGATCGCGATCACACGCTGCACCCGCGGCAACACGCCGGCGCGCTTGAACTTGTGCAGCCGCAAGCCGTGGACCTGCGCGCGCGCGAACAGCTCGTCGTCGCCGAGCGCTTCGCAACCCGGCAGACGTCCCCGCACGAACGCGCGCATGGGCTCGAGGTAGTGGGTGGTGTCGTCCATCGAAGGGCTCGATGCCAGCGCCGAGGATCTACGATGCATCGGAAGATCGTCGTCGTCCACCGAGGCGCCTGCGCCCGCTGCACCAGCGCGAGCTCGCGGGCACGAGCGGGCCGCGGATCCCGCGGACGTGCCGGTGGCCTCGCCGGGGCCACGCTCCATCGCCCGCGCCCAGGCACCGCCGTGACCGCGCGCGCCCATGCGATGATGCGGCCGCGCGATGACGCAGGACCACGACGCGCACGACGTCGACTCGGAGCACGACCTCGCGGGCGCGCTCGGTGTCGGCGCTGCGACACCGCCGGCGACCAGCACGTTCGACGCCGGCCGCGTGCTCGCACGCGCCGCGGCCCGGCGCGCGCTGTTCCCCGAGCTGGTCGAGGCGCAGGACCCGATCGCGATCGGCCGCTACCGCATCCGCGAGCTGCTCGGGCGCGGCGGCATGGGCGTCGTCTACGCCGCCGACGATCCCGAGCTGCACCGCCGCGTCGCGATCAAGGTGCTCGGCAGCGGCGACGGCGACGACGACGCGCGTGCACGGCTGGTGCGCGAGGCCCAGGCGCTCGCACGCGTGGCCCACCCCAACGTCGTCGCGGTCCACGACGCCGGCACCGTGCCCGCGCTGTCGGCCCTGGGTGGCCGCGCCGGCGAGACCTGGGTCTTCGTCGCGATGGAACTGGTCGAGGGCGCGACGCTGCGGCAGTGGCTGCTCGCGGCGCAGCACTCGTGGCGCGAGATCCTCGCGACCCTGGTGGCCGCGGGTCGCGGGCTCGCGGCGGTGCACGCCGCCGGCCTGGTCCACCGCGACGTTAAGCCCGACAACGTGATGATCGGTCGCGATGGCCGCACCCGCGTGATGGATTTCGGACTCGCACGCGGGCCCGAGATGGACGCGACCGAGCCCAGCGTGGGCCACCGCGATGCGCTGTCGCTGTCGGTCACGCGCACCGGCGCGATCGTGGGCACGCCGGCGTACATGGCCCCGGAGCAGCACCTGGGCCTGCCGCTCGACGCGAAGTCGGATCAGTTCGGCTTCTGCGTCATGGCGTGGGAGGCGTTGCACGGCGTGCGGCCGTTCCGCGGCCGTACCGTCGAGGAGCTCGCGGCCGCGGTGTGCGACGGCCGGCTCGCGCCGCTGCCGGAGACCAGCCGCGTGCCGCAGTGGCTGCGGCACGCGCTGCGCCGCGGACTCGCGACCGATCCGTCGCAACGCTTCGCGTCGATGGACGCGCTGCTCGAGGCGCTGCAACGCGACCCCGGGCGGCGTCGCATCGCGCAGGTGCTCACAGCCGGCGTGACGATCGCGCTGCTCGCCGGCGCTGCGGCGCAGGCCTGGTCCCACCGCCGCACCGCGTCGACGTGCGCGGCGGCGGCGGCCGAGATCGATCGGGTGTGGAACGACGACGCGCGTGCGCGCGTGCGCGAGGCGTTCGACGCGACCGCGGCGCCGCACGCCCGCGCCACGTTCGAGCGCGTGGTGCCGTGGCTGGATCGCGAGCGCGACGCGTGGACCGAGCTGCGCGAGCGTGCGTGCCTGGCCGAAGCCGCGTCGCCGCGCTCCGAGCAGGGCCCGCGCCAGCGCGCCTGCCTGCACGATCGGCTCGCCGGGTTCACCGCGACCATCGACGAGCTGACGCGGGCCGACCGCGCGCTGCTCGATCAAGCCGTGACGATGGCGGCGGGGCTGCAGCCGGTGGCGCAGTGCGAGCAGGAGCGCGAGCTGCTGCGCTACGACACCCCCGCCGCCACGCAGGGCGAGGATGCCGAGGCGGTGCGTGCCGAGCTCGCGCGTGCGCGCACCGCCGTGGCCGCGGCGCGATTCGACGAGGCGTGGGTGCATGCCCAGGCCGCGAGTGCGGCCGGTGCGGCGCTCGACGATCCGCGCCTACGGGCAGAGTGCGAGCTCATGGGCGGCGCGATCGAACAGGCCCAGGGTCACTTCGATCGTGCGGCGCCGCTGTTGCTCTCGGCGTACCACCGCGCGGGGGCGGCCGGCGCCGACGAGCTCGCGGCCGCGACCGCGACGCGCATGGTCCGGGTCAGCGAGGGCCTCGGTCAGCTCGATCGCGCCGAGGCGTGGGCCGACGACGCGCGGATGTGGCTCGAGCGCGCGGGCGAGCTCGGCGGCGTGCGTGAGTCCGACCTGCTGGCCGCGGTCGCGAGCGTGCAGAACGAGCGCGGCCGCTACGCCGACGCGCTCGCCACCGCCGAGGCCGCGCTGGCGCTGACGCGCACCGCGGAGGGCGAGCACCACCCCGACGTGGCGATCTCGACCGCGACCGTGGGCGCGCAGGCGGGCATGGCCGGCGACGCCACGCGCGCGCGCGTCGAGCTCGAGCGGGCCCTGGCGCTGGGCGAGCCGCTGCTGGGCGAACATCCCGACGTCGCGATCTGGATCGCCAACCTCGGCATGCTCGCCGAGGAGCGCGGCGCGCTCGACGAGGCGCTGTCGCTGCACCGGCGCGCGCTGCAGATCCTCGAGCACACCGCGGGCCCCGACTCCCCCACCGTCGCCGGCGTCGAAGACAACATCGGACGCGTCCACTACCTGCTCGACCAGCTCGACGAGGCCGAGCGTCACCATCGTCGCGCGCTGGCGATCCGCGAGCGCATCGGCAACGACGGCGACCTCGCCTACTCGTACAACAACCTCGCAACCCTGGCGCTCAAGCGCAGCGAGCCCGGACGCGCGGTCGAGGCCCTGCGCGCCGCGGTCGCGGCGATGGAGCGCAGCAGCCCCGGCGATCATCCGGTGACCGCGACGCTGCTGGGCGGCCTGGCGCTGGCGCTGGGACGCGACCAAAAGTACGACGAGGCCGTCAGCACGGTCGAACGCGCGATCGCGATGGCCGAGCGCACGCATGCCGACGCCGGAGCGGTCGCGCATCTTCGCGATCTCGCCGGCACCGTGCTGGTGGACGCCGGCAAGCCGCGTGACGCGATCGAACGCTACCGCGCTGCGATGGCGCAGCGTGCAGCGGCGCAGGGCGATCCCGACGACGACCTCGACGCATGGCAGGGCCTGGCGCGCGCGCACCTCGCCCTGGCCGAACCCGACGCGGCCGCCGATGCGGCCGAGCGTGCGCTCGCGATCCTCGCGCGCCGCCAGGTCGCACCGGCGCAGCGTGCAAGCCTGGAGCTGCTGCTCGCGCGCGCGTCGTGGGATGCAGGCCGCGACCGAACGCGTGC
>JAIBBS010000275.1 GCA_019694555.1 Nannocystaceae bacterium
GCGGCGACTGGTCGAGCTCGCCGGGGCACCGCGGTCGTTCGGGCGCCACCCCGCGCTGCCGGTGCTGCGCGCCGCGCTGGTCGACGACGATCGCAACGCGCTCGCGACCGCGCTGCAGCGCCTCGAGCCGCACCTGCGCGCGGCCGCGCGGCTGGGCGACGAGGCCGCGCGCGAGCGGCTGTTCGCGCGCGCGCGCAGCTCGGGCCAGCCCGACGCGCCGCGCGACGCGCTGGTCGCCGCCGATGCGGTGTGGTGGTCGCTGCTGTCGAGCTGCGACAGCGCGCCGGTCTCGGCGTGGGCGCGGGCTCGTCACGATCCGCTCGACGTGCCGCCGTCGGTGCCCGCCGCCGCCGAGGCCGCGGTGCGCGAGGCCCACCGCGCCGCGCTCGAGCGCGCGATGGTGCGCGGCGATCGTTGGCCCCGCAGCGCGCTGCACCGCGCCGCGCGACATCCGGTGCTGGGCCCGCTGCTCGCCGGCGTGGTGTTCGGCTGCTACGGCGTGCAGGGCCTGACGAAGTGGTTCCTGCTCGACCATGGCGGCACCGCGGTCGACGGCTTCGGCACCCGCGTCGAGCTGGTCGGTCGCGTCGGTGTGGTCCATCCCCTGGCGCTGTCGGATCGCGAGCGCCGCGAGCTCGCCGATCGCTTCGACGGCCAGCAGCCGATCGAACAGCTGCGGCGTGCGGTCTACGTGCCCATGCCCGACGGTCGCCCCGATCCCGCGGTCGTCGGCGGCGCGATGGTGCCCGCGCGGGTGCTCGCGCTGCTCGAGCGCGGCTGGCAGCGCGTCGGCGACGGCGACGTGCTGCGCGGCGTGGCCAAGCCGATCGCGCCGGGCCTCGAGGTCGCGATCGAGCTCGCCGGTGTGCCGCGCGAGGAGCTGGCCGGCTTCGCCCGCGCGGCGCAGACCATGGGCACGCTGGTGCTCGGCGAGAGCGGCAGCCGCGACGCATCGGGCTACCTGCAGCGCCACGCCAGCTGGGCCGCGCTCGATCCGATCGGTTTCAGCGAGATCATCCGCGAGGCCGCGGCGTGCCTGGTCTGGGCCCGCGTCGCGCCGACGTGGATCGACCCCGTGCTCGCCGGCATCCACCGCGACGCCATGCGCCGCGCGCCGGGGGACGAGCAAGCGGTTTTCGCCTGGGCCGAGCTGCTGCGCAAGCACCACCACCCCGAGGGCGAGCTCATCGAGCTCGACCTGCGCGAGCGCCAGGGCCGACTCGACGATCCCATCGCGCTCGAGCGTCTGCTCGAGCTCGCGGGGCTGCTGGGCTTCCCGCGGCTGCCCGACGATCCCGACGAGGACCTGCTCGCGTTCCGACCGCAAGGCGGCACGTCGTACGCGCTCGCGCTGGGCGGTCGCGTGCATCGCATCGCCTACGAGGGCGGCGTGCTCACGATCGAAGACGGTCGCGCGCGTCGGGTGCTGCGACCGCGGCTGTCGTCGCCGGATCGCTGGACCGACGAGGAGACCAACGTGATCCTCGCGACCGCGCTGACCAACTTCCGCGAGCAGCGTGGACTCGAGGCGTTGTGGCTGCCGGGGCACGAGGCCTTCGTCGGCCATCCTCGCCATCGCGTGGGCCCGTGGCCGCTGTATCCCTTCCCCGCCGGCGTGCGCGCGCCGGCGGCCGACGCCGGTGCGGCGGTGGGCGTGCGCGCGCGCGACCGCCCGCGATGGACCCAGCTGTGGCACAAGCTGCAGGTCATGCTCGGCGATCGCCCGACGCAGCGGTTGTGAGTGTGCCGACCGACGCCGCGGCCCGCGTTTGTGCTGCGGCCGGCCATCGGACCGCCGCCGCCGGCCGCTGACGTGCGCGACCGAGCGCACGCGCGGCCGTACGCGGGATCTGGGCCGCCGGGCCGCCGTTCGAGCGCTGCCCCGGCAGCCTGCCCCCGCTCGCTGCTACAGTCCCGTCCCGCCGACAGGCGGCAAGCAACGAGCCGGCGCGCGCCCGCATCGGGTCCGACCGGCAGGAGACGTGGAATCGATGTTCGAGAAGCGCACGGTCATGCAGGTGATGGAGTCGACGGCGAAGGCCCACGGCGAGAAGCCGGCGCTGCGCCACAAGCAGGGTGGGACCTGGCGCACCACGACGTGGTCGGAGTACCGCAACCACGTGCGCAGCGCGGCCAAGAGCCTCATCAAGCTCGGGCTGCAGCCGGGCAAGGGCGTCGCGATCATCGGCTTCAACTGCCCGCAGTGGGCCATCGCCGACGTCGCGGCGATCTACGCCGGCGGCGCGCCGGCCGGCATCTACACCACCAACGCCGCCGATCAGTGCAAGTACATCGCGGGCCACTGCGAGGCCCAGATCGCGGTGGTCGAGAACCGCGACCAGCTGGCGAAGTTCAAGGCGGTGTGGAAGGACCTGCCCGACCTCAAGGCCATCGTGATGATGTACGGCGACGACGACGCCGAGAACGTCTACAGCTGGACCGAGTTCCTCGAGCTGGGCAAGTCGGTCAGCGACGAGGAGCTGCAGAAGCGCATCGACGCGCAGAAGCCCGACGACACGTGCACGTACATCTACACCTCGGGCACCACCGGCGATCCCAAGGGCGTGATGATCTCGCACGACAACATCGCCTGGACCGCGCGGGCATCGCTGGAGATGTTGGGCACGCAGGAGGGCGATCGCGTGCTGAGCTACCTGCCGTTTTCCCACATCGCCGAGCAGGTGGTGTCGCTGCACGGGCCCATGGCCGCGGGCATGTGCACCGCGTTCGCGGAGAGCTTCGAGAAGCTCGGTGACAACCTCAAGGAGGTGCGCCCGACGATGTTCCTGGGCGTGCCGCGCGTGTGGGAGAAGATCCAGGCCAAGATGCAGGCCATCGGCGCCAAGAACACCGGGCTCAAGAAGAAGATCGGCGAGTGGGCGCGGACCCAGGGCCTCGCCGGCGGCTTCGCCGAGCAGAAGGGCGAGGGCAAGCCGCTGCTGTTCGGGCTCGCCGACAAGCTGGTGTTCTCCAAGGTCCGCGAGGCGCTGGGTCTGGACCAGTGCCGCATCTGCGTGACCTCGGCCGCGCCGATCTCCCGCTCGACGCTCGAGTTCTTCCTCAGCCTGGGCATCCCGATCATGGAGGTCTACGGCATGTCGGAGTGCACCGGTCCGGCGACCATCTCGCTGCCCAACAAGTACAAGACCGGCTCGGTCGGCAAGACCCTGCCCGGCACCGAGATCAAGATCGCGCCCGACGGCGAGATCTGCATGCGCGGCCGCCACGTGTTCAAGGGCTACTTCAAGAACGACGCTGCCACCGCCGAGGCGATGGACGCCGAGGGCTGGCTGCACTCCGGTGACATCGGCGAGTTCGATGCCGACGGCTTCCTGCGCATCACCGATCGCAAGAAGGACCTGCTCATCACCGCCGGCGGCGAGAACATCGCGCCGCAGGTGCTCGAGGGCCGGCTCAAGGCCATCTCGTGCGTATCGCAGGCGGTGGTCATCGGCGACCGGCAGAAGTTCCTCGCCGCGCTCATCACCCTCGACGAGGGCAAGCTCGAGTCGATCGCCCGCGACTCGGGCAGCAGCGCCAAGACCATGGCCGAGCTCGCGGCCGACCCCAAGGTCGAGGCGTGGCTGCTCAAGCAGGTCGAGGAGATCAACAAGACCCTCGCGCGCGTGCAGACGATCAAGAAGATCAAGATCCTGCCGGCCGAGCTGTCGATCGAAGGCGGCGAGCTGACGCCGACGATGAAGATCAAGCGCAAGGTCGTGAACCAGAAGTACGCCGACGCGATCGCGGCGTTCTACGAGGGCGCGGGCGACTGAGCGAAGCGACCCGGAGGTGAGGGTCCCGTGAACGGCTTGGCCGGGCACGGGGAGAGGAAGCGGAGCTTCCTCTTCATGGACTGAGCGAAGCGAGCCGAGGCCGAGCGCTCCCGCTCACGACTGCACCTGCACCGCCAGCGCCCCGCCGTCGCTGATCGCGACGTCGGGGCGGCCGTCGCCGGAGAAGTCGCCGACCGCGAGGTGGGCCACGCCCAGGCTGACCACGCCCAGGTCGACGCATGCGAGCAGATCCGGCGCGGGCTCGTCGGCCCCGAAGCCGACCGCGAGCACGTTGGTCGCGATCCCGCCCGCGACGACGTCGCTGAAGCCGTCGCCGTCGAGGTCGGCGGTGGCGACCACGTCGATCGGCGTGTTCCACCACGCGTGCATCCAGCCGCCGCCGGTGAGCACGGAGCTGGGCCACATCGTGACCACGGTGGTGCCCGCGATGCTCTCGAAGCCGAGCACGTCCGCGAGACCGTCGGCGTTGAAGTTGCCGGCCGCGAGCGCGCGGCGGGGCGCGACCACGCCGCTGTACAGCGGCGTGCCGAACACCAAGCCGTCGGCGACCGCGTAGCTGTCGTCGCTGTGCAGCACCGCGTCGAGCATGCCGTTGAGGTCGAGGTCCGCGGGCACGAACGCGACCGCGCTCTCCCACACGTACACCGGCGGGTCGAAGCCGCCGGCGTGGCCGAACCACGCGTACGCGCTGTCGCCCTCGCCGAAGCCGACCACGTCGGGCATGCCGTCGCCCTCGAAGTCGCCGACGGCCACGCGCGAGACCGCGGGCAGCCCCTGCAGCGGCGCCGCGACCCAGCTGCCGCCGGCGTCGAGCAGGGTGTGGACACTGGCGCTGCCGTCGTTGCCGGCGAAGACCACGTCGACGTCGCCGTCGAGATCGAGGTCGGCGACCGCGAGGTCGGTGACCGCGGTGCCGGCCGCGATGGTGGTCACGGTGCCGTCGACATCGGCGATCGCGATGGTCGTGGTGCCGCCGACGACCAGCTCGCGCGGCGCGTCGCCGTCGAGCTCCGCGAAGGCCAGCGACGAGACCCCGTCCACGACCGGGATCGGGATCGCGAAGCCCAGCTCGATGCGATCGCACTCGAGCTCGGCCTCGATGGTGCTGCAGTGGTCGTACTCGCAGACGTAGCCCACGCCGCAATCGGCGTTGGTGACACACTCGTAGTACCAGCCGCACTCGAAGCCGCAGCAGGTGTCGTAGCAGCACGCGACCTCGTCGCAGCCGCCCACGCACCGCCCTGCAACGCAGTCGTAGCCCGGCGGGCAGTCGCCCGGGCCCTCGCACTGCGGCCCGACGGTGGTGACCGCCGCGCTCGAGGACGGCGCAGCGTCGTCGCTGGGCTCGAGCGTGATGCCGCTGCCCTCGGCCTCGGTGTCGGATTGCGGCACCACCGGGCCACAGCCCAGCGCGCCCAGCAGCGGCCACGGCGTCGCGCGGCGCGGCAGGTTCCACACCGAGGGATCGAGGCAAGGCGCCGCCATGCAAGCGCCATCGTAGCGGA
Organism: Nannocystaceae bacterium; assembly: GCA_019694555.1. GTDB lineage: Bacteria > Myxococcota_A > Polyangia > Nannocystales > Nannocystaceae > Xiheibacterium. The sequence goes on from JAIBBS010000275.1 coordinate 5,303, forward strand.
CAACCGTGGGCCGCACACGACGCACTTGTCGGGCGCAGTCGGCTCCGTCATCGTGGCATACATGCGCTCACCGCTGCTCGTCGCCGTGCTCGTCGCCTGCACACCCAAAGGTGGCGCGCAGCCGCCACCTGCCGATCACACCCACGACGCGCAGTGCAGCGAGCCGCGACCGAGCCCCACGCACGAGTGCGTGCAGGACTGCGGCCCACCGGTCGCGCGCGCCGAGGACCCGCCGCCGCCGTGGCGCTGGCTCACCGCGGCCGAGGCCGCGTCGCGCCGGCAGTACGGCTGCGCGATCTGTCTGCCGCAGGACACGCGCATCGCGACGCCCGGCGGCGAGGTGCCCGTGACCGCGCTGCGCGTGGGCGATCCGATCTGGACCCTCGATGCCGACGGCCGCCGCGTGGAAGGACACGTCCGCGCCACCGGCTCGACCCCGGTCGTCGGCGGCCACGCGATGACGCGCGTGACGCTGCACGACGGTCGCGTGGTCACGGCGTCGCCCGGCCACCCGACTGCGGACGGCGTGTCGCTGTGGGCAGTGCAGCGCGGCGGCGCGCTGTCGGGCGCGCGGGTCGTCGACGTCGCGCGCGTGCCCTACGCCGGCGCGCGCACCCACGACGTATTGCCCTCGGGCCCGACCGGCGCGTACTGGGCCGACGGCGTGCTGCTGCGATCGAGCTTCGTCGACGCCGCCGCGCAGTAGCCCGAGGCGCCACTCGACGCGCGTCGCGACGCGGGCGATGCTGGCCCCGTCGCCCATCCGCCAACGGTGCCCGCTTCGACCGACATCGGCCTCGCGTTGCGTCGCACGACCCTGGGCGCCGCCGCGCCCGCGATGGCGCAGGAGCTCGCCGCGGCGCTCGGCGCTGCGCTGCGGGCGTGCGATCCCGGGGCCTGGATCGCGCAGGGCGTGGCGTTCGATCGCGATGCGGTGCGGCTGGGCGCGCTGGTGCTGCCGCGGGTCCGCGGCGCACGCGTGCACGTGCTCGCGGTGGGCAAGGCCGCACCGGCGATGGCCGACGCGCTGGCGACCGCGCTGCGGCACGAGCCCGACGCGACGCTGTGGGCGGTGAGCAAGCGCGACGGCGCGAGCGCCACGAAGGATGCCCGCGTGGTCTCGCGCGTCGCGTCGCATCCGCTGCCCGATGGCGACAGCGTCGCCGCGGCCCGCGAGGCGCTCGCGCGCGCGGCCGCGTGCGGGCCCGACGATCTGTTGCTGGTCGCGCTGTCGGGCGGCGCGTCGTCGCTGTTGTGCGCGCCCGCGCCGGGCTGGACCCTGGCGACCGTGCGCGAGCGCATCGCGTCGCTGCAGCGCGTGGGCGCTCCGATCGAGGTGCTCAACCGCGAGCGCGCGGCGATCGATCGCATCAAGCACGGCGGCCTCGCGCGCGCGTGCCCGGGCCGTCCGTGCGCGCTGGTGCTGGTCGACGTCGCCGGCGACGCTGCCACGGCCGCGGGCGTGGTCGGCTCGGGTCCGCTGTGGCTGCCCGAGCGCGGCGTGCCGCACGTGGTCGTCGCCGACAACCGCACCGCGGTCGAGGCCGCGATGGCCCGCCTCGCGCTCGCGCTGCCGCAGGGCCGCGTGCACCAGGGTGTGCCGCTGGTCGGGCCCGCGCACGTCGCCGGCCGGGCGCTGGCCGCCGCGGCGCTGGCACGGCGCGGCGAGGGACCGGCAGCGATCGTCGCCGGCGGCGAGACCACCACGGAGATCGTCGGCGACGGCCGCGGCGGACGCACGCTGGAGCTGGCGCTGGGGGCCGCGCGCGTGCTCGCGGGCCGACGCGGCGTGAGCGTGACGGTGTTCGCGACCGACGGCGACGACGGCAACAGCGGCGCCGCGGGTGCGATCGTCGATGGCACCACGCTGCAGCGCCTGGCCGCGCGCGGCCTCGACCTCGACGCCGCGTTGGCGCGCAGCGACAGCGACGCGCTGCTGTCGGCGCTGGGCGATCGCATCGTCACCGGACCCACGCGCACGAACGTCTGCGACCTCGCGATCGCGTGGATCGATGCCGCCGACGCGTCGGCGCCGTGACGTGCGATCCTGCGGGCCACGATGTCGCGCCCCACCGTGATCGTCACCCGTGCCCTGCCCGCGCCGTGGCTGGCCGCGCTCGCGGCGGAGTGCGAGCTGGTCATCGGACCGGCCGCGCCACCGCCGGCGAGCGCAGTCGCGGGCACGCGCTTCGCAGGCCGCGGCGCGTGGTGTGACGCGACCTGGTCGGCCCTGCCGCGCGCCGATGCGATCCTCTCGCTGCTCACCGAGCCCGTCGACGCGGCCGTGCTCGATGCGGCGCCGCGGCTGCGCGTGGTCAGCAACATGGCCGTCGGCGTCGACAACATCGATCTCGCGGCCTGTGCCGCGCGTGGCATCCCGGTCGGGCACACCCCGGGCGTGCTCACCGATGCGACCGCGGATCTCACGATGGCGCTGGTGCTCGCGCACGGCCGTCGCGTGCTCGAGGCCGCCGACGACGCCCGCGCGGGCCGCTGGAGCACGTGGTCGCCCGATGGCTGGCTCGGTCGCGATCTGTGCGACGCGACGCTGGGCATCGTCGGCTGGGGTCAGATCGGCCGCGCGGTGGCGCGTCGCGCCGCCGGCTTCGGCCTGCACTGCCTGGTCCACAGCCGCACGCCGCCGGCGCCCGCGGCGGGCATCGAGCCGGTGGGCCTGGCGGCGTTGCTCTCGCGCAGCGACATCGTCTCGCTGCACGTGCCGCTGTCACCGCAGACGCGTCACCTCGTCGACGCGCGCGCGCTCGCGGCGATGCAGCCCCACGCCTTGCTGGTCAACACCTCGCGCGGTGCGGTGGTCGACCAGGACGCGCTCGTCGACGCGCTGCGCCGCGGTGTGATCGCCGGCGCCGCGCTCGACGTCACCGATCCCGAGCCGCTGCCGCCGACGCACCCGCTGTTCTCGCTGCCGCAGGTGCTGGTGCTGCCGCACATCGGCTCGGCGACCCTGGGCACACGTCGCACCATGGCCGAGCTCGCCGCGCGCAACGTGCTCGCGGCGCTGCGGGGCGAGCCGCTGCCCCACGCGATCACGCGCGGATGAGGCTGGCGGGGCCGCGATAGGCGCCGCGCGCCTGCGCGAGCTCGCGGTACGCCGCCACGCGGGCCTGCACCGCATCGAAGTCGCCCTCGGCGAGCCACTGCGGACGGAACACGTCGCCGACCATGCCCACGCCCACGGCGCCGGCGTCGAACCATGCGTCGAGCTCCTCGAGCGTGACGCCGCCGGTGGGCACCACCGGCAGCATCGGCAGCGGCGCGAGCACCGAGCGCAGCCACGCCGGTCCGCCCGCGGGGCCGGGGAACAGCTTGAGCAGCGTCGCGCCGGCGCGATGGGCCGCGAGCATCTCGGTGGGCGTGTGCACGCCGGGCAGCACCGCCACACCGGCCTCGATCGCGGCGGCGACGAGCATCGGATCGAACACCGGCGAGACCACGAAGTCGGC
>JAIBBS010000062.1 GCA_019694555.1 Nannocystaceae bacterium
CGCGGCGGCGGTGCCGTGCAGCATCGTCGCGCCCGGCGGCACCCACGACAACCTCGCGATCACGGCCTTCGCCGCGCGGCGCTACCCCAACGCGCGCGACAAGGTCGAGGTGCTCGCCGAGGTGCGCAACCTCGGCGACGCGCCCGCGGTGGTCGAGCTCGAGGTCACCGCCGACGGCGTCGCGGTCGGACGCCGCACCATCGAGCTGTTGCCGGGTCAGGCCAAGCGCGAGGCGCTCGCGGACGTCGAGGCCGCGCGCGCGCGCTTCGTCGCGCAGCTGCGCGAGGTCACCTCGCCGCCGGTGGGGCTGTCGAGCGCGCTGGGGCCCGCGTTCGACGACGTCGCCTACGCCGTGGTGCCGCCGCTGTCGCCGCTGTCGGTCGCGGTCGTCACCGACGGCACCGACCTCTTCCTCGAGGCCGCGCTGCTGACCCAGGGCGAGCACATCGAGCTGGTCGGCGTCGCGCCGGCCGAGGCCATCGCCGGCAGCCAGGCCGTGCGCGAGGCCGACGTGGTCGTGTTCGACACCGGCGCGCAGCCGCTGCCCGACGCGCTGCCCGAGGCGCACGTGCTGGTGTTCGATCCGTGGCGCGGCGCGAGCTCGCCGTGCCCGGTCGCGAAGAAGGCCGACGTCAAGCGACCGTTTCTCACCGAGCAGCTGCGGCAGCACCCGATCCTGGGCCACGTCGTGCTCAAGGACGTCAACATCGCGCGCGGCACCACCTTCGCGCTCGAGCCCGGCGATCAGGCGCTGGTGCGCACGCTGGGCGAGCCCATCGTGGTGCTGCGCGAGCACGGCGATCACGGCCTGGTCGCGGTCGGCTTCGACCCGCGGCAGTCGGACCTGCCGCTGCGCGAGGCGTTCCCGGTCTTCATCGACAACGTGCTGCGCTACTTCGAGCAGCGCGAGCCCGGCTTCGTCGCGCAGGTCTCGCTGGGCGGCAGCCGCGAGCTCGCGCTCGCCGATCTGGGCCTGCCGCCCGAGGGCATCGCGCGGGTCGAGATCGAAGACCCCGACGGCAACGTGACCGAGCAGCCGGTCGAGCGCGGTCGCATCCGCCTGCGCGCGCGCACGCCGGGCTTCTGGCGCGTGCGGGCACCCGACGCCGCGGGCACGGTGCTGTCCGCCGAGGTCGCGGTGAACCAGACCGGCACCGCGCCCAGCGATCTGCACGCGCGGCTCGACGATCTCGGGCCCGAGGTCTTCGCGGGTGAACCGCCGCTGCCGGCCCCGGTGGCCCAGGGTCCGCTGTGGACCGCGATCCTGCTGCTCGCCGCCGCGGTGGTCGTGATCGAGTGGGCGACGTACCACCGGAGGATCACGGTATGAACGCGCCCGCGCGCGAGCGCCCCGCGCTGGTGGCCGTGGCCGCGTTGGCCGTGGGCCTGGGACTGTCCGCCGCGTTGGCGCTGGGGCTGCCGCCGCCGCCGGCGTGGTCGGTGCGGATCCCGGCGTGGCTCGCCGCGCGGCTGTCCGACAGCGCGCAGGACGTCGTGACGCTCGCGCGACCGGCCGCGCTGTGGCTGGTGCCGCTGGCGGCGCTGCCGTTTCTGCTGGTGACGGTGCGGCGCTCGCTGGTCGACGCGCCGCGCTGGCAGCTCGCGCTGCAGCTGCTGCTGCGCACCGCCGCGCTGGCCGCGGTCGCGCTGGCGCTGGCGATGCCGAGCCTGCAGAGCCCGATCGCCGGCAAGACCGTGGTGTTCGTGGTCGACACCTCGGCCAGCGTCGATGCCGGCCAGCTCGAGCAGGCGCGCGCGATGATCGAGCAAGCGCAGGCGCAGCTGCGCGACGAGGCCGAGCGCGACCTCGACCGTGAGGATCGCACGCGGCTGGGACTGGTGACCTACGGCGCGCGCGCCGACGTGCACGCGATCGATGGCGACACCGACCTCGCGACGCTGCTGCAGCCCGGCGACGGCGAGGCCGCGCTGGGCAGCGATCACGCCGGCGCGCTGCGGCTGGGCGCGGCGCTGGTCGATCCGCAGACCGAGGGTCGCGTGGTGCTGCTGACCGACGCCACCGGCACCGCGCTCGAGCGCGAGGACCTCGCGCGTGCGATCGCGGAGCTGGGCGAGGCCGGGCTCGCGGTGCACACCCGCGCGCTGGTGCCCACGGCGCGCGAGGACGTCGCGGTCGAGGCGGTGCACCTGCCCAAGGAGCTGCGCGTGGGCCAGAGCTTCGACGTCGCGGTCGATCTGTGGTCGACGCAGGCGCGCGAGCTGCAGCTTTCGCTCGATCAGAACGGCAAGCCCAACGGACTCGAGGCCAAGCGCACCGTGACGCTCGTGCCGGGCCGCACGCAGGTGAAGCTGCCGGCGCGCGTGGCCAAGCCCGGCGCAGTGGTGTTCACCGCCACGCTCGACACCACTGGCCTTTCCGCGAGCGACAACCGCACCGCGGGCAACGATCGCGCCGCGGTCGCCGGCGACGTGCAGGGCCGACCGCGCGTGCTGCTGGCCAGCACCGACGGCGGCGGCGCGCTGGCCTCGGCGCTGCGCGCCGATCACCTCGACGTCGACACCGTGGGCCCGGGCGCGGTGCCGCAGACCGACGTCGAGCTGCGCCCCTACGACCTGGTGATCTTCTCCGACGTCGCGGCGCGCAGCGTGCCGGGTGCGGCGCAGAAGGCGGTCGCGTCGTGGGTCGAGACCCAAGGCGGCGGCTTCATCATGGTCGGCGGCGAGAACTCGTTCGGCGTCGGCGGCTGGGGCGGCAGCACGCTCGAGCACGTGCTGCCGGTGCGCTTCGAGGGCGAGCGCCAGCGCGAGCAGCCCAAGTTGGCGCTGGTGCTCGTCATCGACAAGAGCGGCTCGATGTCGAGCGAGGACCGCCTCGATCTGGTCAAGGAGGCCGCGCGCGCGACCGCGTCGACGCTGGAGGCCTCGGACCAGCTCGGCGTGATCGCGTTCGACTCGCGACCGCACGTGCTGGTGCGGCTGCAGAAGGCCAGCAACCGCATGCGCATCGCCGGCGACATCCGTCGCCTCGCCGCCGGCGGTGGCACCAACGCGCTGCCGGCGTTGCGCGAGGCCTACCTGCAGCTGTCGGGCAGCAACGCCCTGGTCAAGCACGTGATCCTGCTGTCCGACGGTCAGTCGCCCGAGTCCGGTGTCGATGCGCTGCTGGGCGACATGCGCGACGGCGACATCACCGTGTCGGCGGTCGGCGTGGGCGCGGGCGCGGGCAAGGATTTCCTGCGCCGCGTCGCGAGCCGCGGGCGCGGCCGCTTCTACTTCAGCCAGGACGGCACCGACGTGCCGCGCATCTTCAGCCGCGACACCCGCGAGGCCACGCGCAACGCGGTCGACGAGAAGCTGCACTTCGCCCGCGTGGCCAAGGCCGTGCAGGCGCTGCGCGGGATCGACTTCGGTCGCGCGCCGGGGCTGCGCGGCATCGTGCCGGTCAAGCCCAAGCCGCTGTCGGAGCTGCTGCTGCGCACGCAGGACAGCGAGCCGCTGCTGGTCCGCGGCCGCCGCGGCCTGGGCCAGACCGCGGCGTTCGCCAGCGACGCCAAGAACCGCTGGGCCGCGGCATGGCTGGGTTGGAGCGGCTTTCCCAAGCTGTGGGCCCAGCTCGCGCGCGACACCATGCGTCAGGGCGCGACGCTGCTGGGCGGCGCGACGATCCAGATCAGCCCCGGCGACGATCCCAGCCGCTGGAACGTGGTCGTCGACGTCGACTCGCCCGAGGGCTTCGCCAACGAGCTCGACGGCGTGATCGAGGTGCTCGACCCGGCGCTGGCCGAGGACGACCCCGCGCGCACGCGGAGCATCGCGCTCGAGCTGTCGGCGCCGGGCCGCTACGAGGCCGAGCTGTCCGACGTGCGTCAGGGCCAGCGCGTGGTGCGGGCCAAGCTGCACGATCGCGGGCAGCCGCCGCGGTTGGTCGCCGAGGCCGTCGCACAGGTCTCGGTGCCCTACCCCGACGAGCTGCGCCCCGAGCAGCTCAGCTTCGCACCGCAGTGGCTCGCTGCGCTGCCGTCGAGCTCGCACGAGGGTGCGCTCGACGACGTCATCACGCTGCAGGGCGATCCCGACGGTCGCCTGCGCGTGCTGCCGCTGTGGCCGCACGTGCTGATCGCGTTGCTGCTGCCGCTGCTGTTGCTCGATCTGTTCTCGCGTCGCGTGTCGCTGGGCGTGCGCCGCGTCGGCGTCTAGCGCCGGGCGCTCGCCCTTGAGCCCGACCGGCGCCCGTGCCACGCTTGCCGCCGTCCATGCGCCGCTTCGTCGTCCTGGTCGCGTTGAGCTGGGCCTGCAGCGAGCCCTACGCGGCGCGGCCGGGCACGCCACCGCCGGCCGCGACCGCGACCGCGGTGCCGCAGGCCGGCGGCGCCGCGGTGCCGCCCACCAGCGAGCCCGCACCGGCGCCGACGCCCGAGGCCGCCGGTCCACGCGCGGGCGAGATCCACTACGTCGAGCGCGTGCTCGGCGGTGCCGGAGCCCAGGACACGCTGCCGATGGTCGTGGCGATCCACGGTCTGGGCGACGACCCGCGCAACTTCGGCCTGCTGTTCGACGGCTTCGTCGAGCCGGTGCGGCTGATCCTGCCGCAGGGACTCGACCCACGCCCCGCCGGCGGCTTCTCGTGGTTCCCGCTGCGCGCGCGCGACCCCGACGTGGAGGCGCTGTCCGCCGGCATCGCCAGCGCCGCGGACAAGCTCGCGGTCGCGATCGACGAGCTCGCGCGCACGCGACCGACCGCGGGCAAGCCCATCGTCACCGGCTTCTCGCAGGGCGGCATGCTCAGCTTCGCGATCGCGGTGCGCCACCCCGACAGCGTCGCGCTGGCGGTGCCGCTGGGCGGTTGGCTGCCGCCGCCGCTGTGGCCGCACGCGCACGCGGCCAAGGGCGTGCCGCGCATCGTCGCGCTGCACGGCAGCGACGACGGTGCGGTCAAGCTCGCGCCGACCGAGGCCGCGGTCGAGGCGCTGCACAAGCACGGCTGGCCCGCCGAGCTGCACGTCTACCCCGGCGTCGGCCACATCATCACGCCCGAGATCCACCGCGACCTCGACGACCTCCTCATCGACGCGGCCCGCAGCGCCGCCAAGTCCAAGCCCCGCACCGCCAAGCCCCAGCCATGAGCGACGACGAACGCGAAGCCCCGACCAAGTCCCGCCGCAAGCTGCGAACCTTCGCCGAGCTCGACCCCGCGGCGATCATGCATCCGTGGGACGTGCAGGCCACGCGCACGCTGTCGAAGGTGCCGGGGCTCGAGACCCTGACCAAGAAGGTGATGGAGTACGGCTTCGAGCGCGTGTTCTACCTCGAGAACATCGCCGACAACGTACGCGTGGGCGACAAGATGTTCCCGCGGCTGCACCGCCTGCTGCAGTGGGGCTGCAAGATCCTCGGCGTCGCCGAGCCCGAGCTCTACGTCAACACCGACCCCGTGCCCAACGCCTACACCTACGGCCACACGCGGCCGTTCATGGTGCTGACCTCGGGCCTGGTCGACATGCTCGACGACCAGGAGCTGCTGTACGTCATCGGCCACGAGCTGGGCCACATCAAGTTCGGCCACGTGCTCTACACCGTGCTCGCGCGCAACCTCGTGGTCATCCTCGAGATCATCGGCAAGGCCACGCTGGGCCTGGGCCAGCTGCTGGGCTTCGGCCTGGCGCTACCGCTGTTCGACTGGTACCGCAAGGCCGAGCTGTCGGCCGATCGCGCGGGCCTGCTGTGCGTGCAAGACGACGACGTGCCGATCCGCGTGCTGATGAAGCTCGCCGGCGGCAGCACCACGATGTACGCGCAGATGGACCAGCAGGAGTTCCTGCGCCAGGTCCGGGCCTACGAAGAGGCCGACGAGTCGACGCTCAACAAGATGTACAAGGTCTTCCTCACCGCGTTCCGCACGCACCCGTTCCCGATCATGCGGGCCAAGCACATCGACGAGTGGATCCGCAGCGGCGCGTTCACGCAGCTGACCGGCATCCGCTTCGACGACTGACGGCCCGCGCCCGCGTCACGTCGACGGCGCGGGCAGGACCCACAGCGACGCGGGCTCGCGGCCCCACAGGATGTCGTGCCGACGCGACGGCGTCGGCAGGCCGGCGGTGGCCAACAACGCCGGCGCGCGCGCGCCGAACAGCGCGCGCGCACTGCCGCCGAGCAACGTGCCGGCCGCGGCGTTGGCGAACACGACCCGCTCGTGCTCGTCGACCACCAGCAGGCCGCGCTCCGCCAGCGACAGCAACACCAGCAGGTTGGCGTCGGCCAGCAGCAGCTCGCGCTGCGCGTGCGCGAGCTCGAGCTCGGTGCGGCGCCGCTCGAGCGCGCGCGCCAGCGCCAGCTCGACGCGCGCGCCGGCCAGCGCGGGCTCCGCTGTCACGACCTCGTCGCCGCGATCGAGCAGGCCGTCGATCATGCGGCTGGGCGCGTCGGCAGCGACCACGCTGACCACCGCCGAGACCCCCCACAGCGCGTCCGCGGCCGCATCACCGCGGCGATCGACCACCACCGCCGCGCAGCGCCCCGGCACCGCGGACGCCGAGGGCACGACCACCACCGGCAGCCCGTCGGTGGCGAGCTCGGCTGCGATCGCGCGCAGATCGTCGCGGTCCGTGACGAACACGATCGGATCCCGCGACCGCGCTCGACGTGCGCTGCGGATGCGGGGCAGTGACAGGCTCGACGACGACGACGATGCTGCGGTCATGACGGTGGCTCCGAAACGCTGTCAGCCACGATAGCGCCCGCGCGTGTTGACGCCAGCGCACGCGCACGCGGCCGCGCGCGCCCGTATCACTTCGACGCGAGCAGGTGGACCTTCGCAGCGGGGCTGCACGCGGGTCGGCTGGCGGGTTTCGCCGGGCCTGCACGATGTGCGGCCGCGACGGCTCAGGATCCGGTCGCAGCGCCGAGGCGTCGAGCCCATCGCGCCACCAGGGCGCGCAGCTCCGACAGCGCGAACGGCTTGGCCATCCACTCGCCGCCGTAGCGATCGAGGAAGGCCTTGGCCTTGGGTGTGAACGCGCCGCCGGTCATGAACACGAACCGCGCCGCCTGATCGGGGTGGCGCTGCCGCACGGTCTCGTACACGTCGATGCCGGAGATCCCCGGCATCATGAGGTCGCACAGCACCAGATCGAACGCGACGCGGTCGCACGCGGCGATGGCCTCGCCGCCGGAGTGCACCACCGTGACCTGCTGCTCGGCCAGCGCCTTGCGCACGCTCTCGCCGATCATCGCCTCGTCGTCGACCACGAGGATCCGCAGGCCGCCGGGGGTCCCCTCGCTGCGCTCGTCCGCGGACTCGCCGCGCGCGACCCGGCCACCGACCGCCAGCGGCAGCAGCACGCGAAAGGTCGAACCGACGCCGACGCGGCTCTGCACCTCGAGGCGACCGCCGAGCGACATCACGATGCCGTGGCACACCGACAGGCCCAGGCCGGTGCCCTCGCCCTGCGGCTTGGTGGTGAAGAACGGCTCGAAGATGCGCTCGAGCAGCGACTCCTCGATGCCGACGCCGGTGTCGGAGATCGAGATCGCGACCCAGCCCGGCTCGGGGCTGGTGGTGACCACGGTGATGGCGTGGTCGTCGCGGCCGGCCTCGGGGATGGCCTGCGCGGCGTTGACCAGCAGGTTGACGAACACCTGCGACAGCCGGCCCTCGTGCGCGGTCACGGTCGCGGGCGCGCCGTAGGCCCGCACCAGACGGGCGCGGTGGCGGATGTGGTTGTCGGCGATGCCGATCGCGGTGTCGAGCACGCGATGCACGTCGCAGGGTCCGGCGTCGTCGTCGCGCTGCCGCGCGAACGAGCGCAGATCGGCGACGATGCGGCGCACGCGACCGGCGCCGTCGAGGCAGCCGTCGAGCAGCTCGGTCATCCGCTCGCGTGCGCCGGGATCGAGCGTGCTCTTGGCCATGGCCTCCTGCAGCAGCTCGAGGTTGGCGAGCACGTAGGCCAGCGGGTTGTTGATCTCGTGCGCGACGCCGGCGGCGAGGCTGCCGACCGAGGCCAACCGCTCGGCGCGCTGCAGGTTCGCGCGCAGCGACTCTCGCTCGCGCACGTCGCGGGCCGACAGCACCACGAAGGTCTCGCCGTCGAACTGCAGCGCGTTGGCCGAGACCTCGACCGCGACCATGCGGCCCGAGCGATCGCGCAGGCGCGTGTCGTAGCGGATCGTGCCCAGCGCGACCAGGCGCGCCAGCCACGGCTCCCAGCCCGCCACGTCGAGGTCGGCGTCGAGATCGGCGAGCCGACGTCCGCTCAGGGTCGCGGGCGCGAAACCCAGCAGCTCGTTGGCCGCGGCGTTGGCGTAGGTGATGGTGCCGCCCGACTCGACCCACAGCACCAGCTCGCCGGCACGATCGACCGCGAACTGCGTCATCCGCAGCCGCCGCTCGGCGTGGGTCCGCGCGGTGACGTCCTCGATCATGATGTAGCTGACGTCGGTGCCCTCGAAGCTCGCGCGCGTGACCGGGATCTGGCGCGCGACGATGCGCCGGCCGTCGGGCCGCACCAAGATGACCTCGATCGGCGGCGGCGGGGCGCCGGAGCGATCGAAGCGCTGGGCGCGGCGCTCCATCACGTCGCGGAACTCCGGCGCGACGAAGTCGAGAAAGCTCGCGCCGACCAGCTCCTGGCGCGACACGCCGAGGATCCGCGCCGACGCACCGTTGGCGTACAGCACCGTGGAGCCGTGGCGGGCGATGACACCCAGCGGGCAGCGCTCGATGACGCGGCGGAACTCGGCCTGCGTGCGCAGCAGCGCCTCGCGATCGACATCGTGCAGCTTCTGCCGCGCGAGCCGACGCTCGGCGATGCGCACGCGCGTCAGCAGGGCCGCCGCGTCGACCGGCTTGGCCATGTAGTCGTCGGCGCCGCTGTCGAGCACGCGCTGCAGGTCCTCGGGTCGATCGCGCGCGGTCACGACCAGGGTGAAGACCGCCTCGCCGCCGGGCTGGGCACGGATGCGCTGCACCAACCGCAGCCCGTCGATGCCCGGGAGCAACCAGTCCGCGACCACCAGCGAGAACGGCGTCTGCGCGTGGGCGACCATCGCGACCTCGGCGTCGCCCACGGCGAGCACGTCATGACCCACCGCTGCGAGCTCGCGGCGCATCACCTCGCGCTGCAGGGGATCGTCCTCGACGACCAGGATTCGCATGGACCGAAGCTACGAGCGTACCTTGCCGCGCCGAAGCGCTCAACCGCGGCGGGATCGAAGCTGCCGCGGTGGCTGCGGCCTGCAGGCGCGGTCGGACCTGTGGCGGTGACCAAGCAGTGGCCGCGGGCACCGTCCGCGCGGCGCGACGTCGATCAGCGCTCGCCCTCGCCCCGGCGCTGCTCGAGCTGCTGACGCACGCGCTCGGCCCAGTCGTCGAGGTTGCTCATCGTGGTCTCGACGACCTCGGCGTTGGCCGAAAGCTCCAGCAGGCGCTCGCGCAGCAGCTCGCGACCGCGGCGCAGGCGGCTGCGCACCGTGCCCTCGGGCACGCCCAGGACCTCGGCCAGCTCGGGCCCGCGCACGCGCTCGAAGTAGAACAGCTCGAGCGCGAGCTGCAGCTCGATCGGCAGCCGCCGCAGCGCGTGCAGCAGGTGCTGCTGCTGCTGGTCGCGCGCGAGCACACCGGTGGGCGAGATGCCGAGGTCCTCGCACGAGGTCACGCCGTAGTCGACCGCGCCCTCGCGCGCGCGACGCTCGAGGTAGTTGAACAGCTTGCTGCGCGCGGCGGTGAAGAGGTAGGTGCGGAAGCTGGCGTCGCCGCGAAAGCGGTCGCGCGCCTGCACGAGCGCCAAGAAGGTCTGCTGCACGAGATCGTCCGCATGGTCGGCGACCTTGTTGCGGAAGAAGCGGAACACCGCGTCGAAGTAGCGATCGAACAGGGCGTTGCCGGCCTTGGCGTCACCGCCACGCCAGGCTTCGAGCAGCTCGAGGTCGGAGTCGGGCATCGGGTCGACCGGGCCCAGGTGGGCTCGCGCAAGCGTGGCAAGCCGCGGCGCCGCGCGCAAGCCAGCGCCGGCGATCAGCCCTGCCCCGCGGACTTGCCGTCGGCCGCGGCGTCCGCGGCCGGCGCGTCGGTGGCACCGAGGCTCTGCTTGAGCGCCGCCATCAGATCGATGACCTGGGCCTTGGGGCTGGCCGCGGGCGCGGCGGTGATGTCTTGGCCCTCGACCTTGCGCTGGATCAACCCCTCGATGCGCGTGCGCACCTCGTCGGTGTACTGCTCGGGCCGGAAGCCCTTGCGCGCGCCCTGCTCGACCAGCTTGATCGCGAGGTCGAGCTCGCCGTCGCGGAGATCCGCGGTCTCGATGTCGACGTCCTCCATCGCCCGCACCTCGGCGGGATAGTGGAGCTGCTGCATGATGAGCCCGAGCTTCACCGGCCGCAGCAGCACCAGGTACTGCTTGCCGCGCGCGGCGTACTTCGCCAGCGCGACCAGCCCGGTGCGACGCAGCGCCTCGGCCAGCAGGTGATACGCCCGCGCCGCGCCCTCCTCGGGCCCGAGGTAGTAGGCCTTGTCGTAAAACAGCGGATCGACCGCGGCGATCGGCACGAACTCGACGATGTCGATGCCGCCGGTGGCCTGCTCCTCGACCGCGTCGAGCTCCTCGGGCGTGAAGACGACGTACTGGCCCTTGGCGAACTCGTAGCCCTTGACGGTGTCCTCGCGCCCGACGATCGCGTCGTGCTTGGGACAGTGGAACTGGTACTTGAGCCGCGTGCCGCAGTCCTTGTGCAGGTTGTTGAAGTGGATGCCGTCCGAGGGCGACACCGACGTGAACAGCTTGACGGGGATCGACACCAGCCCGAAGGCGATGGTGCCCGACGAGATCGCGCGCGCGGCCATGGCCAGGCAACCTTGCGCCCTGTGGGGGCTGATTGCCAGCACCGCGTCGCGGTGCCGCCGGGCCCGGCCCCGAGCATGCTACGATCGCGGCCGCATCGCGCCCCGTGGCCGTCTCCGAGCCGGGCGCGCCCGCCGTGGCACGTTCGCGATCCAGCTCCCGCAAGCGCTCGCCGCCCTCGGACGGCTCGCTCGCGCGCTATCGCGAGAAGCGATCGGCGGACCGCACCAGTGAGCCGTTCGGCGGCGCCAAGCCCGGCGTCGGCGTCGGGCCCAAGCTGTTCGTGATCCAGAAGCACGACGCGCGGCGGCTGCACTGGGATCTGCGGCTGGAGATGGACGGCGTGCTGCGCAGCTGGGCGGTGCCGCGCGGTCCCTCGCTCGATCCCGAGGAGAAGCGCATGGCGGTGGAGACCGAGGACCACCCCATCGAGTACGTCGACTTCGAGGGCATCATCCCCGAGGGCAACTACGGCGCGGGGCCGATGATCGTGTGGGATCGCGGCGTGTACACGGCGCACATCCCGATGGACGAGGGCTACCGCGACGGCAAGCTGCTGTTCGAGCTGCACGGCCACAAGCTGCGCGGCGTGTGGACGCTGGTGCGCACCGCCGGCGGCGACGGCAAGCAGTGGTTGCTGATGAAGAAGCCCGACGGCGGCTCGCGGCTGGCGGGCATGGCCGAGCCCGACGAGCGCTCGGTGCTCTCGGGCCTGACCATCGAGGAGCTGCAGCACGGTCTGGCGCGCGTCGCCGAGATCCGCACGCAGCTGCAGGCCGCCGGCGCGCCGCGGCGCAGCGGTCCGCTGCACGCGATCGAACCCATGCTGGCGCAGATCGGCGAGGAGCCGTTCTCGCGCGAGGGCTGGCTGTTCGAGCTCAAGTACGACGGCTACCGCGTGCTCGCGGCCAGCGAGGCGCGACGCCCCGAGCTGCGCTACCGCAGCGGCTTCGACGCGACCGCGGCGTTCCCCGAGGTCGCGCGCACGCTCGCGGCGCTGCCGTACGAGCGCATGGTGCTCGACGGCGAGATCGTCGTGCTCGACGACGACGCGCGGCCCAACTTCCAGCGGCTGCAGAAGCGCGCGTTGTTGTTGCGCGCCCGCGACGTCGACCGCGCGATGCGCGAGCACCCGGTGGTCCTGTACGCCTTCGACCTGCTGGGCTTCGAGGACTTCGATCTGCGGCCATTGCCGCTGCAGCAGCGCAAGCAGCTGCTGCGCGCGCTGCTGCCCAGCGCCGGTGCGATCCGCTTCGCCGACCACGTGCACACCGAGGGCCTCGCGCTGTGGCGGCAGATCGAAGCGCTCGGGCTCGAGGGCATCATGGCCAAGCGCGCCGACGCGCCCTACGTCGGCGGCCGCAGTCCGGCGTGGCTCAAGCTGCGGACCGAACACACCGCCGACTTCGTGGTCGTGGGCTTCACGCTGCCCGAGGGCAGCCGCACCGGCCTGCGCGCGCTGCACCTGGCCGCGTTCGGCGAGCAGGGCCTGACCTACGTCGGTCGCGTCGGCAGCGGCCTGGGCGAGGACGACCTCACCACGCTGCGTCGCCTGCTCGACGCGCGCGTGCGCGCCCAGGTGCCGTGCACCGGACCGGTGCCGCCGGGCAAGGGCTTCGTGTGGGTCGAGCCCGAGCTCGTGGTCGAGGTCCGCTTCAAGCACCTCACCGACGAGGGCCTGCTGCGTCACCCGGTGTTCTTGCGCCTGCGCGACGACAAGCCGCCGTCGCAGTGCGCGATGCCCCGGGCCAACGACGCGCTCGCACCCGAGCGCGAGCCCGCCGAGGATCCCGGCGACGACGCGCAGGCGCGGCTGCAGGCGGCCGAGCGCGAGCTCGCCGAGGCCGACGCACGCGAGGCCGCGGCACTCGCCGCCGCGACCGCCGGCGCCGCGGCGGCCGACACCCGCCGCGTCGTCATCTCGAACCCCGACAAGCTCTTCTGGCCCGCCGACGGCTACCGCAAGCGCGACCTGGTCGCGTTCTACCGCGAGGTCTCGCCGTGGCTGCTGCGCTACCTGCGCGACCGTCCGCTGGTGCTCACGCGCTACCCCGACGGCATCGACGGCAAGTCGTTCTTCCAGAAGAACGCGCCGCCGTACGTGCCGCCTTGGATCCGCACCAAGACCATGTGGAGCGAGCACGCCGAGCGCGAGATCGAGTACTTCGTGTGCGACGACGCCGACGCGATCGCGTACGTCGCCAACCTCGCGACCATCCCGCTGCACGTGTGGGGCAGCCGGCTCGCCGACCTGCAGCACCCCGACTGGTGCATCCTCGATCTCGACCCCAAGGGCGCACCGTTTCCGCACGTGGTCCGCATCGCCCGCGAGATCGAGGCGCTGTGCGCCGCGATCTCGCTGCCCGCGTTCCTCAAGACCAGCGGCTCGACCGGCCTGCACGTGCTGATGCCGCTGGGGCGGCAGTGCACCTTCGAACAGTGCAAGCAGCTGGGCGAGATCCTCGCGACGGTGGTGTGCCGCCGGCTGCCCGACATCGCGACCATCGAGCGGCACGTGCCGTCGCGACGCGGTCGCGTGTACCTCGACTTCGTGCAAAACGGCCACGGTCGCCTGCTGGTGGCACCGCTGTCGCTGCGGCCGCTGCCGCGCGCGCCGGTGTCGACACCGCTGCACTGGCACGAGCTGCGCGAGGACCTCGACATCCACGACTTCAACCTCGCGACCGTGCCCGCGCGCCTGGCCACGATCGGCGACCCCATGCAGGCCGTGCTCGAGCTGCGCCCGGATCTGCCGGCGGTGCTCGAGCGGCTGCTGCCGCTGGCGCAGTGACGACCGCGATGGATCCCAGCCCCGAAGCGTTTCGCATCCCGCTGCCGCCCGGCGCCGGCGCGCCCGACTCGGTCGCCGCGCTCGCCCGGGTGCCCGCGCAGCCGCATGCGCTCGTGCTGCTGGCCCACGGCGCCGGTGCGGACATGCACCACGCGTTCCTCGCGGGCCTGGCCGAGGCGCTGGCGCAGGTCGGGGTCGCGACGATGCGCTACCAGTTCCCCTACACCGACGCGGGCCGACGCCGCATCGATCCGCAGCCGCTGCTGCTGGCGACGGTGCGGGCCGCGGCCGCGACCGCGGCCGCGCGCTGGCCCACGCTGCCGCGCTTCGCCGGCGGCAAGTCGATGGGCGGCCGCATGACCACGCTGGCCAGCGCGAGCGCGCCGCTGCCGGTGCGGGGCCTGGTGGTGCTGGGCTTCCCGCTGCACCCGCGCGGCCAGACCGGCACCACGCGCGCGGACCACCTCGCGGCGATCCGACAGCCGCTGCTGCTGCTGCAGGGCACGCGCGACGAGCTCACCGAGCTGCAGGCGCTGCGCCCCATGGTACCGCAGCACGCACGGCTGCACGTGGTCGAGCACGCCGATCACGGCTTTGCGGTCCTGCGTCGCAGTGGACGCACCGCCGAGCAGGTGCAGGCCGAGCTGCGCGATGCGATCGCGGCGTTCGTCCGCGACCCCGGTGACGGCGCGCCCCTGGTATAGTTCCGTCCCCGTGCGCGCGCCCCCAGGCGTTTGGGCGCGGCCACGGACGAGGGACCAGATGGCGCAGGGATCGAAGGGCGGAGCGCAGGTCGGCAGCACGGGCGGCAGCGCCCCGGAGTCCTTTTCCGCCGCGCTCGCGGCGGTGCGCGCGGCACCCGAGCGCGCGGAGGCGTGGGCCGCGGCCGAGGAGCTCGCCGATGCGCTGCAGCGGCCCGACGACCTCGCCGCGGTCTACCGCGAGGTGCTCGAGGGTCAGCTGTCGCGGCCGGTCCGCAACGAGGTCGCACGCCGGGCCGCGCGCTTCCACGACGAGTGGTTCGGCGACAACCCCGATCAGATGGCGTCGCTGCTCGGTCGCATCGTCGAGCTCGACCCCGAGGCGCAGTGGGCGTTCGAGCGCCACGTCGTGGTGCTGACGGTCGCCGAGCGCTGGGACGAGCTGCTCGACGTCTACGATCGCGCGCTGTCGCACACCACCGACGCGAGCCGACGCAAGCGCCTGCTCGACGAGGCCGCGCACATCGCCAAGGACTTCGCGGGCGCGCCCAACCGCGCCATCGACTACCTGCAGCTGCAGCTCGAGGCCGACCCCAACAACGCGGGCGTGGTCGCAGGCATCGAGCGCCTGCTCGAGCGTCAGCGCCGGTGGGAGGACCTGATCGAGATGTGGCAGGCGCGGGTGATCGACATGCCCAGCGCCGACGCCCGCACCACGCGGGTGCGCACCGCCACCGCGTTCCTCGATCACCTCGACGCGCCCGGACCCGCGCTCGACGAGCTGCGTGCGCTGGTCGCCGACGCGCCGGGTCACCCCGACGCCGCGCGTCTGCTCGAGCGCATCTTGGCCATGGACACCGCGCCGGTGTCGGTGCGGCTGTCGGCGCTGGCGCTGCTGCGCAAGATCTACGAGGCGACCGCGCGCCCCGACGCGGTGATCGAGGCGGTCGAGCGCGCGCTGGGCTTCGCCGAGGGGCCCGATCGCCTGGCGCTGCATCGCGAGGCCGGCGCGCGCCTGGCCATCGCCGATCGCGACGCCGAGGCGGTGCGCCACTACGCGACGCTGCTGCGGCTCGAGCCCGACGACACCGACGCGCGCAAGCAGCTGCGGCTGCTCGCCGATCGCTCGGGCCTGCACGCCGCCTTCGCCGACGCGCTGTGCGAGGCCGCCGGCGCGGCCGAGCCGACCGGACGGATGGCGCTGCGCTACGAGGCCGCGCAGGCCCACGCACAGCGACTGTCCGCGCCCGAGCGCGCGGCGGAGCTGCTGACGCTGGTGGTCGCCGACGGCGACGCCGACCGCTCGCTCGCGCTGTCGGCCGCGCACCAACTCGCCGAGCTGCTGGCCAAGGCCGGCCGCGACGCCGAGCGTCTGGGCGTGCTCGAGCGCCTCGCGGAGCTCGAGCACTCCGCGTCGCTGCGCCGCGCGGTGCTGGGCGAGGCCGCGCGCCTGGCCGACACGCTGGGCGACCCCGATCGCGCGCTCGCGGCCTACGCCCGCCGCCTGTCGCAGGACCCCAGCGATCGCGACGCGCTCGACGCCACCATCGAGGTGCTCGAGCGCAACGATCGCATCGCCGAGCTGGTCGACGCGCTGGGACGCCGCGCCGCGATCGCGGTGCTGCCACCGCAACGCCGCGCGGATCTGGTGCGCCGCGCGACGCTGCAGGCCCGCACGCTGCGCGACCCCGCCGGCGCGATCGAGACCTGGACGGCGATCCGCCGCGAGTTCGGCGACGAGCCCGAGACCATCGACGCCCTCGACGCGCTGCTCGAGCAGACCGGGCGCACCGACGAGCGTGCCGGCGTCGCCGGCGACGCCGCGCAGTCGATCCGCGCGCGCGCGGTCGCACTGGCGGTGCGGCTGGGCGAGGTCCACCGGCTCGCGGTCGGCGACACGCTGCAGGCCGCCGCCGCGTACGAGGACGCGCTCGCGATCGATCCCGGCGACCGCTCGGCCCAGGCCGGACTGCTCGCGTTGCTCGACGACGCGAAGGCCGGCGGCGTCGCGGCCGAGGCGCTGGCCCGCGCGCGGCGGCGTGCCACCGACACGCATGGCCTGCTCGCGCTGGTCGACACGCGCGTGCGTCGGGCCCCCGGGCCGCGCGAGGCCATCGCGGTGCTGCGCGAGGCCGCGGCGCTGCAGGAACAGCACACCGGGGACGCCGGCGCGGCACTCGACGCCATCGCGCACGCGTTCACGCTCGATCCCACCGACACCGGCCTCGAGCACGAGCTGCTGCGGCTGGGCGCCGCGACCGGCCGCTGGGACGCGGTCGCCGACGCCTACCGCACCGCGACCGCGGTCGCGGCCCACCCTGCCCGCGCCGCGCACCTGCACATGGCCGAGGGCCGCATCCGCGAGCGCGAGCTCGCCGACGCCGCCGGCGCGGCGGAGGCCTATGCCTCCGCCGCCGACCACGATCCCGACGCCACCGAGATCCACCGCGCGCTGGTGCGCGCGGCCGCGGGCGCAGGCCGCTTCGCCGAGGCCAGCCGCGGCGCGCTCGCGCTGTGCCGCGGACGCCAGGCGATCGACATCGACGCGATCGAGGCGCTGGTCCACGCCGCGCAACGCCGCGACGCGTGGCCGGAGCTCGTCGATGCGTTCGGTGCCGCGCTGCTCGAGGCGCAGCTGCCCGACGCGGTCGCGCGCGAGCTCGAGCTGGTGTTGGCGCAGTGGCACCGCGATCACTGCGCCGACGCGGTCGCAGCCAGCGCCGCAGCGGCGCGCGCGGTCGGCCGCACGCCCGAGCACCTGCCCGCGCTCGAGCTGCTCGCGACGCTGCAGCGCGAGCTGTCCGACGCGGGCCTGCTCGAGACGCTGCTCGCGCTCGATCGCCTGCGCCCCGCGGAGCTCGAGCACCTGCGCGAGGCCGCCGCGCTGGCCGCCGGCAGCGGCGCGACCGCGCGCGCGCACGAGCTCGCCGCGACGCTGCACCGCAAGGCCGCGCGCCTGCTCGTCACCGGTGGCCCGCACGAGCCCACCGCCCAGACCGCGATCGCATCGCTGTCGCAGTGGGTCGACGGGCTGCTGGCCCAAGGCGATCGCACCGGCGCGATCGATGCGTTGCTGTCGGCCGCGAGCCTGCCGCTGCCCAGCGACGCGGCCGCGGGCCAGCGGCTGCGTGCGGCCCGACTCGCCGCCGAGCAGGGCGATCGCGGCCGCGCGATCCACATCATGCGCGAGGTCTTGGCCGCACGGCCCGACGACCGCGCGTTGGTGGCGGAGCTGGCTGCGCTGTGCGCCGCCGACGGTCGCATCGTCGAGCTCGTGCACCTGCGCACGCGCGAGCTGGAGCTGACCGAGGATCTGGCGCGACGACTCGAGCTGCGGCTCGAGATCTCGCAGCTGGTCGGCGAGCTCGAGCACCGCGGCGGCCGCGTCGAGGCGCTGCAACGCAACCTCGCCGAGCACCCCGGTCATCGCGCGTCGATCGACGCGCTCGCGAGCATCCTCGAGGACAAGGGCCGCCCGGGCCAGCTGTGCGACATCCTCGAGCAGCAGGCGGCCGCGCTCGAGCGCGAGGGCAACCCCGCGCGCGCGGCCGAGCTGTGGGCCATGGCCGCGGCGCTCGCGGGCGACCGCCTGTCCGACGCCGACCGCGCGATCGCTGCGCTCACGCGCCAGGTCGAGCTGGTGCCCGACAACGACGCGCTCGACTCGCTCGCGCGGCTGCACCTCGCGCGCAACGATCCGCGCGCGGCGGCGGCGTGCCTGCAGCAGCGGCTCGAGCACACCGAGCCCGGCGCGCGCGTGCCGGTGCTGTTGCGCCTGGCGCGGGCGCTGCTGCAGGCCGACCGCGAGGTCGATGCGATCGCGACGCTGCAGGCCGCGTTCGAGGAGGCGCCGCGCAACGCCGAGGTGCGCAAGCTGCTGCTGCGGCTGTATCGCACGCGCGAGGCGTGGGAGCAGCTCGCGCGCGCGCTGGTGGTCGCGGCCGAGGCCGTCACCGACGAGGCCACCGTCGTCGCCTATGCGCGCGAGGCCGCGGAGATCTACGGCGACCGGCTCGATGCGCCCGACAAGGCCGTGCCGGTGCTGCAGCGCGCGCTGTCGCTGGGCGAGCCCGATCGCGGCCTGCGGGCGCGGCTGGCCGACGGCCTGCGCGTGGCCGGCCGCACCGAGGAGGCCCGCGCGGTGATCGAACAGCTGATCGCCGACTACGGCCGGCGGCGCTCGCCCGAGCGCGCGACCGCCCACCTGTTGCTGGGCAAGGTGCTGCACGCCGCGGGCGAGCGCGACGCGGCGCTCGATCAACTCGAGTTGGCCGCGGGCATGGACGCGGGCAACCCGGCGATCATGGCCATGTTGGCGCAGACCGCCCGCGAGATGGGCCAGCTCGACCGCGCGGAGCGGTCGTACCGCGCGCTGCTGATCGTGTTGCGGCGGCCGCCCGAGGCCGGCGATCTGCTGCGCTCGCCGGTGCGCTCGGCCGAGGTGCTCTACGAGCTGTCGGCGATCGCGGCCGAGCGCGGCCAGGGCTCGCTGGCACAGGAGCTGGTCGAGTCGGCGCTCGAGGCCGTGGTCCACGACGACACCGAGGCGCAGCCGCTGCAGCAACGCCTGCAGGCCCGCGGCGACAAGGCGCTGCTGCGCCGCGTGCTCCAGGTGCGGCTGCACAACGTCGACAACCGCCGCCGCCGGGCCGAGGTCCTCGCCGACCTCGCGCGCGGTCACGCCGAGGACGGCGACGACGCGCAGGCGCTGCCGCTGCTGCTGTCGGCCATCGGCGCCGACCCGGGCAACCCGACGCTGCACGAGCAGACCCGCGCGGTCGCGACGCGGGCGGGTGCGCTGCCGCGCTACGCCGAGGAGCTCGAGCAACAGCTGGAGAAGGCGCGGCGCACCTCCGACGTGCACGTGCGCTGCGAGCTGCTGCTGCGGCTGGCCGAGGCGACCGAGCGCGATCAGGGCGACTATGATCGCGCCGCCGACCTGCTCGCGCAGGCCGAGGGCACCGGCGTGCGCGAGGTCGACGTGTGGCGTGCGGCCGCACGCGTGGCCGCGGCCCGCGGCGACAACGCCGAGCAGATGCGGATCCTCGAGCGGCTCGCCAACCTCGGCGAGTCGGCCGCGGAGACCCGCGCCGACGCGCTCTACCGCATGGCCGAGGTGCAGCTGGCCGAGCCCGAGACCGTGGACCAGGGCGTGGCGACGCTGCAGGAGGCGCTGTCGACCGACCCCCGGCACGAGCGCGCCGCGCGAATCCTCGCGCGCGCGACCGACCCCGAGCGCAACGCCCCGCGCGCCGATCTGCTGGCGCTGTTCGAGCTCGTCGCGCGCAAGGCCGGCGACGAGGCCGCGCTGTTGCTCGCGCTCGAGCGCCGCGTGTCGCTGCCCGAGGCCACGCCCGAGGAGGCGCGCGAGGCCGCCGAGCTCGCGGCGCGGCGCGGCGATGCTCCGCGCGCGCGGGCGTTGATGCTGCGCGCGGTCGAGCTCGGCAGCGCGATGCTCGACGCGGGCGCACGCACGGCGTGGGCGCTCACCGGCCTGGCCGAGGATCACCTCGCGGGCGGCGAGCTCCCCGGCGCGGTGCAGTGGTTCATCGAGGCCGCGGGCGTGTGCACGCCCGAGGAGCTGCTGTCGCTGGCCGATCGCATCGCGGCGCAGACCGGCGACGACGCCGCCACGGTGCGCGTGTACGAGGCGCTGCTCGAGCGCGACGCGTCGCTGCGCGGCGCGTGGCAGCCGCTGGCGGGCGTGTTCCGCCGCACCGGCGACACCGCGCGGCTGCATCGGCTGGTCGACGAGACGCTCGATTCGCTCGGCAGCGCCGACGAGCGCAACGCCATGCGGCTCGAGCTGGTCACCGCGCTGCTGGGCGAGGGCGACCCACGCGACGAGGCGCCCGCGGTGCTGCGCGACGTGCTGCGCGAGCAGCCCGACAACGCCCAGGCTCGCGCGCTGCTGCTCGAGGTGTTCGAGCGCACCGGTCGCGCCGGCGAGATCGACGATCTCATGCGCGAGCAGCTGATCGAGGATCAGGCCCGCGGCGACGGCGAGGCGGTGGCCCGCAGCGCGCTCGCGCTGGCGCAGCGGCTGCTGGAGTCCGACCGCGCCGAAGCGCTGTCGGTGTTGCGCACCGGCCTGCAGTGGGCGCCGCAGGACCGCGCGCTGCTGCACGCCGCCGCGCAGTGGTACGACGACGACGACTTCGACTCGCTGGTCGCGGTCATCGAGACGCTGATCCAGATCGAGGGCGTCGAGCCCGCGGTCGCGCTCGCGCTCGACCTCGCGGACCGGCACGCGCGCCGCGGCGACGCCGAGGCGGAGCTGCGTGCGCTGGTCTCGGCCCACCGCCGCGCACCGACGCACGGCCAGGCGCGGCGCCGGCTCGAGCAGGCCTACGAGTCGCGCGGTGACTACCGCGGGCTCGCCGAGGTGCTGCGCACCGCCGCCGAGCACGAGACCGACGCGACGCTGCGGGTCTCGATCCTGCGGCAGTCCGCGGCGCTGCAGCGCGACCTGCTGGGCGATCATGCGGCCGCGACCGCGGTGCTGCAGCGCGCGTTCGAGGACTCGCCCGGCGACATCGAGCTGGGGCTCGAGTTCGCCAGCGCGTTGGCCGGCGGGGCCGAGCTCGCGCGCGCGATCGAGGTGCTGGGTGCGCTGCTGCGCGCCGCCGACGACGAGCGCGATCGCCTGCACCTGCTCACCACGCGCGCGGAGCTGCGGCAACAGGCCGGCGACGCGGCCTCGGTCGCGGCGGCGCTCGACGATCTCGAGGCCGCGGCCTCGCTCGATCGCCCGCAGGTCGCGCCGCTGCTGGCCGCCGGGCTCGAGCGACGGCTCGCGGCCGCGCGCGAGGCCGGCGACGTCGACGGCGAGCGCGAGACGCTGGTGCGGCTGGTCGAGTCGTACCGCCTGCTCGATCGCCGCGACGACGCGCGCGCGGTGCTGGGCGAGTGGCTCGAGCGCGAGCGCAAGGACACCATCACGCTGGGACTGCTGGTCGAGCTCGACACCGAGGACGAGCGCTGGGAGGCGGTCGCGAAGTCGTGCGCGCGCCTGGTCGCGCTCGAGTCCGGCGACGCCCAGGTCACCTCGGCGCTGCGGCTCGCGTACGCGTGCCGGCAGCTGGGTCGGCCCGAGGAGGCGCGCGCGGGGCTCGAGCACGCGCGGCGCAAGCAGCCGGGCAACGTCGAGATCCGCGAGGAGCTGCGGCGCATCTACGAGCAAGTCGGGGCCGAGCGCGAGCTGGCGCGCCTGCTCGCGGCGGCGGCCGAGGAGACCGCCGATGCCAACGAACGGCTGTCGCTGATGCAGCGCGCGGCCGATCTGTTCGTGAACCAAGGCGAGATCGAGGCCGCGCTGCCGCTGGTGCGGGGCGTGCTCGAGCTGGTTCCCGGCGACCTCGCGGCCACGACGCTGCTGGCCGACATCCACGTGGCGCTGGGCGAGGTCGACGAGGCCCAGGCGCTGCTCGATGCCGCGAGCGCCGACCCGCGCCCGCGCAAGCCGCCCGAGCTGGCGCTGCTGCACCACGCGCGCGCACGCACGGCCGGCGCCCGCGGTGCGATCGAGGAGCAGCTCGCCGAGCTGCAAGCCGCGTTCGGCCACGACAAGAACAACGGCGCGATCGCGGCCGAGCTCGCCGACCTCGCCGAGGCGCTCGAGCAGTGGGACCTGGCGGTGAAGGTGCTGCGCACCATCACGCTCATCGACGGGCCCTGCCCCATCTCGCGCACCTCGGCGTTCCTGCGCCAGGCCAAGATCGCCTTCCGACGCGGCGACCGTCAGCGCGCGGTGCTGTGGGCGCGCAAGGCCAAGCACGAGGACCCCGAGGCCAGCGAGGTCGCGGAGTTCCTCGCCGAGCTCGGCGAGAGCTGACGGCCGCTCACGCGACCGCGACCCAGCGCCCGGGCCCGACCTGCTGCACCAGGCCCAGGCGCTCGGCCTGGATCAGCGCCATCGCGGCCGCGGGGCCGCCGAGTCGATCGAGCGTGGCGCCGGCAGCCCCGGCGGCCGCGAGCGCGCGCTGCAGCACCGCGAGCCCGGGCGGCCAGCGCGGCGCGGTGGCTTCACCGCGCAGCCACGCCCGCGCGGCGAGGGCCAGCGCCTCGGGCTCGCCGCGCAACGACGCCAGCGTGCGCGCGCCCGCGGCTGCGAGCGCGGCACAGCCCTCGGTGCCCGCGAGCACCGCGGTCGGGAGACCGCGACGCAGCGCGAGCCGGCCGGTGACCTCGCTGCCCGAGCGACGCTCGGCCATCACCACCACGACCGCGTCGGCGAGCGCGACCAGGGTCGCGTTGCGGCTGACGAACATCGCCCGCGCCGGGATCGTGCCGCGCGGCTGCGAGTACAGCAGGCCGCTGCCCGGCGCCGCAGCGATCGCCGCGAACAGCGGCGCGTGCACCGGCGGATAGGGCCTGTCCGCGCCGCACGGCAGCACCGCCAGCTGCGGCAGCGCCCGCGCCAGCGCGGCGTGGTGCGCAGTCGCATCGACGCCGATCGCACCGCCCGAGACCAGCGCGTGGCCGTGCGCCGCGGCGACCTCGACCAGCACCGCGATCGCGTCGGCGGCCGCGTGCAGCATCGCGCGGCTGCCCACGATCGCCAGCCGCGGCCGCGGCGGCAGCGTGCCGTGCAGCTCGAAGCTGCGCCGCCCCGGCACGCCCAACGTCGCTGCGTCGATGCAACGGCCGCGGATCACGTGCGGCGCGGGTCGGCCCCGCAACGCCGGGCGTTGCAGCGGCAGCAGCCTCCACGCGACCGCGACCTCGCGTCCTTGGCGACGCGGGCGCGCTCCCGCCAGCGCGGCGCCGAGGTGCTCAGCGACCGCTGTAGCCGTCGCCGCCGAGCTCGTACCGCGCGCCGCGGCGCTTGAGCTTGTACGACGTATCACCCTTGCCGCGTCGGCGCTTGCCGTCGTCGGGCGGCGCCTTGCCCTGCTCGGACGCGGCCCGCTGCTTGCGCTCGCGGTCGAGCAGCTCGGGCCCACGCAGCTCGACGTGGTCACCGCGCTCGATCTCGCGGCGCGAGTACGTCGTGGCACACAGCGACGTGGTCGCCTGGGTCTGCAGCACCACGCAGGCACCGATCACGCGCCGCGGCCAGCCGTCCTCGTACGGGATGCGGAAGTTGCGGCGGCGGAAGCCGGTGTACTCGTCGCCCTTGCGCACGATCTCGAGCAGGTTGCCCGCCGCGGCGCCGCGCTCGCTGCCGATGTTGACGACCACGAACTGGGTCTCGCCCACCAGCACGTGATCACCGAGCAGGCTCTTGCGCTTGCGCTCCTTGGCGATCGGAATCGGGCTGGTGTCGTTCATCGTCGCCACCACCACGCCGGTGGCGGACTTCTCGGCCGGGACCTCGTCGACGCGGCGGAACTGCCGACGCAGCGGGCCCACGCGATAGCCGCGCTCGATGGGGTTGATCGCGACCGCGACCGTGCCCTCGGCGGTGTTGCGCGCGATCGACTGCACCTCGACCTCGCCCATGATCTGCACGATGTAGCCCAGCACCTTGCGGTTCTTGAGATCCTGGACCTTCTCCTGCGGCGCGTAGACCACCAGCCGCTCGCCCGGGATCGGCGGCCGCGAGCGGTCGTAGCTCATGTACACGGTGTCGAGCGTCGACATCATGACGTTGGCCTCGCCGCCGCCGACGATGCGCATCGCGGTCTCGAACTGCGCCGCGTCCACGAACGCGGTCTGGTTGAGCACGAAGCTCTCGCCCGACGAGCCCTCGGGCACGCGCGTCTGCGAGTAGCGCAGGTTGGGCCGGTCGTTGCCGCGCGGACCCGAGCGCGGGTCGTACAGCCGCACGCGATCGCCGGGGAAGATCCAGTGCGCGTTGGTGATGTGCTCGTTCCACGACCACAGCCGCGGCCACGCATAGGGATCACGCAGGTAGTACGACGAGATGTCCCACAGCGTGTCGCCGCGCTGGACCACGTGCACGTCGGGGATGCGCTCGGCGTAGTCGCCGTCGTCGTCGTAGGGCTGGTCGTACAGCTCGAGCCCGTCGATGAGCTCGCCGCCGGAGTTGAACGAACGCGCGGTCGAGCCGTAGGTCTGATCGGCGCCGCGGTCCCCCCGGCGCGCGCCGTAGCCGGGGTCGTCGCTGGTGCTCGGGTCGGTCCGCGCCGACGCGGGCGGAGTCCCGAGCGCGGCATCGATGGCGGCGGAGCGCCGTGCGGCCGCGTTCTGCACGCCGGGCTCGGGTGAGTAGCGGTTGGTCGCCTCCGCGACGCCACCGCCGTCGTCGTCGGCCGGCGCCGCGTGGACCAGCTGCGGCCACGGCAACAGCGCCAGCGCGAGCACGCTCGAGGGCCTCGATCGGCGTCGCATCGTCATCCTCCCAGCTCCGCGAGACGGTTGCGCGCGATGTCGGCGGCGCGCGCATCGGGATAGGCCTCGACCAGGCCCGTGAGCACGTCGCGGGCGTTGGCATCGTCGCCGAGCTTGCCGTAGCACAGGCCGATCTTGAGCAGCGCGTCGGGGGCCTTGTTGCCGCCGCCGTAGCGCTCGACCACCTCGGTGAAGGCCGTCAGCGCCTCGTCGAACTGCTCCTGGTCGTAGGCGGCCTCGCCCTTCCAGTACAGCGCGTTGTCGGCGTAGTCGTGGCGCTCGTGCGCGCGCGCGAACAACTCGAACGCCCGCTCGGCCCCGGCGACCTCGCCGGCCTTGTACAGCGCCATCGCGGTCTCGTACTCGGTCACCACCGCAGTGCCCTCGGCATCGCGCGGCGGTCGATCGGGCCGCTTGGGCGCCTTCTCCTTCGTCATCTGCACGAGGTGGCTGCCGACCAGTCGGTACGATCCACCCTCGCCACCGCCGCGCGTCGGCTCGGCGGCGGCGACCGAGCCGGCGTCGTCGCCCTCGTCCCACGCCTCGTCGGGCGCGCCCGAGTTCGGCATGTCGCCCAGGGTCTTGGCGCTCACGCGGCGCGCTCGCGGCGGTGCGGCCTCGGGCTGGGCCTGCGGCTCGGCGTGGCGCGGACGCAGCCGCACCACCGGCAGCTCGCGATCGTCGGGGACGCCGGTGCTGTCGACGTCGTGCTCGAGCCGCACCACGCGATCCTCGAGCTCGGCCAGACGGCGCCGCATGGCTGCGTTGTCGCGGCGCAGCGCGTCGATCACCGACTCGTCCTCGCCGGCCTGCGTCGGTGCCTTGCCCGACGTGACGCGCCCGCCGTGGGCGCAGGCCGGCAACAGCGCGAGCACACACAGCGCGAGTCGCGGCGCGGCGAGCGGGCCGCGGGTCTTCGGGGCGGCGTGCGTGGGCCTGGGCATGCTGGGCAACCAGGCTAGCAACCGGGTGCAGCGCGACCAAATTTTGAGCCCCGCGCCCCGTCGCGTGGCCACCCGACCACCGTGCACCAGGTGCGCGCGATCGATCGTGCACGTCGGCGGCGCTGGTCCGCGCGGCGCGTTGATGCGAAGCTCGGGGCCCAGTCATGCCCGCCGCCCACGTCACCGAGCCCGCCGCGTCCCAGACCCGAGCCGCACGGATGTTCCGTGCCCTGCTCGGCGGTGCCCTCGTCGCCGCGACCGTCCTGGCCCCGATCGCGACCGCCCACGCCGACGAGTCCGGCGCCCAGGGTCGCATCGTCCGTTTCACCATCAACGCCGCCGGCTCCGACGACAGCGCCAGCGTGCTGGGCACCATCGGCGTGCGCAAGCCCGACGGCAAGATCGAGCTGTACCAGTGGGGCGGCACCTCGTGCCCGGCCTCGAAGCTCGAGGACTGGCAGGTGCTCGCGCTCGAGCACGCGTTCCACAACCGCCATCGCACGCTGGTCACGCCGCGCTACAAGGTCGGCGACGTCAAGGACCTGCGCTGCCTGGTCGGCTTCGAGCTCAGCGCGACCGGCTGATGCACGGCATGCTGGCGCGGCTGCTGCGGCTGGCGCCGCGGCTGGGGCTCGCGCCCGATCCCCGCGCCGCCGCGGCCGCGCACGCGCGCGCGAACCGGATCATCGCCGCCCGATTGGCGCTGGCGTGCGCGCGCGAGCGCATCGTCGATGCCGAGCGCAGCGCCGATGCATGCACGCTGGTGGGCGTGGGCGCGCTGCCGCTGCGACGCCGCCGCGCGCTCGAGCTCGACGCGCCCGATCTCGACGCGCCGCGCCCCGCCGTGCTCGACGACGCGCTCGCGCTGTGGCACGCGCTGGTGCCGGCCATCGGCTGCGACGCCGCGACCACGGGCCGCATCGCGAGCGAGCTCGACGACGGCGTGCAGACCCTGGCCGCGATCCTCTTCGCCAGCAGCGCCGCCGGCGGCCGCCGGCCGTGGCTGCCGCCCGAGGATCCGCGGCGGCGCGACGCCGAGCACTTCCTCGTCGAGGGCCATCCCTGGCATCCGATGTGCCGCACGCGGCTGGGGCTCGATGCGCGCGCGCGCGTCCGCCTCGCGCCCGAGCTGTGCGCCCAGGCCGAGCTCGCGATCGTCGACGCGCCCGCGTCGTGGCTGGCCGTGCACGGCGACTTCGCGGCGCGGCTCGAGCCGCACTTCGGCGCCGCGCCGCCGGGGCACGTACGCCTGCCGGTGCTGCGCGCACAGCTGCCCCGCCTCGCGCGGCTGCCGGCATCGCTGCGCGCCGGGCTGAGCCTCGCGCGCCATGACACCACCGCGCGCGCGCTCGCAGGTCTGCGCACGGTTGCGCTCGACTGCGCGCCGCTGCACCTCAAGCTCGCGCTCGACGTACTGACCACCAGCGCGCGCCGCACGGTCTCGCCGATGAGCGTGGCCAACGGTCCGGTGCTGTCGTCGTTGCTCGCGCGGCTGCTCGCGACCGACCCCGCGCTCGCGATGGCCCCGGCGCTGCGGCTGATGTCCGAGCCGGCCAGCGCGGGCCTGCGGGTCGAGCGCGCCGGCGACGATGCGCGCCAGCTCGGCGTCATCGTGCGCGACGCACAGGCACTCGCCGACGGCAACGCGATCGTGTGCGCGGCGCTGGCCGAACGCGACCTCGCCGGCGAGCGCTTCGTCGCGCGCCTGCTCGCGGGCTACGGCGGTCGCACGCGCGCAGCGGCGATGCTGCGGGACTACGTCGCGCAGCTGCTGCCTCCGTTGCTGCGGCTGTGGCTCGCCCACGGCGTCGCGCTCGAGCCCCACCTGCAGAACACGCTGGTGCGGGTCGAGCACGGCCGTCCCGCGGGCTTCGTCGTGCGCGACCTCGGCGGCGTGCGGCTGTATCGCCGCCGCTGTGCCACCGCCGCCGCGCTGGCGCCGGGCTCGTTCGTGGTCACCGACGACGAGCACGAGGCCCGCGGCAAGCTCGTGCACGCGCTGATCCACGCCCACCTCGCCGCGGTGGTGGCGGCGCTCGACGACGACGGCCTCGACGAGCACGAGGGCTGGTCGATCGTCGCCGCGGCGATCGACGCTTGTCTGTCGCGCTGGGCCGCCGAGCCGCCGCTGCGCGAGCGCTGCGCGGCCGAGCGCGCGGCATGGTTCGCGCCGCGCGTGCGCGCCAAGGCGCTGCTGCGCATGCGGCTGTCCGATCGCAGCTCCGAGTACGACTACGTCGAGCTCGACAACCCGCTCGCGGCCGCACGGATCGTCGCGCACGGCGACGGCGCGCCCGGCAGCCCCATGCAGTAGGCCACGAAGGCGTGGTAGACCGGCCGCGGCGTGCCGTGGCTGGGCACGGCGTGCAGGTGCAGCGCCGGCGAGACGTTGATCTCGAGCAGCGCCAGCGCCCCGGGCTGCCACCGCGTCGCCGGCGGCTGGGCCAGCAGCGCCGGCGCGCCGCGCAGATCGATGCCGCCGACGTCGACACCGAGCTCGGCGCACGCGCGCTCGGCCAGGCCGCGCCAGCCCGGGTGCACCGCCGCGGTGCAGTCGTGGGTCTGCGCCTCCTCGCCGAGCAGCTCGAACGCGGCGCCGGGCGGCAGCACGCTGTCTTGCGTCAGGCCATGGGCCGCGAGCGCGACCTCGACGTCCTCGTCGTCCGCGTCGATGCGATCGAAGGGCAGCAGCGACGGCGCGCGCCAGCTGGCCCGCCGCGCGTCGGCGTTGAGCTGCTCGAACCACGCCGCCATCGTCGTGCGGCCGTCGCCGACGATGCGCGGGCGCCGGATCTCCGCGGCGGCCTCGAAGCGCCCGCCGATGATCGCCAGCCGCAGGTTGCTGCCGGGCACGTAGGGCTCGAGCAACGCCTCCTCGTCGGGGTCGAGCGCGCGCGCGCGATCGATCGCGGCCGCGACCGCTGCGAGCTCGGTGAGCTCGGCCGCGACGCCGCGGGCCCGGTTGGCGGCGTTGGGCTTGACCACCAGCGTCCCCCAGCGCTGCAGCGCCGCCTGCACGCGCGCGCCGGCGGCATCGTCGCGCTCGTCGAGCAGCACGGCCGGCACCACCGGCACGCCGATGCGCGCGAGCAGCTCGCGGCTGGTGTGCTTGTGGTTCGCGAGCGTCTGCGCGACCTGGGTGAGAAACGGCGAGCGGGTCTTGCTCACGAACACCGCGCGCTCGCCGTGGCACAGCTGCAGGAGAAAGTCGCTGTGCTCGCTGCCGACCGAGCGACACTGCACGCCCAGCGCCGCGGCGGCCTCGGCGATGAGCAGGTTGGTGCGGCTCCAGCTCATGTCGGCGTCCGCCGGAAGCTGACGTGGCGATCGTCGTCGGCGCCGGTGATGATGCGACCGGGGCGCTCGAGCTCGCGCGCGAGGTACGGCGGCAGCTCGAGCAGACCGCGGTGCGCGGTCTCGGTGTAGACCGACAGCCGCTCGCGCCCCAGCCGATCGATGCGCGCCGACAGATCCGGCGGATCGGCCTGCAGCGGCTCGACCGACGCCAGCGCGACCGACCAGATGCCGTGGAACGACGGCACGTGCAGGTGCATGAAGCGGACCCAGCCGAAGACCTCGAGCAGGGTCGAGCGCACCGTGCGGGCCATCTGCAGATCGTAGGGATCGAGCTCGCCCGACTGCAGCACCATGATGCCGCCCTCGCGCAGCACGCGGCGGACCTCGCCGAAGAAGCGCGTGGTGAACAGCTCGACCGCGGGGCCCTCCTCCACCGGATCGGTGATGTCGAGCAGCACCGCGTCGTAGCTGCCGTCGGCGGTGGCGGCGAGCGTGGTCTGGATGGTCTCGATGCGCAGCTCGACGCGCGGGTCGTCGAACGCACCGGCGCTCCACTGCGGCAGGTGGGTGCGGCAGGCCTGCACGACCTCGTCGTCGAGATCGACCGCGACCACGCGCTGTACGCTGGGGTGCTTGAGCACCTCGCGCAGGGTCGCGCCCTCGCCCGCGCCGCCGACCAGCACCTGCGCGGGCGCGCCGTGGATCACCAGCGCGGGGTGCACGAACGGCTCGTGGTACAGCACCTCGTCGGCCTCGGTCGACTGGATCAGCTCGTCGAGGAACAGCGAGCGACCGTAGGTCGTGGTGTCGGCGATGAGCAGATCCTGGTGCGCGGTCTGCTTCCACACGTGCACGCGGTCGAGCCGGCAGAGGATGCTGAAGCCCTCGCCCCAGGGTTCTTGCAAGATGATGCTCATGTGCGCTCCGTCCGAGAGTGGGTCGGCGTCGATGCGGCGCGGTGCGCCGGCACGGAAGGTGTTGCGGGTGCGTCCGGGTTGGCGGCGCCGACCGCAGCGGGTATGACTTGGCGACGATGTCCGCGCAGACCCGACGGCGGAGCCTGCTGGTCGGTCACCGCGGCGGCGTGGGCTCTGCGGTGATGGCCCTGCTCGCCCGCGGCCCGGCGCGGTTCGAGCCGCTGCGCCGTCGCGAGCTGCTGCTGCTCGACGCCGTCGAGGGCGACGCGCCTGCGCTGGGCACCGCGTTGCCGTCGCAGCAGCTGGACTCGCGCGAGCAGCTCGCAGCGCTGGTGCAGACCCACGCGATCGACGAGCTCGTCGACGTCGCGGGGCTCGACTGGTGCGACGCGCTCGCGGCCATGGCCGGGCGCAGCTACCTGTGCACCAGCCTCGAGCGCTGGCACGGGCCGCCGCGGATCGATCTGCTGGCCGATGCCCGCGCGCTGGTCGAGACGCCGCCGGCGATCGCCGGCGCGCACGTGTTGGGCGCGGGCATGAACCCCGGCTGCGTCAACGCGCTGGTCGATCACGCGATGGCCGAGCTGGCCGCGCGCGTGGGCATGGCCCCGACCGCCGCCGCGCTCGCGCTGTACGCGGTGCTGGTCACCGAACACGACGAGACCCGCGCCGAGCCCGACCCCGCGCACGACGACGCCGACGGCTGCGCCGCGACGTGGAGCCCGCGCAGCTGCGCCGAGGAGCTGGGCGTGCCGCGGACGCAGTGGATCGATCGCGGTGCGGTGCGCTGGGCCGATCACGCGCCGTGGCAGGCGGAGTACCGCGCGCGCTGTGGCGACGAGCTGATCGCCGGCTACGTCGTGCCGCACGACGAGCTCGTGACCCTGGGCGCGCGACTGCCCGGGGTCGAGCTCGCCTACGTGTATCGCCCCGCGGCCGCGACGCGCCGCTGGCTCGCACGCGGCGCGCGGCCGGGTCGCGCGGGGCGGCTGTGGCCACCCCACGTCGCGGGCACCGTCGGCCGCGATCGCGTGGGCGTGCTGCTGTGCAGCCGCCGCTTCGGCGAGCTGTGGTGCGGCTTCGAGACCGACTGCGCCGACGCGGCCGCGTGGGGCACCAACGCCACGCTGCTGCAGGTCGCCGCCGGCGTGCTCGCGGGCTGGCTGCAGCTCGACGAAATCGAGGGCGTGCGCACGGTCGAGGCGCTCGACACCGTGCGCTACGTCGACGACGTCGCGGCGGTGCTCGGTGCGGTGCGCTGCGTTCACGATCCCTCCGCTGCGCCGGCGCCGTTGCCATCGCGCCGCGCCTGAGCCCGCGATCGCGCGCGCCAGCGCGTGGTCAGCGTGACCA
The DNA here is from genome assembly GCA_019694555.1 of Nannocystaceae bacterium. Lineage (GTDB taxonomy): Bacteria > Myxococcota_A > Polyangia > Nannocystales > Nannocystaceae > Xiheibacterium. The sequence goes on from JAIBBS010000062.1 coordinate 31,099, forward strand.
CGCCCGACAGGCCCAGCAGGCACAGCGCCACCGCCACCAGCAGCTGCAGGTAGCGGCCGGTCTCGCCGATGGCCTCGCCGGTGTGCAGGCGGAACAGCACCCGACCCATGCCGTCGATGCCGGCGTGGCGGCCGACCACGCGGCCGCGCCCGTCGACGTAGACCTCGGTCTCGGCGTCGTCGTCGAGCCACACCACCCACGGCTCGTCGGGCTCGCCCGGCAGGCCCACGTCGGTGGCGCGCGCGCCGTCGCCGGCGGCCACCCCCGCGGCGACGATCGCCTCGAGCGTCACCGGCGTCGCGACCGGCTCGACCCGCGGCTTGGCGTGCGCGAACAAACTCGCGCGGAACAGCAGCACCGCGCCGGTCACCGCCGACAGCAGCACCAGCGCGACCGCGATCGCACCGATGCGCCGGTGCCAGCGCAACAGCCAGCCCTTCCACGTCATCGGCGCTGCTGCCTCGCCTCGCGCCGGGCCTGCCGCGCGCGCGCGCGCTCGGGCGCACCGAAGAACGTGTACGCGATGTCGAGTCCGATGAAGAACGTGCGCGGCCGCTGGGCCAAGATGCCGCGGTTGAGATCGTCGGTGCGGTAGAACCACGCGGTGTTGGCGACGTTCTTCACGCCCAGCGACAGGTTCACCGCCCACGCCCGCGGCAGCAGCGTGCGGAACTTGAGGTAGACGTCGACCAGGGTATAGGCCGGGATCACGCCGGTGGCTCCGTTGGGCGGGCCCAGCGTGCCATCGTTGTCGAAGTAGGAGAACTGCTTGCCGGAGTAGGTCAGATCGGCGCCCAGCTGCAGACCGCGGCAGTCGTCGGGTCCCGGCAGCGCGGCGAAGAAGCTGCAGCGGAACGGGAACGCGTAGGCGAGCCCGGCCCAGGCCTCGTGGCGCGGGAACCACGGCATCGAGTTGCCGTTGAAGCCCGAGCTGCTGCGCACGATCGTGGTGTCGACCCAGGCCCAGCCGCCGTACAAAGACGACCCCGTCAGCGGCTCCCACACCTCGCCGGGCTCCCACTCGAGATCGAGCTCGGCGCCGCCGCCGTACCAGCTGCCGATGTAGTCGACCGTGGCCTCGCCCTCGTCCAAGATGTTGCGATACAGCCGCGCCCAGCCGGTGGCCTCGCCGTAGAAGCCACCGAGCTCGGCGAGCTTGAGCCCGAGCTCGAGCGAGTCCGCGGTGATGGGATCGGTCTTGAGCCCGTTGGTCTCGACCAAGGCGACGGTGTAGAAGGTCGGGGCCTTGAACGAGCGCGAGTAGCCCAAGAACACGCCGAACTCGTCGACGGGATCGTAGCGGATCGACGCCGACGGCAGCGCCTGCGCGTAGCCCCGCGACAGCACCGAGCGTGCGGGATCGATCTGTGCCTCGAGGTTGTCGCGGCCCGACAGCCGCGCGAACTCCCCGCGCACGCCGCCGCGCAGCACCACCGACTCGTCGGCGAGGTACAGCTCGTCCTCGGCGTAGACCGCGATCGCGCCCAGCCGCGTGTCCTCGTCGATCGACAGCTGTGGCGGCAGCGGAGCCAACGCGTCGAAGCGCTGCTCGTGGCCGCGCTCGAACACGCCGCGCACACCGAAGCCGAGCATGTGGTACGGCCCGCGCTTGTGGCTCAGCCGCACCGCGTAGCGCGGCTCCACGCCCACGACGTGATAGTCGCGCGGCAGGTTGACGATGCCCGAGTCGGTGCGCGTGTCGAAGCGGTTGGTCCGCGCGCTGCGGTTGTACCAGGCCATCACCGCGAACTCGTGGTCGCGGCGCGGTCGCAGCACGAACTTGAGCGCCTCGCCCACGCGCCAGCCGCGGAAGCGATCGCCGTTGCGCGTGCTCGAGAACGGATCGAGCCCGTACTGCGCCAAGGTGATGCCGCCGGGCAGCGAGGTGTCCTCGAAGTAGCCGTGGGTGGTCGAGGCCAGCTCGGCGCGCGGGCCCAGGGCGTAGGCGAGCTTGAGCAGGCCCGAGTGCACGAGGAACTCGCTGTGCTCGCGGAACGTGCGGCCACCTTGCGGCGCGTACTCGGCCCACACGCCGAACTTCTTCACGGTCGTGCCCATCGACGCGGCGCCCTGCACGTTGCCCCAGCGATCGACGCGCGAGGCCACGCGGATCTCGGGCACGGTCGGGATCGGCTTGGTCACGAGGTTGAACACGCCGCCGACCGTGGTCGGGCCGAAGCGCACCGCCGCACCCGAGCGCACCGCGTCGACGCGGTCGATCGAGAACAGCGACACCGGGAACAGCGACAGCTGCGGCTGGCCGTAGGGCGCCATGCCGATCGGCACCTCGTCGAGCAACACCGTGGCGTCCTCGGCCAACCGCGGGCTCGCGCCGCGCACGGCGACGTTGAGCTTGGTCGGTCCCGAGCTGCCGGCGATGCCGTCGAGCGCACGCACACCGGGCACGCGATCGAGCGCCTCACCGACGCTCGCGGCACCGCGCTCGATCGCGCGGGCGATCGGGATCACCGTGCGCGCGCCGGCGTGGTGGAACGCGTCCTCGCGGGTGCTGCCGCCCAGCGCGTTGGTGTCGACGCGGACCAGGCGGCGCGAGGGCTGCGGCGCCGCGGCGCGCGGTGACTCGAGCGGCGCGGCCTCGGCCGGCAGCGACGGACCCGGTTGCTGTCGCGACGCCGGGCTGCGATCGGGTGCGCCCGGCGTCGGCGTGGGTGCGACGCGGCTGCGATCGGGCTGGGCCTGCGCCGGAATCGCGGTCGCGCCGTCGTAGCCGCGCGGCGCCGCCTGGGCCCCGCGCGGCGCCCACGCCAGCGACAGCAGCGCCGCGACCGCGAGTCTCACGCGCGCGCTCAGCCACCCTCGGCGTCGATCACGACCCGCGTCGCGCCGCGGATCCGCAGCGACTGCCCGGGGTTGTCGAACTTCGTCGCGAGATCCTCGTGCAGCGCCACGCTGCCGTCGTCCTCGTCGAAGCGCCACAGTCGCGCGGCGACGTCGATGCCGTACAGCACGCCGTCGACGCGCGCGAGTCCTTCGATGTCGAGCCCCGGCGTGACGCCTTCGAGGTAGACCCCGGTCGCGACCGGCATCGTCGGCTGATCCTTGGGCGGTGCCGCACGAAACAGCTCCTGGCGATCCAGCGGCATGCGGTCGACGACCTCGGCGCGCGTGACCGACAGCGCCGCGGCCTGCTCGCGATCCTGCTCGAGATCGCCGGCCACGCCCAGCGCGGGGCCGAAGTTGGCCCACGGCTCGCACACCACGCCGCACGCGTAGTAGTGCGGGTCGTGCGAGATGTCGTCCTCGTACTCGCACCAGCCCGCGTCGCGCAGCACGTCGAGCGCGACGCGGAAGATCTGCCCGTCGTTGCGGATGCCGACGCCGCCCATGCCGCGCACGCCCAGCAGCAGCTCGTCGCCGAGGAAGCCCAGGCCGCTGACGACCTCCTGCCAGTAGCAGGGATCGGTGTCCGACGCCTGCGGATCGCCGGGACGGATGGCGTAGCGCGCGACCGAGAGGTCCTGCTGCTGCAGGTGCCAGTCGGGCACGCCGATCTCCGCGATGCCCCACTCGTCGTTGGCGACGTCGTAGGTCGTGGCCCACAGACCCTGCGTGGGCGACCACGCCAGCTCACGCAGGCTCATCTTCTTGAGCGAACCATCGCGCAGCGACAGCGCACCGAGCAGGCCGTCGAGCTTCGCGTTGCCCAGCTGCACGAGGCGACAGTCGGTCGTGCCGTCGTCGCAGGCGAGATCGGGATCGTACAGATACACCGACGACGCGTAGTAGGCCCCGGTCGCCGCGTCGCCCAGCGGGACGTTGCTCTGGTACAGCGCGTCCTCGCTGGTCAACCGACCGTTGACGAAGACCATGAGCTCGCCGGACAGCGCGTGCGTGCAGCTGGGGCAGTCGCGACCCAGCGCGTCGGACGTCCCCTCGTCCGGCGGGATCGGGAAGTCGATGCACCCCCCGAGGGCCGCGAGCGTCGCGGGCCCGACGATTTTGAAAACTGTTTTCATCCTCGCGCTCGTGGGTCTTGTCATGCCGCCCGGGACGTCGTCAAGCGCCGGGATTGCGCGGGGTGAGGCCTCCCGCCGGTCCGGCCTGCAGTGAGAATGAAATTCTTTTTCAATGCCGTCAAGCCCGGCCCGATCGGGTCCGCGGCGGCCGTGGCATCGTGCGGGCGCCGACGGTCCGTCGCACGCGACGGGGCAACGGGGAACGCGGTGAGAACCCGCGACTGTCCCGCAGCGGTGAGCAGGAACGAAGGTCGCACGATGCACTGGGCGAGCAGCGCCTGGGAAGCGCGACCGTAGGAAAGACCTCTGCCTGCAAGTCCGAACACCCGCCGTCGACCCCGTGCCTTCGCGAGGTGCGGGTCCATCGTCCCCGGTCCACGTGGATGGCCGGCGGCGTCCCGGCGCGGTCGCGTCGGGCGCGGGGTTCATCCTCCGGGGACGACGCACCGCTCCGCGCGCGACGGAGCGAGACGAGCACGCGTCCCATGACCCCGATCCAGTCCTTCGTGCGCCGCCACGCGGCGCTTGCGTCCACCCTCACCCTCGCGTCGGCCCTGCAGGGCCTGGGCGCCTGCACCGGCGACGACGGCGATGCCGACGACGGCGCGAGCACCAGCAGCAGCGGCGAGACCTCTGCGAGCACCGGCACCACCGACGGCGGCAGCGACGACGCCGCGGGCAGCAGCAGCAGCGGCAGCGGCGTCGGCAGCAGCGACGGCAGCGACACCGGCACGAGCGCCGGCAGCGACTCGGGCAGCGACTCGGGCAGCACCGGGGCCGACTCCGGCAGCACCGGCGCGGCCGGCATCGCGATCGCCGGCGAGTGGGTCGACGACTTCGGCGGCAGCCACTCGATCACCGACGAGACCTGGACGCAGACCTACGGTCCCGACAGCTTCGGCTACACGTTCGCGAGCTACGACAACGACGGCGGCGTCGTGATCGCGTCGAGCGACGACGACGGCACCTGGTCGCGCTTCGACTGGACCTTCGTCGACCAGACGCTGTGGTACTGCCAGACCGGCTTCGCCTTGCCCACGCAGCAAGACGCCGAGCAGACGCCCGCCGCGGATCCGAGCGATCCCGGAAGCGGCGGCTGCGGCGGCTTCAGCTGGAGCCGTCTGTCGCCGGCGTGACCGGCAGATCCGGCGCGATGGTCGGCGGTCGCCCGGCCATCGCGCGGACGGTGTGCAGCAGCAGGCTGCCCAAGCCGATGCCCAGGCCCGCGACCACACCGGCGTCGACGATGCCGCGCCACGGCTGCGCCATGCGGCTGACGATCGCGACCAGGGCCGCGATGCCTGCGACCACGCTCCACGCGACCACGCGACCGCGGCGGCTGGCGTGCAGCAGCGACATGCAGTAGGCCGGCGCCAGCAACAGCTGCAGCGGCGTGCCCTGCTGCGCCAACACCAGCGCGCGGGCGACCACGCGCGGCGAGAAGCGGCGGTGGAATCCCCGCAGGCCCTCGGCGTGGGCCATGAAACCGACCCAGCCGCCCAGCGCCAACCACTGCGGCCAGCTCAGGCCGGAATCGATGGCCTCGAGCGCGCGCGGGGTCAGCCGCACCAACGCCTGCGTCAGCAGCATCGCGACGCCGCCGATGCCCCAGCCGATCGCGATCGCCAGGCGCGTGCTGCGAGCGGTGGCGGGACCAGGTGCGGCGTCGCGGTGCATCGAGCTCGAGGGTGGACCGCGCGCGGCCGCGCCCCGGCGGCAAGGCTAGCAGGCCCGGCCCGTCCGCGGCCACGCGCGCTGCCCCACGTGCAGCGTCCCCCGCGCGGCCGCGCCGCGGGCGACACGCCGTGTTATACGGGGCGCCCCGGTCGGCCGCCGGCCGGGCAGGAGCCGCATGCCACGCCGCAACAAGATCACGATCGTCGGAGCTGGAAACGTCGGAGCCACCGCCGCGCACTGGGCAGTGCAGAAGCACCTCGGCGACGTGGTGCTGGTCGACATCAAGGAAGGCCTGCCGCAGGGCAAGGCGCTCGATCTGGCCGAGGCCTCGCCGGTGTTCGACTTCGACTGCGAGGTCATCGGCGCCAACGACTACGACAAGACCGCCGGCTCGGACGTCGTCGTGATCACCGCGGGCGTGCCGCGCAAGAAGGACCCGGTCACCGGCAAGTTCACCAGCCGCGACGAGCTGGTCGAGATCAACCGCCAGATCGTCGGCGAGGTCACCCGTCAGGTCGCGTCGCGCTCGCCCGAGGCCGTGCTCATCTGCGTGAGCAATCCGCTCGACGCGATGTGCCACGTGATGCTGGCCGAGTCGGGCTTCCCGACCGAGCGCGTCATCGGCATGGCCGGCGTGCTCGACACCGCCCGCTACAAGTACTTCATCGCCCAGGCCCTGGGCGTCTCGGTCGAGGACATCCACGGCATGGTGCTGGGCGGCCACGGCGACACCATGGTGCCGCTGCCGACGCACACCTCGGTCGGCGGCATCCCGCTCACCGAGCTGCTGCCGCAGGACAAGATCGACGCGATCATCACGCGCACGCGCAACGGCGGCGGCGAGATCGTCGGGCTGCTGGGCTACTCGGGCTACTACGCGCCCGCGGCCTCGAGCGTCGCGATGGTCGAGTCCATCGTGCGCGACAAGAAGCGCGTGCTGCCGTGCGCGGCCTACCTCAAGGGCCAGTACGGCTACAGCGACCTCTACATCGGCGTCCCCTGCGTGCTCGGTGCCAAGGGCGTCGAGAAGGTCATCGAGATGAAGCTCGGCGCCAAGGAGAAGGAGATGCTCGAGGTCTCGGCCAAGGCCGTGCGCGAGGTCGTGGCGCTGCTGCCCTACGGGAAGAAGTGATCCGCCGATGAAAATCCACGAGTACCAAGGCAAGGAACTGCTGCGCGCGCACGGCGTGCCCGTGCCGCTGTCGCGCGTGGCGTTCTCGCCGGCCGAGGTCGCCAGCGCGGCCGCCGAGCTGGTGCGCGAGAGCGGCAACGAGGTCGTCGTCGTCAAGGCGCAGATCCACGCCGGCGGCCGCGGCAAGGGCCGCTTCGTCGAGCACCCCGATCTCGGGGGCGTCAAGGTCGTGCGCGGCGCCGAGGCGGCGCGCGAGGTCGCGGCGAAGATGCTCGGCAGCACCCTGGTCACGATCCAGACCGGTCCCGAGGGCAAGAAGGTCCAGCGGCTGCTCGTCGAGCAGGGCATGGACATCAAGCGCGAGCTGTACCTCGCGATCACGCTCGATCGCGCGAGCGGTCGCAACACCATCATGGCGTCGACCGAGGGCGGCATGGAGATCGAGGAGGTCGCCGCCAAGCACCCCGAGAAGATCCTCCGCGCCACGGTCGATCCCGCGGTGGGCCTGCGCGACTTCCAGGCGCGCCAGCTCGCGTTCGGCCTGGGCCTGGGCAACGACGGCGCCAAGAAGCTGGTGCTGTTCCTGCGCAAGCTCGTGGGCGCGTACGACAAGCTCGATTGCTCGCTGCTGGAGATCAACCCGCTGGTGGTCACCGGCAGCGGCGACGTGCTCGCGCTCGACGCGAAGGTCAACTTCGACGACAACGCGCTGTACCGTCACCCCGACGTCGAGGCGCTGCGCGATCCCAGCGAAGAGGACGCGTCCGAGCTCGAGGCCAAGAACTACGATCTGAGCTACATCAAGCTCGACGGCACCATCGGCTGCATGGTCAACGGCGCAGGCCTGGCCATGGCGACGATGGACATCATCAAGTACTTCGGCGCCGAGCCGGCCAACTTCCTCGACGTCGGCGGCGGCGCGACCGCGGAGAAGGTCACCGCCGCGTTCAAGATCATCACCAAGGATCCCGGCTGCAAGGGCATCTTGGTGAACATCTTCGGCGGCATCATGAAGTGCGACACCATCGCGCACGGCGTGATCACGGCGGTGAAGGAAGTCGGGCTGAAGGTGCCGCTGGTGGTGCGCCTCGAGGGCACCAACGTCGAGCTGGGCAAGAAGCTGCTCGACGACAGCGGCCTGCGCGTGACGACCGCTTCCTCGCTGCGCGACGCCGCGAGCAAGATCGTGGAGATGACGAAATGAGCGTGCTGGTCGATCGCAACACCCGCCTGCTGGTGCAGGGCATCACCGGCAAGACCGGCATGTTCCACGCCGAGCAGTCGATGAACTACGGCACCGCCGTGGTCGGCGGCGTCACGCCCGGCAAGGGCGGCGAGGTCGTGCTCGGGCACCTCGACAACAACGCCGGCGGCAAGGGCGTGCCGGTGTTCGACACCGTCGCCGACGCCGTCAAGCAGACCGGCGCCAACGCGACGGTCATCTTCGTGCCGCCGCCGCTGGCGGCCGACGCGATCCTCGAGGCCGCCGACGCCGGCGTGCCGCTGTTGGTCTGCATCACCGAGGGCATCCCGGTCGCCGACATGGTCGCGGTCAAGCGCGCGATCGCGGAGCGCCCGGTGCGACTGATCGGGCCCAACTGCCCCGGCATCATCACGCCCAAGCAGTGCCGCATCGGCATCATGCCCGGCTACATCCACACGCCCGGTCGCGTGGGTGTGGTCTCGCGCTCGGGCACGCTGACGTACGAGGCGGTGCACCAGCTGACGACGCTGGGCCTGGGCCAGACCACCGCCATCGGCATCGGCGGCGACCCGGTCAACGGCACCAACTTCGTCGACTGCCTGCAGCTGTTCAACGACGATCCCCAGACCGAGGGCATCGTCATGATCGGCGAGATCGGTGGCAGCGCGGAGGAGGACGGCGCGGCCTTCATCAAGGCGCACGTGCGCAAGCCGGTGGTCGGCTTCATCGCCGGCACCACCGCGCCGCCGGGCAAGCGCATGGGCCACGCGGGCGCGATCATCTCGGGTGGCAAGGGCACGGCCACGGCCAAGCTCGCGGCGCTGCGCGAGGCCGGCGTGCACATCGCGGACACGCCGTCGGACATCGGCGCTGCGATGGCCAAGGCGCTTCGCTGATCGCGACGGTGACCTCGGACGCATCGCGGCACGTGCGCTGTGCCGCGATGCCCTGCAACGGCGGCGGCTCGCCCACATCGTGGGCGGCCGCCGCTGTCGTTTGATCCCTGCGCCGACCGAGGCCCATGGGCCCCGGAATCGCCCCGATCACCGGCCACGGCCACACGATCGATCCACGCGCTACGCGTGTTTCGCCAGGCTCGGGTCGTTGGCACGCGTGCTGCTACGCGCACGTGCGTGGGGATCACGGGGACCGCGAGCTCGAAGTCGTTCGTGCTGCTGTGCGCCGAGGACGACGACCTCGAGCTCGTGCGTTGGGTCGACGTCGCGCGCGCCCAGGGCCTCGCGCCCGAGGTCGTCACCGGCATCGAGCGCGACGACGAGCCGCTCGTCGACGCGCTGTCCGACGGCGAGCGCGGCCTGTTCGTGGTGCTGCGCAGCGACAACCTCGACGCCGCGCGGCTGCGCGAGATCAAGACCCTGTTCGCCCGCCACCGCCACCCGCACCAGCGCCTGACCGCGATCCGCCTCGAGCGCGCGCCGCAGGCCGCGATCGCGCAGATCGCCGGCGAGCTGCGCACGCCCTCGCGGGCGCGCTCCGAGGTCTCGATGGTCGTGCGGCTCGACGACACCGGGCCGCAGCCGATCCTCGCGGTGCGCCCGCTCGAGCCGCCGACGATCGACTCGGCGCTGCTGCTGGCGCAGCAGGTCGCCGAGGCGGAGATCACCGAGCGCGTCGTCGCGGGCGATCACACCGAGCCGATGGCCGTCGGTGCAGCCGCGCCGGTGTCGACGCCTCCGCCGCGGCGACGTCGCGGCGCGCTGGGCCTCGCCGCCGCGATCGTGCTGGGTCTGGGCGGTGCAGCGGCGGCTGCGATCGCGCTGTCGAGCGGCAGCGAGGTGGACGCCAGTGATCGCGCGCCCAGCAGCCGCGTGACCGCCGTGGCCGCAGCCACGCCTGCCGCCACCGTGACCGTGGCGAGCGCGGCACCGCGACCGCCGTCGGCCCCCGCCGCGGTGCCCGTCGCGGCACCGATCGCCGAGCCGCCGCGCGAGC
>JAIBBS010000063.1 GCA_019694555.1 Nannocystaceae bacterium
CCGCGGCCGGAGCCGCGCGTGGAGCCGCGACCGGAGTCGCGCCCGGAGCCGCGGCCCGCCGCGGCACCGATCGCGCGCGCAGCCGCGGGGGTCGGCGCCGCGATCGACGAGCTCTTGCGCGAGATGCTCTCGCGCGGCGCATCGGACCTGCACCTGTCCGCCGACAACCACCCGGTCGTGCGTGTGCACGGCGAGATCCAGACGCTGCACGAGCGGCCGCGGCTGGGCTCGCGCGAGGTGTTCGCGCTGGTGCAGCCGATCATGAGCGAGCGCGCGCGGCAGGACTTCGAGACCCTACGCGATGCCGACTGCGCCTACGAGGTGCCTGGGCTGGCGCGCTTCCGGCTCAACGTGTTCGAGGACAGAAAGGGCGTCGGCGCGGTGCTGCGGCAGATCCCGATCACGGTCGTGCCCGCCGAGCAGCTCGGGCTGCCCAAGGCCTGCATCGAGCTGTGCTCGCTGTCCAAGGGGCTCGTCGTCGTGACCGGTCCGACCGGCTCGGGCAAGTCGACCACGCTGGCCGCGATGATCGACTACATCAACAAGAACCGCACCGATCACATCATCACGATCGAGGATCCGGTCGAGTTCGTGCACGAGAACATCCGCTGCCTCGTCAACCAGCGCGAGGTCGGCACCCACACCAAGGGCTTCAAGCAGGCGCTGCGCGCGGCGCTGCGCGAAGACCCCGACGTGGTGCTGGTCGGCGAGATGCGCGACCTCGAGACCATCTCGATCGCGATCGAGACCGCCGAGACCGGCCACCTGGTCTTCGGCACGCTGCACACCACCACCGCGACCAGCACGGTCGATCGCATCATCGACCAGTTTCCGGCCGATCGTCAGGCGCAGATCCGCGTGATGCTCAGCGAGTCGCTCAAGGGCGTCATCGCGCAGGTGTTGTGCAAGAAGATCGGCGGCGGTCGTGTCGCGGCGCAGGAGGTGTTGCTCGCGACCCAGGCCGTGTCGGCGCTCATCCGCGACGGCAAGACCTTCCAGCTGGCCAACGTCATGCAGACGTCCAAGGCCCAGGGCATGATCACGATGAACGATGCGCTGTTCGCCCTGGTGCAGCGCAACCTGGTCGAGCCCAAGGAGGCCTATCTCAAGGCCGTCGACAAGACCGGGCTCGTGACGATGTTCAAGAACGCCGGCCTGCCGACCAGCTTCGCGTGATCGCCGGCTCGCCCGCGATCACGCGGCGTGGGCCGCGGCGCGGCGATTGGTCCGGTCGAGCCGAGCCTGGATCAGCTGCAGCCACAGCCGCACCTGCGCCAAGGTGGCGTCGTGGCTGGCCGCATCCCGGGCGCCCAGCTGGCCCAGGGCCGCGACTGCCTGTTCCACCCGGGCGGTCGCATCGAAGAGGCTGCGCTCGGCGGCGCGCAACAGGACCCCGGCTTCGTCGTCGTGGTTCGAGTCTCGCATCGTCCCTCGCTCTCGTCTGATCCAGCATGACCCGCGATCTCGCTCGCGACGAGGACGCGCGAGCGACGTTTCGGTGGCATCGCACGGATTTCTGCGGCCCACGATGGGATCAGCGGGGCGATCTCCGGAGATCGCACGTCGATTCCGCCGTGGACACGCGTGTCGGATGCGGTGCGAAGCCGTGCGCACGCTGCTGCGGGTCGAACACAGGGCTGAAGGCTCAGCGATCGCTCGCCGCCTCGGGGGTCTCGACGTCGTCACCCTCGGCCGGCGGCTCGTACCACGGCCGCCCGGCCGCGGCCGCGCGCTCGAGCTCGGCGATGATCTGCGCCCCGAGCAGCAAGATGATGGCCGCGACCTCGAGCCCCAGCAGCAGCACGACCACCGACCCGAGCGAGCCGTAGACCACGTGCACCAGCGACAGGTTCGCGAAGTACCACATCATGATCGACCGCACGGCCTCCCACAGCACCGAGGCGACCACGCCACCGATCAGCGCCCGTCGCGGCCGCACGTGCGCCAGCGGCATCACCCAGTAGAAGCTCGAGAGCAGCAGCACCAGGCCCGCGAACGCCAGCGACTTCACCAGCGGCACCGCGGTGGCGGTCGCGATCGTGAGGCCGAACAGGCGCATGCCCTGCTGCGGCAGCGCGTCGAAGGCGACCATCACCAGCGTCAGCGCGAACAGCCCCAGGCCGATGACCAGCACGTACAGCAGCGGCAGCACGACCGCGCGCACGGGCCCGCGCTGCCGCACGCGGCGGTGGCGGTGGAACACCGCCGCGAAGGCCTCGTCGAGCATGCGAAACGCGATGGCGGCGAAGAACAGCAGCACGCCGACGCCGACCGCCGAGATCGCCGCGCGCCGATCGACGAACGCCACGAACGCCTGCGTGACCGCGTCGCCGCGGCCCGGCAACAGCGCCTCGGCCTGCGTCGTGACGGTCTGGATCAGCGCGGCCTCGTCGAGCACGCTCGACAGCGCGACCGCGACCAGGGCGAACAGCGGCACGATCGACAGCAGCGTGTTGTAGCCCAGCGCGCCCGCGAGCAGAAATCCGCGGTTGCGGCGGAACTCGCCGAGCACGCGCCACGCGAAGCCCGCGAGGCGCGGCACCACCGACGCGAGCCGAAGCGCCCAAGACGCTGCCACGACAAGGGGATGCTACCGCTGCTTCACTGCCGCAGCGAGACGCTCCAGTCGTTCATGCGCCCGGCGTTGCCGGGCACCGTGTCGGTGATGCGCAGGGTCCAGTCGCCCATGGGGGCCGGCGCGGCGCCGGGCCACGGTCCCACCGGGACGAACTCGCCGATGAACGGCGCGCTCGCATCGGCGATGGCTGCGTCGGCGCCGTCGCGGAAGGTCGTGCCGCCGAAGTCCGCGCCTGCGGGCGAGGCCATCGCCAGGGTGCGCACGCTGCCGTCGGGGCCGACCAGCTCGAGCAGGAGCTCGGACACGTCGGGGTGGGTGAAGTTGAGCGAGCACCATAGCTCGGGCGCGACGGCCTCGGTCGCGACGGCGATGGTGCTCTCGAGCACGCTGCCATCGTCGGGGATCGGCAGCGGCGCCTGCGGTGCGCCGAAGCTGGTGTGGATCACCGCGCCGTCGTTGGTCCAGGCGAAGCCCAGCGAGACGTTGTTGTTCTCGTCGCTCTCGACCAGCTCGGCGCCGGGATCGACCACCGCGAACGCGACGTGGGTGCCGTTGGGCGGGCGCGGGATCGCATCGGTGTACAGCTGCGCGTCGCCCGGGGCCAGCGCGGGCTTGCTCAGGCCGAGGTCGCCGGCCTCGCCCACCGGCGGCGGACCGTCGAAGCCACCGGCGCGATCGGCCCACAGATCGACGCGGAACTCCGGCGCCGCGCCGGTGCCGACGTTCGCGACCACGTAGGTCACCTGCAGATCGGTCTGCAGGTACACCACCGAGACGATCGAGATCGCCAGATCGGGCGGCTCGCCGACGCAGGCCCCGTCCGCGCAGCCCGAGGGGCACGGGGTCGTCTGCGGCGCGAGGCAGCCGTCGCGGCCGGCCACGCACGTGACGAGATCGTCGCCGTCGCAGCTGGTGCCCTCGCTGCACTGATCGGTGCAGCCGCTGCCGCTGACGTCGCCGCTGTCGGCCGAGCCCTGCGTGCTGCTCGACGACGTGCTCGCGGTACCTGCGGTGCTGCTGCCCCCGGTGCTGCCGCTGCCGCTGCTGCCGCCATCGGCGCTGTCGTGTTCGACCTTGGTCGGCGAGAAGCAGCCAGCCAGCGAGAGCAGCAGGGTTGCAATCACGCGCATGCGCGCCATGGCGGCGATCGTAGCAGGTCGCGCCGAGCCCCCGGCGGGCTTCGTCAGTGCGGGCGCTGCGGCAGGGCGCTGCTCGCGGCCTGGGCACCGCCGGGCCGGGCCTTGGCGTACTTCGCCATGCAGACCGCGACGATCTCGTCCATGCGCTCGGCCAGCTCGGGCCCGGCGCCGTCGAGCGCCGCGACCTGGCACGCCGCCGCGCTGACGCTGTCGCCGCTGGTGCACTCGATGATCTGCATCGGCAGGTCGCTCTCGCGCGCGGCGGTCCACTTCGACAGCGCCTCGCCCTTGGCCAGCCGCTGCATGAAGCGGTCCTTCGCGTCCGCCGCGGCCTGGCACGCCTCGGCCAGGCCCAGCGGCTTCTTCGGCGGTGGCGGAGCGACCGCGAGCTTCACGATGGCCTCGTGCAGACGATCGTCGAGCGCGGCCTTGGCCTCGGCGTCGGCCTGGCGCTTGCGCTTGAGTTCCTCCGCGCGCTCGTCGAGCACGGGGTCGGCCTTCTTGTCCACGTTCGCGATCTGTTCGTTGCGCGCCGAGTTGTCGCACGCGAGCGCGAGCAGCAGGGCGGTCAGGGGCCACGGTCGGAGCATCGGCCGCCGCAGGATACTGCAAGCGCGCCGCGACGGCGCGACGCCGATCGCGACCGTGGTCACGCCGCGCGCTCGAGCGTCGGCGCCGCGCGCGTGGGCAGCGGCACCACGCTGGCGGTGCGCTCGAGCTTGCGCCAGCCGTGCCGCGAACCCAGCAGCACCGCAAGCATCGCGCGCGCGCTCACCAGGTAGAGGAACTGGCGGTAGGTGAAGCGCTGGATCAGCAGCAGCGGCAGCCATCGCAGCGGCTTGCGATCGAGGCGGAACGCCAGCACCGACGCGATCAGGTCCATCGCGAGGAAGCCGAGGTAGCCCGACAGCACCGCGGACCACGAGCCGCTCACGAGCGCCAGCACCAGCGCCGCGTCGCCGATCGGGCTCACCAGCGGGAACAGCACCTGGAACACCAGCACGTTGGGCAGCGCGACCCAGCCCAGCGTGCCGCGCAGCAGCGCCGCGCGGTGCTTTGCGAGGCACTGGTAGGTGCCGTAGGTCCAGCGGAAGCGCTGCTTCCACAGCGCGCCGAGCGACTCGGGCGCCTCGGTGCGACCGATCGCGCGCGGCTCGTAGGTGATGACGCCGCCGCGGCGCAGCAGGCCCAGGGTCAGATCCGCGTCCTCGACCAGCGTGTCGTGGCTGTAGCCGCCGGCGTCGAGCAGCGCGCTGCGGCGCCAGGCTCCGAGCGCGCCCGGGACCACGCCGATGCAGTTGAGCGCCGCGAACGCGCGGCGGTCGAAGTTCTGGCTGGTGACGTACTCGATGGCCTGGAACGCGGTCAACGCCGAGCGCACGTTGCCGACCTCGACGTTGCCGCAGACCGCGTCGACACGGGCGTCGGCGAAGTGGTCGACCATCCGCGCGATCGCATCGGGCGCGACCACGGTGTCGGCGTCGACCGCGATCACGATCTCGCCCCGCGCGTGGCGGATGCCGAGGTTGGCGGCGGAGGCCTTGCCGCCGTTGGCCTTGCGGATGCAGCGGACGCGCGGCTCGACGGCGGCGATGCGGTTGGCGACCTCGGCGGTGTCGTCGGTCGAGCCGTCGTCGATCACCAGGATCTCGAGCTCGCGATAGCTGCCCGCGAGCAGCGATTCGATCGAGGCCGCGATGACCTTGCCCTCGTTGTACGAGGGCAGCAGCACCGTGACCAACGGCCGGCCGGGGTGGGGCCGCGGCGGTGCCCGTCGGGCATCGCGCAACACCAGCGTGGCCAGTGCGACGATGCGCAGGCCCGCGAGCGCGGTGCACAGCCCGAACACCCACGCCAGCACGGTGTCGGTGTGCTCGCGCGCCCACGCCAGCGCGCGGTTGACCGTCGCGAACACGCGGTCGCGCCCGGCCAGCGGCGGCGCGAGGGTCTCGCGCGAGATGCCGAGGTAGTCGTCGAGGCCGACCACCGGGTGGCCGCGACGGCGCAGCTCGGGCACCAGCGCGCGGACGGCCGCGAGCGTGGCGCTGCGATCGCCGCCGCCGTCGTGCATCACCACCACGCGCCCGCCGGCCTCGACCTGCGCGAGCACCCGGCGCACGATCGCGTCGGCATCGTCGTCGGCCCAGTCGGCGGCGTCGACCGACGACGACACGTAGGCGTGACCGCTGGCCCAGACGTCGTGCTGCCGTGCCACCGCCGCGGCATCGTCGAGATCGAGCACGCCGCCGTAGGGGGCGCGGTACAGCTGCACCTCGCGACCGGTCAGCGCCTCGAGCAGCCGCGAGGTCGACGCCAGCTGGGCGCGCATGGCCTCGTGATCGAGCATGGCCGGATCGGCGTGATCCCAGCTGTGGTTGGCGACGACGTGTCCCTCGCGCTGCATCCGCTGCACCAGCGCCGGATGCTCGCGCGCGGCCTCGCCGAGCACGAAGAACGTCGCGGGTGCACCGACCTGCGCGAGCGCGTCGAGCAGTGCGGGCGTCCAGCGCGGGTCGGGGCCGTCGTCGAAGCTGAGCACGACCCCGTCGCCGCTGCCGCGGCGCTCGAGCACCGCGACGCTGGGGACCTCGGGCATGCGGCTGTGCACCACGCTGCCGTCGGACGCGAGCGCGAGCTCGCGCCGGCCGCCGCGCGCGGCGACGCGGCGGAGGATCACGTCCCCGCTGCCCTCCACGATCGCCGCGCCCTCGGGCTCGATCGACTGCAACGCCCGCGCCCGCGCGTCGACACCTTCGGCCTGCAGCACCGGCCACCACGACGGGTCCTCGCTGCCGGCGCGCCACAGCGCGGTGCGATCGAGCCCGCGTGCGTGCAGCAGCGCCAACGCGTCTGCGAGTGCGACGGCGTCGAGGCACCACACCTGGTGTGCGACGCCCTCGGGATCTTGCCAGTCGAAGCGGAGGTTGCCGGTGCCCGCGATCGTCTGTGGCTGTGCGCCGAGCTCGGCCGCGAGCGCGAAGGCCTCGGGCATGGTCCGCGCGCGCGCGGTCGCGCCGGGCTGCGCGGGCCAGTCGTAGCAGTAGCTGCCCAGCGCGACGACGAGGTGTTCCGCGGGCACCTGCGCGCGCGCGCGATCGATGGCGGCGGCGAGCCAGTCGCGCGCCGCGATGGGTCCGGGCGCACCGTGGTCGTGGTGCTGGTCGTAGGCCATGAGCACGACCGCGTCCGCGGCGCGGCCCAGCCGTGGCAGATCGAACGCAGGATCGTTCGCGGCGACGTCGATCGTCACCCGCATGCCCAGTGGGTGCAGGCGCTCGCGCAGCGCGAGGACGAAGTGCACGAGGTTGGACGCGTCCGCGGCCGCGAGTGACTCGAAGTCGACGTTGACGCCGTCGGCGTCGCGCGCCGCGAGCTCGCGTGCCAGGGCGTCGGCGAGGCAGTGTCGTGCGTCGACGTCGCGCAGCAAGGCCGAGGTCTCGCGCGCGGTCCAGGCGTTGCCGTCGAAGTTCGCCACGCGCGGCAGCCACAGCGCCTCGGCGTCGCGCGGGCCCAGGTCGGCCTCGGGCAGCACCTCGAGCTCGCAGTCGTCGCCCACGACGCGGAACCAATCCGGCGCCACCGCAGCGATCGCGTCGCGGTGCTGCGCGACGCTGGCGTGGGCGCGGGGATCGTCGACCGTGAATGCCAGGTGTGCGCCGGCCGGCAGCGGCAGCGGTGCATCGAGGCGTTGCAGCGCGAGATCCAGCGCTGCGTCCGCGCGGCCGGGCGGCGGTGCGGTGGCGACCGGCGCGTCGTCCGACCACGTCGCGGGCGTCGGCAACGCGGTCGCGGTGGCGCGCGGCCACGGCGTGCGCGTGCTCGGCAGCTGCTCCGCTGCGTGCGACAGCACCAGCGGCACGGCGAGCATCGCGACCGCGGCCGCGGCGGTGAGGAACACCCAGGTGCGTCGTCGACCGCTCGCGTCTTCGAAGATCATGTCGCGCCGCGCGGCGACGCGGCCGCCTGCACATCGGCCGGCGAGCGCTGCGCTTCAGCGCGATCGAGCGCGGCGGTGGTGGTCTGCTTCGGGCCGCGTACGCTCGTCGCCGCCGCACGCGGGCCCCGGCAGTGCGCGGCGGTGCGCCGGCGTGGCCGCGTCGGCGCGGTGCGAGCGCGCGGGCACCACATCGGGGCGCGCCTCGTCGTCGCGCCGCGTGGCACGAAATTGAGGTTCGCGACACGGGCGCTTCCATGCGAAAACCCGGGTCATGGCCGACGACGACCCCGGGCTGCTGACACGCGCCCAGGCCGGAGACCGCGCCGCGCTCGAGCAGCTGGTCGAGCGGCAGCAGGCCCGCGTGCACCGCTTCGCAGCCGCGATGTGCCGCGACGGCGAGGACGCCAAGGACGTCGTGCAAGAGACGTTGCTCGCGCTCGCGCGCAACGTCGCGACGCTGCAGAGCGCAGCCGCGCTGTCGACGTGGCTGTACACGGTCGCACGGAGCTTCTGCATCAAGAAGCAGTCGCGACACGGTCGCTCGCTCGCCGACGCGGCCCGGGCCAGCGAACCCGATGCGGCCGCGGCGCTCGCCGATCCCGCGCGGCCGCCCGACGAGGCCGCCGCCGCGCGAGAGCTCGCGCGTGCGCTGGCCGGTGCGATCGAGTCGCTCGAGCCGGGCACGCGCGAGGTCGTGGTGTTGCGCGACGTCGAGGGCCTGACCGCGCCCGAGGTCGCGCAGGTGCTCGGCATCAGCGCGCAGGCGGTCAAGAGCCGGCTGCACCGCGGTCGCGTCGCGGTGCGCGATCTCGTGGCGCCGCTGCTGCAGCTGCCCGCGGCGGAGGCGGCGGCGGGCACGTGCCCCGACGTGCTCACGCTGTTCTCGCAGCACCTCGAGGACGAGATCGACGCGGGGGTCTGCGCGCAGATGGAGCGCCACCTCGAGGGTTGCCCGCGGTGCCGCGTGGCGTGCGACTCGCTCAAGCGGTCGCTGGCGCTGTGCCGGACCGCGGGCGCCCGCGACGAGGTGCCGCCGCAGGTCCAGGCGGCGGTCCGCCGCGCGATGCGCGGCCTGCTCGACGGCGCGTGAACCCTTTTCGTGCGGGCCGGCTCTTACGCTTCGGAGCGCCCACCGCCGCGTGAAGGCATGGGGCGCCCGAGGTCATCCGCCATGTGCAGACGAGTCCAGTGTTCCCAGTGCGGCAAGCCCACCTTCGCTGGCTGCGGTGCCCACGTCGAGCAGGTGCTCGGCGACGTGCCCCGCGACCAACGCTGCCGCTGCGCCGAGGCGCGCGAGTCGGCGCCGCGTCGCGAGGGTGAGCAGCGTTCGTGGTTGGACGTGCTGCTCGGTCGCTGATCACGGTGCGACGCGGACCAGCTGCTGACCGCGGCTGCGGCCGCTGCCGACGACGTCGAGCGCCGCGGCGATCTCCGTGAGCGCCCAGCGACGGGCGATCACGGGGCGCGCCTTGCCGGCCTCGACCAGCTCGACCAGCGCCGTGAGGTCGGCGCGGTTGGGGTGGGCGAGCAGGCCCGCGAGGCGGCGGCGCGAGAACAACCCACGCAGGCCCACCGCCGCGAGCCGGACCATCGGGGCCAGCCAGTCGCCCGGGCCCAGGGCGCCGGCGACGTAGGTGCCGCGCGGCTCGAGCACGCGCAGCAGATCGCCCAGGCTGCGATCGCCGACGAGATCGAACACCAGATCGTAGCGCGCGGTGCCGGCGGTGTAGTCCTCGCGCCGGTAGTCGATCACCGCGTCTGCGCCCAGCTCGCGCATCAACGCGGCGTTGCCCTCGCTGCACACCGCAGTGACCTCGCCGCCCATCGCCTTGGCGATCTGGACCGCCCACGTCCCGACCGCGCCGCTGGCCCCGACCACCAGCACGCGCTGACCCGCGACCAGTCGCCCGGCGTCGCGCAGCCCCTGCAGCGCTGCGATCGCCCACGGCACCGCGGCCGCGGTGTCGAGCTCGAGGTTCGCGGGTTTGCGTGCGATGCGATCGACCGGCACCACCGCGAGCTCGCCGAACGCACCGGCGACGGGGTGGCCGATGACCTCGTCGCCGACGCTCACCTCGGTGACGCCGTCGCCGAGGGCTTCGATGCGACCGCTGAGCGTGCCGCCGGGCACGATCCGCTTCGGGCGCGGCATGCCGCCGAACGGGCTCACGCGCACGAGGTAGGGGCGGCCGGTGACGACGTGGTGATCGCCGATCGTCACGCCCGCGGCGGCCACGCGCACGAGCACCTCGCCGCGGCCCGGCGAAGGCGCGGGCACGTCCTCGATCGCGAGCACCTGCGGCTCGCCGTAGCGGCGGTGGGCCACCGCGCGCATGGTGCGGGCGGCGACGGTGGGGATCGGGGCGGCGAGCGGGGCGGTGGCGGTGGTCATGGCGGCGTCGGTTGCTTTGCTTACGGTGTAAGTATAGCATGCATGCACCGGTGTCGAGCGGAACTTACGGCGTAAGTCCGTGCGCATCGTCACGGGAGACCGATGGCCAAGACCCGCACCGCACGGAGCACCGCCCGTCGTCGACGCGAACCCCTGAGTCCCGAGCGTGTGCTGGACGCCGCGCTCGCCCTCGCCGACGAGCAAGGCCTCGAGGCGCTGAGCATGCGCACGCTCGCTGCCGCGCTGAAGGTCGAGGCGATGTCCTTGTACAACCACGTCGCCAACAAGGAGCAGATCCTCGATGGCCTGGTCGAGCGCGTCGCCGCGGAGATCGAGCTGCCGGCTGCCGGCGCCGACTGGCGCGAGGCGATGCGTCGGCGCGCGCACTCGGCCCACGCCGCGCTCATGCGCCACCGTTGGGCCACGATGCTGTTCGTCTCGCGCCTCAACGTCGGCCCGGTGATGCTGCGCTACGTCGATGCGACCATCGGTTGCCTGCGCGCCGGCGGCTTCTCCTACGCCCTGGCCGACCATGCCTGGAACGCGCTCGATGCCTTCACCTACGGCTTCACGCTGCAGGTGCTCAACTTCCCGCTCGACCCCCAGCAGTACGCGAGCGCGGCCGCGGGCTTCTTGCCGATGATCCCGCCCGAGCGGTTCCCCCACCTGCACGGCATGTCGCTCGAGGTCATCGAGGGGCGCCAGGACGGACTGCACTCGCTATCGCTCGGGCTCGAGCTGTTGCTCGACGGCCTCGAGCAGCTGCGGCGCGCGGAGCCGTCCGCGATCAGGGGCTGACGCCCCACTTGCGCGACCACTGCAGCAGCTTCGCGCGGGTGTCGTCGTCGAGCACCGCGGGCACGATCACGACCGCGCCCAGCACGAGCTGTGCCCGCGCGTCGCCGCCGTAGCCGGCGCCCAGGGTGTCCCAGCCCATGAAACGCGCGTCGTAGGCGCGCGCGGCCGCGGGCCCACTCGCGACGCCGTCGACGAATGCCTGCACCGTGCCGTCGAGCGCGTGGGTGAAGCCCACGAGCCGCGTGGCCTCGGCGAGCCGCAAGGACGGCGACGTGACCTCGCCGCCGCGCCACGAGCCGCTGGCATCGGTCACGACCATCGCGAGCGCGTCGTTGTCGTAGCCGACCTGCGCGCGGCTGGCGGGGCTGCTGTCGCCGACCAGGGTCTGCGGCGCGTTGATCGACGGTGGCGCCGTCCGTTCGCGCGGGCTGCGTCCGACCCAGAACACGCTGCGACCCTGCGGCTGCGGATCGCGGGCCGGCCGCAGCAGTCGCGCGTCGGTACCGTCGAACCACAGCCCGGGTTGATCGGCGAAGGCCTGCGCCAGCCACAACGGCCGCGCGTCCTGGTCCGGTGGCAGCAGGGTCGCGCCGCCGTCGCCCTGTTCGGCCCACGCGGTCACGGGCGCGGCCGTGGCGGTCTCGAGCCGGTGCACCGCGGTGTCGAACGCGTTGCCGCTGGCGTGGATGGGCCCGGCCGCCGTGACGGCGACACCGTCGGCGTGGCCGGGTGCGAAGGCGGTCCCCAGCGCGCGCGTCCACGTCACGCCGTCGCTGCTGTGCCACACGTCGTTGTGGTTGGCGGCGTCGGCGAGCCAGCCGCTGCCGATCCACAGCTCGCCCTGCCAGGCGAACAGGTTGTGGTACTGCCGTCCGGCCCACGGCGCCGCACCGTCGGCGAGCTCCTCGTTCCAGCTGTTGCCGTCGAAGGACCACACGTCGGAGAAGTACGCGCGGTCGGCCGAGTCATACGCGTAGGTGCCACCGCCGGCGATCCACAGCAGCCCGTCGTGCTCGACCGGACCGTAGACCATGGCGCGCGCCGGCCACGGCGCGTCGGGTTGCTGCTGCCAGGTCTCGCCGCCGTCGTCGGAGCGCCACACGTCCGCGAGCGCGGTCGCGGGATCGGAGACGTCGGTCTGCCCGCCCATGAGCCACAGCGCGTCGTCGAAGCTCGCGACCATGTGCAGCACGCGGGCGCCCCATGGCGCGCCGTCGGCGATGCGCGTCCACGTCTGGCCGTCGACCGAGCGCCACACGTCGGCGGCGGCGTCGTAGATGTCGCCGCCGATCACGTAGGCGTAGCGCTGGCCCTCGATCTCGGCGGTGAGCCAACCCGCAGTGTGGCGTGCGCTCCAGCGTGCGCCCGGCCCGGTCGACGGCGGCGCGGCATCGTGCGCGAGCAGCAGGTCCCACGTCTGGCCGCCGTCGTCGCTGGCCCAGACCTCGTTGGTCGTGACCTGGCCACCCCACTGCCGCACGACGCCGCTGTCCCAGCCACCGAGCAGCAGCAGGCGATCGTCGAGCGCGAGCAGACCCGCACCGTCGCGCGGATGCCAGGGCGCGGTCGCGGCGAGCGTGCGCCACAGCGGTGCGGGTGCGGCCGCGCGCGCCAGCGTGACGCCGGCGTCGGCCTGCAGCACGCGCGCACCCGCCAGCGACGCGGGCGTCCACGCCTCGTAGCCCAGCGGCAAGGTGGCGCTGCCCTGGGGCGTCGTCACGACCACGTCGTGCACGCCCGCGGGCAGCGCGGGTGCGATGCACAGCGCGTGGGTCTGCGCGACCTGGTCGAGCGCGGTGCATGGCACGTCGCCGATGGTCACCGCGACGAGCTGCGACAGCCCCGTCCCGTGCACCGTGACCGCGACGCCGCCGAGCGTGTCGCCCAGCGCGGGCTCGATGGCATCGAGCGTCGGCGGCGCGAGCGGCCCGCCCGAGCTGCTGCCGCTGCCGGACGAATCGGCGGACACATCGGTGGTCGAACTCGCGCTCGCCGACGTGGCGCTGCTGCCTTCGTCGGTGCCGCTGCCGCGCGTCGAGCTCGAGTCGCCGCCGACGGGGGCGTCGCCGGGGCATGCGAGCGACAGCGCCCAAAGGCCGCACACGAGCGACGCGGGCACGGATCGCTGGCAGGCGCGGCGTGACGTGTCGACGCGGCCGGTCATCGAGGCAGCATCGAGCATGAAGCAACGTCTCGCATGCGTCCAGCAGCCGTCTCAGGGCGACTGCGGTCACGAGCGGTGGGTCGCGGTCTCGTGCAAGCGGCGCGGGCTGTGTCCTTCTTGCGGGGGCCGACGCATGGCCGAGACGGCTGGGCAAGCGGCGTCGGCGGATCTCGCGTGGCTTGGCGCGGCGGATCGCACGCGCCACGTGACGGCGCGGACGACAGCGCACGTCCGCAGATCGCGATCCGCGTCGAGTCGTGGGTCTGGTTCGGCGCCATCGTGATCAGACCTGCCGTTCGCGCGTCCTCGCGAGCGTCCACAGCAGTGGAGTCGGGAACTCCTCGTCCCCCGCGAACGCCGCGACGCCGCGAGCGGAATCCGCCTGCGCGGGACCGATCTCGAACGAGCTGCGGCGCTTCGTCGAGCGGGCTTGTCGCGTGCGCGCGGCGGACAGATCCGCTCCCTCAGCCGGCCGGAGGTGCGACGAGGACGACCTTGCGCTCGCCCTCGAGCGTCAGCTCGACCCGCCCGCCCGGCTCGACCGCGAGCAGCTCGCGCGCGAGGTAGCAGCGCAGGTTGGTGACGTCGATGCCGTCGACGGCGACGATCTCGTCGCCGACCGCGAGCCCGTGCGCGACCGCGGTGTCGATGATCTTCGCGACGCGCGGCGTGTCGCTGCAGAAGGTCTCGAGCTCGACGGCGAAGCCGACGGCGGCGCCTGGCTCACCCTTCTTGCGGCCGCGCCCGAGCGGCACGTCGACGGGCGTCGGCGACTCCGCGCCGGCGGCGATCGTGACGAACGTGAGGATCGACGGCGTGCCGCTGCCGATGTCGCTGCTGAACGCGAGCAGGCGCGCCGTGTGGCTCGGCACGTCGGGCACGCTGAACACGCCGTCGGGACCGCTGACGATGCCCGTCGCGCGCGTGGCGATCGCGAGCTCGGCCTTCATCGCGAGTTCGGTGAACGTCGCGTCTTCTTCGCCGAAGATCGCGTACACGTTCGGCACGGGCTCGCCGGTGCGCACGTCGACGAAGCGGCCGCGGAAGTTGCGATTCGGCTCGAGGACGATTGCGACGCGCGAGCGCTTGCCGCCCACGACGTCGACCTTCGCGCGGCCTCGTCCGCCGCGCGCGACCGCGACGACGTCGTAGCTGCCCGGCGGCACGCCGTCGAACGCGAAGTGGCTGCCGCCGATCGGGAACGAGTCGCGCAGCGCCGGCGCGCCGTCGGTCCGCCGCAGCGCGACCGCGAGACCGACGACGGCGCCGCCGGTCACCTCGCCGGTGACCTCGCCCATCGGCTGCATCACGAGCGTGACCGATTTCCCGGGACGGACACCGTCGGCGCTGGCTTGGCCGCCGCCGCGTCGCTGCGCGAGCACCGTGTAGCTGCGCGTCGCGTCGACGCCTTCGATCGTGAAGCGGCCGTCGGCGTCGGTGAGCACCGAGCGCGCGCCGCTGGCCTCGCGCAGCGCACCGACGCGCGCGTCGACGTGGCCGAGCTTCGAGCCATCGATCGCGGCGACGGCGACGTCGGGCAGCGGCACGCCGTCGTCGAGGACGACGCCGCGGATCGTCGCAGCCTCGGGGAGCGCGAGGTCGAAGGTCGCGCCGCGCTCGGGGATGTCGATCTCCTTGCGCGCGAGCTCGGTCTCCATGCGATCGGCGACCGCGACGGTGTGCGGACCGGGCGGCAACCCCTCGATCACGAACTTGCCGTCGTCGTCGGTCGTCGCCATCCCGTTGTGCCAGGCGTCGCCGCCCGTGGGGGTCGCGCGGATCTCGAGGCCCGGCGCGCCCTCGCGACCGCGGCGGATCGTGCCGCGCAGCGTCGTCGAGGTGCCGAGCCGCAGCTCGAGCTCCGGCGTGCTCGGACCGACGTCGACGGTGACGCTCGTCGTCTGACCGCCATCGAGCTCCGCGCGAACGGTGTGGGGCCCCGCGGGCACGCCGGGGATCACGAAGGCGCCGTCGTCGCCGGCCTTGGTCGGGCGGAACACGCCGTCACCACCGCCGTCGGCGGCGAGCACCGCGACGAACGCCACCGTGGGCTCGCCGAGGTGATCGAGCACGCGACCGCGCAGCGTGTTGCCGCCGTCGACGTGCCACACCACGTCGTTGGGACCCGGCGCGACGACGAGCTGCCTCGGTACCGCCGTCGACGCATGGTCGTCGCAGCGCACGGCGACGTCGTACGTGCCTGGCAACACGCCCTCGAACACCGCGACGCCGCCGTCGCCGATCGCGGCGCGGATCGACTCGTCGCGCGACGGGTCGGCGATCACGACTTGGCCGCCGGGGCAGGGCGACTCGTCCGCGCTCGCGAGGACCGTCGCGGTGAGCGACGCGGCGTCGATGAGCTCGATGCGCACGTCGTCGACCGACTCGCCGATGTCGATGGCGTAGCTCCGCTCCGCCATGCCGACGCGCTCGTCGAACGCGGCGCTCGGGCGGTAGCGACCGGGCCCGAGCCCGGCGATGCGGAAGCGGCCCGCGTCGTCGGCGACACCGACGGCGCGATCGACTGCGTGGCTGCCGTGCCACGACCGCACGTGGATCCGCGCGCCGGGTACCGGCGCGCCCGCAGCGTCGACGACGATCCCCGAGATCGCGCCCTCGGGCGCGAGCGCGAGCTGGACGGTCGGACCGGGCACGAGCGTGCTCGTGATGCCCCGCGCATAGCCGAGCGCGCTCGCCCGCACGACGTACGGACCCGACGCGACCGACACCTCGAAGCGTCCATCGGCGTCGGTGGTCGCGTGCACGGGGACGACGCGCGGGTCGACCGAGTCGAGCTGGTCGGTGGAATCGGGATGCGACGCGATCACGAGCGCGCCCTCGATCGGTCCGCCGAAGACGTCGCTGACGATGCCGACCAACGGCGCGCCACCACGCGTGAGCACGAAGTCGACGCCCGCGCGCTGCTCGCCCGACGCGAGCGCGAGCCGATTCGCGCGATGTCCGACCGGCGCGACGGAGGGCAGGAACCCCGCTGCGGTCGCGCTCAGCACGATCACGCGCGTCGTGGTCGGGAGCTGGTAGCGACCATCGGCGCCCGCGCGCGCGCACGTCGGTACCCGCTCCCCCGTCGCGCCCACACCCGCGAACGCACAGACCTCCGCGCCCGCGATCGGCTTGCCGTCGGGGTCCCGCACCGTGCCGCCGACGACTGCGGTGCGTCCGAGCGTCTGTGGGTCGTCGAGGGTCCGTCGCGTGGGCGCGGGCTCGGTCGTCGGTTCGTCGCCGCTCGCCGCTGCCAGGTTGGTGGGGTCTGCGACGCTCTGGGCGACCGAAGACGTCGAGCGCGCGCGAATCGAGCCCCACGCCAACAACACGGCGACGAGCGCCGCGATACCGAAACCGAGCCACCAACGACGGGCGTAGCGATCCACCGCTCCATGTTGTGGCGGGCCGGTAGGTTCCGTCAGTCGAGCTGCGAGGCCGTCGAGACGCCTCGGGCGTCAGTCGCCGCCGCGCAAGCGCGCGAGCTCGGCCGCGCCGCCCTGCAACGTCGTGCGCTGCAGGGAGGACGCGAGACCGGTGCGGCCGCCGAGCTCGCTGCCGTCGCCAGCGCGGCCGGGCGGCCGTGGTTCGCGACCGGGAACACGCAGCCCGGCGCCATCGAGGGTGCGGCGAGGCGGGTCCACCCGGACAGCGCGACCTCGAGCTCGAACTGCAGCCGCGTGCCGTCGCCCGAAGGCGCGAGCGCATCGCGGGCGCACGGACGGATCGGCCCAGTGGCTCGCTGCGCTGCGAGGGTGCGGGCGGGTTCGAGCGCGACGATCACGGCCTGCGTCTCGATCAGCCGCGCGGGGACCTTGCGCAGCTCGATCTGCCGTGACCACACGCCACCGCGAGCACCCCCCCCTCGCCAGCCCCCTATCGCGCAAACCCCTGGCACTCCGCGAGGTACGCCGGCACCCCCGCGCCCCGATACGGCGCGCACGCCAGCTCCGCCAGCTCCTCCGCACGAGCCGAGCCCGGATCCCCCAACCTCAACGCCCGCGCCAGCACCACCCGCGCGGTCGCGAGATCGGCGGTCGGTGCGACGCCCTGCTCGAGCAACCGCAGCGCCCGCTCGGCGTGCGCCACGGCCTCGGCCGCGCGCCCGCGGTGGATCGCCGCGCGTGCGAGGCCCACGAGCGCGTACGAGAGATCGCGATGCTGCGCGCCGAGCGTGCGCTCGAGGATCGGCAGCGCGCGGTCGTACATCGCGGACGCGGCGTCGTGGTCGCCGCGGCGCTGCCGTACGCCCGCGAGGTTGACGAGCGCCTCGAGCGTCTCGGGGTGATCGGCGCCCTGGGTCCTGGACTTGATCGCGAGCGCGCGCTCGAAACGTCCCTCGGCGTCGTCGTCGTGACCCATCATGAAGTGCGCGAGGCCGAGGTTGACGAGGCTCACCGCCACGTCCGGGTGCTCCGATCCGAGCGCGACCTCGCGGATCTCGAGCGCGCGTTCGTGCAGGGCAGCGGCGGCTTCGTACTCGCCCAGGAGGTGCCGGACGACGCCCATGTTCGAGACGATGGTGGCGACCTTCGGGTGCATGGGGCCGAACGCCGCGGTCTGCACCGCGAGCGCGCGCTCGAAGTGGGCGAGGGCATCGGCGTACGCTGCTGTCCGGACCTCGACGAGCGCGAGGTTGTTCAGGCTCGGCACGACGTCGCGATGCTCTCGTCCCTTCGTCGTCTCGACGATCGTCAGCCCGCGCTCGAAGTCCGACTTGGCGCCCACGTAGTCGCCGCGGCGGAAGCGGGCGAGGCCGAGGTTGTCGAGGGCGGCGGCGACGTTCGGATGTTCGGGGCCGAGCCCACGCTCGAGCCGCTCGAGCGCGCCTTCGAACGCGATCCTCGCCTGGTCGTAGTCACCGCGGGCGAACTCGATACGGCCGACGTTGGTGAGCCCCGAGGCCGCTTCCAAGCCCAGCGGATCGGGGACCTCGGCGCGCAGCAGCTCCGCGTGCTCCTCCCAGAGCAGGCCGTCGTCGGGCCGCGCGAGCGACGTGCCGACCAGCCGCGAGAGCGCGTCTGCGGCCCACAACGCCTCGTCGACCTCGCCGGCGCGCATCGCCTCGAAGTACGCGGATCGGGTCATGAGCTCGGCCTCGGCGAAGGCGCCGGTGTCCGCGAGCAACGCCCCCACGCGCAGTCGGGCCGACGCGACGAGCCGCGGCCAACCGAGCTCCTCCGCGCGCGCCCGGGTCGCTTGCGCGACGGCCAGACCTTCGGCGTGGGCACCGGTGGCCCACAGCGCGTCGGCGCGCGCGAACTCGGCGTAGATCTCGGGGATCTGATCGCGCGCGTGGGAGGGCGGCGGTGATCGGCGTCGCAACGTCGCCTCGTCGAGGCACGGCTCGATCCGGGCGAGGCCCGCAGCCGCCTGCACGGCTCGGTTCGCGGCCTCGGTGTCCGCGTCGCCCAGCCGGGTCACGAGCGCCTGCAGCTCGAGCTTGCGCTCGTCGAGACACCACGTCGCGCGATCGAAGAGCTCGTCGTCCCAGCGATGCTCCAGCGCATGGGCCCGGCACGCGCCCGCACGCGCGTCTTGCCACGCACGTGCATGCGCGTCGAGCCACGGCGTGACCTTCTGCGCGGTCGTCTCCGCCGCCGACGCGCCGCTGCGCAACAGGCCGTCGTGCACGGCGACGCGAGCATCGTCGTTCCACGCCTCGGCGATCGTCGCGCCGTCGTGCTCGCACGTGGCCTCGGCCTCGGCGCGGGCGTGCTGGCGATGGAGCACCACGCCCAACCCGAGCGTCGCGATCGCGGCCAGGCCGATCGCCGCGGTGCGCAACCGCGTGCGACGCTGCCCGCCCTCGAGCGTCGCCACCAAGGCGCGCATGTCGGCGAATCGCTGATCCGGTCGAGTCGCCATCCCGCGCTCGCACGCGCGATGCAGCCATCGCGGAACACGGACACCCGTCGGTGGCGGCGAGCGATCGCCGACGGTGATCGCTCGCACGAGGGCGGGCAGCCCGTCGCCGCAAAACGGCCGCTCGCCGTAGAGCAGCTCCCACAGCGCGACGCAGAACGCGAACTGATCGGCGGCTGGGCCCACGTCGCGGCCTGCGAGCTGTTCGGGCGCCATGTAGGCCGGCGTTCCCACGAAGGCACCGACGTGCGTCAACGGGCTGTCGAGCGCGCTCGGGCTGCGCCGCAGGTCGACGGGCGCCTCCACGGGGCCCTCGGCGCTCGCACCGTCGATGCTAGGACGCGCGAGACCGAAGTCCATCACGCGTACGCGTTGCTCCGCCCGCACCGCCGGCGAGCTGATCATCACGTTGTCGGGTTTGAAGTCGCGATGGACCAGCCCGCGATCGTGCGCAGCGATCAGTCCTCGACCTGCGGCCACGAACACGTCGAGGATGTCGCGCCAGCTCCGGGCCGCGGACTCGCGCCACGCGGCGAGCGTCTCGCCGTCGACGAACTCCATCGCGAGCACGATGCGCCCGTCGTGCTCGAGCACGTCGTGCACGGCGACGACGTTCGGGTGACTGAGCCGCGCGAGCGCCTGCGCCTCGCGCTGCAGGCGGCGCCGCGCGTCGTCCGAGTCGCCGCCGGCCGCGTCGGCGTGCAGCAGCTTGAGCGCGACCTTCCGGTCCAGCTCGGGATCGTACGCCGCGTAGACGACGCCCATGCCGCCTGCGCCGAGGCGAGAGAGGATCGTGTAGCGACCGATCGCGGCGCCGCGCTCGAGCACGGCGCGCGCCGAGGGACGCTCGGCGCCCAGGGTGTCGGCGGCAATCGTGTCGTCGGAGCCGGTCCGCTCGCCCACTGGTGGCGATGATAGGCCGGCGCGGTGACGATGTCGCAGATGCACGAGGCTTCGCCGCGCCGCGGTCCGGACGCCAGATCGCGATCCGCGTCGAGTCGCGGGTCTGGTTCCGCGCCATCGTGATCAGACACTGCCGTTCGCGTGTCCTCGCGAACGTCTCGTCGCCGGCGTGGGCAACCTCGCACGGCATCCCGAGATCCGCTGGCAGAGGCGCCATGAGGACATCGCGGCTGCGGCGGATCGCCAACGACGCATGCTCGCTGCGGTGCTGCCGCTGGTGCGCCCCGGCGGCGCGTTGGTGTATGCGGTGTGCTCGGGCAAGCCCGAAGAGGGGCCCGCGGTCGCGCATGGATCGGGTGCGACGGTGATCTCCGAGCGCTGCGTTGCGCCGCGTGGGCGGAGTCGTCCGCCCACGCGCGCGCCGCCTGAGCCACTGCGCGCTTCGGCGTCACTCCCAAGTCGCCGCGAACTCTTGCGCGTCGATCACGTCGGGCTGATTCGGGTCGTACGTGTGACACTCGACGATCCCGTTCGGATCGCATGTCCCGTTCACCGCGCAGTGGTGCCACAGGTTGCGGAAGTGCTGTTCCATGTTCGCGTATCCGAAGCTGACGACTTGATTGCCCGGGTATGAAGTGTCGATCTCGCACCACAGCAGGGGATCGCCCGGCGTCCCGAAGCGACCGTCGATCGGAATGAAGAGGTCAGTACCGGCAGAAAAACCCGCGAACGAGTGCGGCAAGCACCAGTGCACGTATCCCGCCCCCGGGATCGTGCTGGTGTGGCCATCGTGACACTGATCGGCTCGGCTATCGTTCGCCCACGCGAACACGCATCCGAGCATGATGACGGATCGCAACCATCGACTTCTATCCAAGCGCACCTCCTACGCGGGGCAGCATGTCACTCGATCGTGGCGTTGCAAGGCTGGAACGCCGCGACAGCCGTGTCGCCTCGCGCATGCGCGTGCACAAGTCGCGGGGCGTCACTCCGCCCTCCGCCGGGTCGCACTTCGCGGCCGCCAACCCGTTGGCGCGGTACTCGTGCGTCGAGCCGGTGCGCAGGCTCGAAGTCCGCCACAGCACGCTGCTCCCCGTCACGCCGCCGCCGCTGTCACTGCGCCGGTCGGGCGAAGAACACCACCGCGCACATCTCGTCGCCGCTGCCCTCGCCCCACGTCGTGTTCGTGTCGCGATCGGTCGAGTCGAAGTCGCACTGCAAACGGACCTCGTCGCCGGGCCGCAGCCGCACCGCGACCTCGTCGTCGTCCTGCATCGCGAGGCCGGGGGCACGCCCGCGTCGACCCACGCGGCGATCGTGGCCAGCTCGTCGTCGGCGAGCCCGCGAGTGTCAGCGAAGTTCTGACCCGCACCTGTGCCATCGATCGGCCACGGGGGCATCAGACGCGCGCCGGTCTGCGCCACGATGGCGCTGCCGATCGCCGCAACGTCGTCGTACTCGACGAGCGAGAACGGGGCGAACCCGCCCTCGACGTGACAAGACGGGGGACACGCAGAACTCTCCGCGCGCCTGGGACCTGCTACCCGGCGCTGGGGCGCTTACCGGGACGGGTTCTTCCCCCCGCTGGACGGCGCGCCGCGACCCGCGTCACATCCGGTCGCCGGCGGTCTCGGTCACCCCGGCCACCTCGCATGCAACGGCGCGAACTCACCGTCTTCGTGGACTACCATCAGTTCTACCTCTGGGATGCGGGCAGCTCGCCGCAGGCGCCCGAGGACTTCGATGCGGCCGACATCGCCGCGCGGGTGAAGGTGGCGCCGCACGTCGTGGTGGTGCAGCCGGTACGCAACGACGAGGTGCCGGTGTCGTTCGAGCTGCACGAGCGCGATCCCGGCGTGGACCCGGCCGCGTTCGATCACCTGGTCGAGTGCTCGCTCGCGCTGCCCACCGGGCAGCTGCAGCTGCACGAGGTCATGGGCGGCGCGGTGCTCGAGCTGCGCGTGCCGCCGGGCAGCTACCGCGTGCGCGTCGGCTTCGCCGGGCTCGCGCGTGCGGGCGACGATCGCTACGCCGTGGTGATGTGGCCTGCGGAGCAGGGCCCGCTGCAGGTGATCCGTCGCTTCGCCGAGGCGCCGGCGTGACGTCGCGGCAGGTCGTCACAGGCCCAGGTCCGACAGCGACGGATGATCGTCGGGCCGTCGGCCGTGCGGCCAGTGGTACCTGCGCTCGGCCTCGCGGATCGGCAGATCGTTGATGCTCGCGATGCGGCGCGCCATCAGGCCCTGCGCGTCGAACTCCCAGTTCTCGTTGCCGTAGGAGCGAAACCACTGCCCCGAGTCGTCGTGCCACTCGTACGCGAAGCGCACCGCGATGCGGTTGCCGTGGGTCGCCCACAGCTCCTTGATCAGCCGATAGTCGAGCTCGCGGTTCCACTTGCGGGTCAGAAACGCGACGATGGCCTCGCGTCCCTGCAGGAACTCCGCGCGGTTGCGCCACGTGCAATCGGGCGTGTACGCGAGCGACACGCGCTGCGGGTCGCGGGAGTTCCACGCGTCCTCGGCCATGCGGACCTTGCGGGCGGCGGACTCGGCGTCGAACGGGGGGAACGGGGGTCTGGCGCTGTCGGTCATCGGTCGCAAACTCGCTGTCGTCGCCGCGGCGACTTCCGTTATGGTGGACCGTGTCGCCCCCGCCCGTCTCGGCCCACGTGTTGGCCTGCATCGGTCGCACGCCGCTGGTGGCGTTGACGCGGCTGGGCGCGGGCCTGCCGGTGCCGGTGTTGGCGAAGTGCGAGCACACCAACCCCGGCGGCTCGGTCAAAGATCGTATCGCGCTCGCGATCGTCGACGACGCCGAGCGCCGTGGCGTGCTGCGACCCGGTGCGACCTTGATCGAGGCCACCGCCGGCAACACCGGCGTCGGGCTCGCGCTGGTCGCAGCCGTGCGCGGCTACCGGCTGGTGTGCGTGATGCCGGAGAAGATGTCGGTCGACAAGCGAGAGGCCCTCGCCGCGCTCGGTGCCGAGGTCATCATCACGCCCAACGCCTCGCCGCAGCAGCCCGAGAACTTCCGCAACGTCGCGCGACGGCTCGCACACGAGCGCGGGTGGTTTCTCACCGCGCAGTTCGACAATCCCGCCAACGTGCGCGTGCACGAGCAGACCACCGCGCAGGAGATCCTCGAGCAGACCGGCGGCCGCGTCGGGGCCTTCGTCGCGGGCGCCGGCACCGGCGGCACGATCAGCGGCGTGGGTCGTCGGCTCAAGGCGCAGGTGCCGGGCGTGCGCATCGTCTTGGCCGACCCGGTCGGCTCCGCGCTCGCCGACTGGGTCGAGACCGGGCGACTCGGACCCGACGGCAGCTACCTCGTCGAGGGCATCGGCGGCAGCGAGGTGCCGGCCAACCTGCATCGCGACGTGCTCGATGCGGCGGAGCGCATCGACGACGCGGAGAGCTTCGCGATCGCGCGGCGGTTGATCCGCGAGGAGGGCCTGCTGGTCGGTGGCTCCGCCGGCACCAACGTCGCGGCCGCGCTGCGCGTCGCCGCGCGCGGCGGGCTCGACGGGCCCGTGGTCACGGTGCTGCCCGACGGCTGGGATCGCTACCGCTCGACGCCGTGGCTGCGCGCGCTCGCGACCTGAGCCGAGCACGCAGCCGTCCGTGTGTTTGCGCGCGCACCGGCGCCATCCGCTGCGCCGCGCTCATCCGTCTGGGCCTGGCCATGACCGCGTCCACCGATCCCGTGCCCGAGCGCCCCCGCTGGCTGCCGCCGGGCCTGTTCCCGTTCACGTCGCGCTTCGTCGAGCTCGACGGCCACCGCATCCACTACATCGACGAAGGTGAAGGACCCGTGCTGCTCATGCTCCACGGCAACCCGACCTGGTCGTTCGTGTGGCGCCACCTCGTGCTCGCGCTGCGCGACGAGTTCCGCTGCATCGCGCTCGACTACCCCGGCTTCGGCCTGTCGCAGGCGCGCGACGGCTACGATCTGCTGCCGTCGAGCCACGCGCGCGTGGTCGCGGCGTTCGTCGACGCGCTGGCGCTGCCGAGCTTCACGCCGGTGGTGCAGGACTGGGGCGGCCCGATCGGGCTGTGGGTCGCGGCGCGGCTGCACCCGCGCGTGACCGCGCTGGTCATCGGCAACACCATGGCGTGGCCCGTCGCCGACGATCCCCACTTCGCGAGGTTCTCGCGCATGATGGGTGGGGCGCTGGGGAGCTTTGCGATCCGTCGCTTCAACGCCTTCGTCAACGTCATGATCCCGCTGGGCACCAAGCGGCGCCGCCTGAGCGGCGCGGAGATGGCCGCGTACCGCCGGCCGCTGGACACCGCCGCACGACGCGAGGGCAGTGCCGTGTTCCCGCGCGCGATCGTGGGCGAGAGCGGGTTTCTTGCCGAGGTCGAAGCGGGCCTGCCTGCGCTCGCGGACAAGCCGGCGCTGCTGGTGTGGGGCGATCGCGACATCGCGTTCCGCGAGCAGGAGCGCCAGCGCTTCGCCGCCGCGCTGCCGCGCGCGACCACGGTCGTGCTGCCGGGCGCGGGGCACTACGTGCAGGAGGAGTCGCCCGACGAGATCGCGGCCGCGATCCGCGAGCTGTGGCGTCAGCCAGCGCTGGCGCAGGAGCGACGGGCATGACCGCGCGCGAGCAGATCGAAGCGGCGTTCCGCAGCCACGGCCGCGCGCTGGCCGGCTACCTGACGCGGCTGGTCGTGCGCGCGGACGTGGCCGAGGAGCTGGCCCAACAGGCGCTGCTGCGTGCGCTCGAGCAGGCCGAGCTGCCGCCCTCGCCACCGCAGCTGCGCGCGTGGCTGTTCCGCGTCGCGACCAACCTCGCGATCGATCACCTGCGCCGCCACGCGACCTGGCGCGAGTCGGTGCTGGACGAGGCCCGCGCGCGCGCGATCGCCAGCGCCGAGTTCGTCGCGCAATCGCGACTGCTCGCAGGATCACCCGAGACGCGATCGATCGCGCGCGATCATCTGGCGGTGTGCATGTCGTGCACGCTGCGCAACCTCGCGCCGCACGAGAGCGCGGCGCTGCTGCTGCACGAGGTCTACGACTTCACGGTCGACGAGACCGCCACGGTGATGGGCGGATCCTTCGGCCAGATCAAGGGCTGGATTCAGTCGGCCCGCGCCAAGCTCCACGCACGCTACCAGGCCAGCTGCGCACTCGTGAGCCAGCGGGGCGTGTGCCATCAGTGCGTCGAGCTCGATCAGTACTTCGGCGCGGGGCAGGGCGATCCGCTCGCGGGCACGGCACGGGATCTCGACGCGCGGCTCGCGATCGTGCGAGCGCGCGGCGAGCAGACGCTGGGCCCATGGCACCGCGCGATGATGCGGTTGGTCGACGAGGTGCTCGAGCTCGAGCCCTCCGAGCCCAGTTGAGAACGACTTTCACCACGCAGCGGCGCGGCCAGCAATTCCTGCGAACGCGCTGCAGCGCGTGCGTGCGTGGTCGATGCGTTCGGTTCTCCGTAACGGCGCGCGACCGACCCGTACGAACGCGGGTCTTGCCCGCGCATCATCGAATCCCCTTGGTCGTTCTCGTAGGCGTGCTCGCATGCGCTTCAGACGCGGGCGACACCAGCACGAGCGTTGCGTCCAACGCCACCGCGAGCGAGTCGAGCGGTGGTGACGCGAGCTCGGACGACGGCGGCGCCAGCACCGGCGCGAGTGCCAGCGACACGGCGTCCGACAGCTCCGGGGGCTCCGACTCCGGCGGCGTCGATCCGTTCGCGTGCCAGTCCGGCACCTACTGGACCATGGGCGACGAGGAGTCGCCGAACATGCACCCCGGCAGGGACTGCATCAGCTGCCACGCGACCGAGCAGGAAGAGGAAGCACCGCAGCTGCTCGTCGCCGGCACCGTGTTCAGCGCGGTGCACGAGCCCGACGACTGCAACGGCGTGGGGGGTGGGTTACTGATCGAACTCACGGGCGCGGACGGTCAGGTCTTCATGATCCCGACGCAGTCGCCCTCGGGCAACTTCTACGCCGAGATCGGCGAGATCGATCTCATGTTGCCGTACAAGGCCGCGGTGATCGATGGCGACAAGCGC
The DNA here is from genome assembly GCA_019694555.1 of Nannocystaceae bacterium. Classification (GTDB taxonomy): domain Bacteria; phylum Myxococcota_A; class Polyangia; order Nannocystales; family Nannocystaceae; genus Xiheibacterium. The sequence continues at coordinate 25,802 of JAIBBS010000063.1, forward strand.
CGCGACATGGTCGCGACGCAGAGCGTCACCAACTGCGCGGCGTGCCACACCCAAAACGGTCTCTCCATGGCGCCCGGCCGCATCATCGCGCCGTGATCGCTCCTCTGCTCCTCTCGCTTCCGAGGCACGTCCGCCGCATGACACGCATCGCATCGTCCGCCATCGCCCCCTGCCTGTTTGCGAGCACGCTGTGGCTGCTGTCCGCTTGCAACGGTCCCGCCGACGCCGGCGGCGGTGAGGGCGGATCGACGTCGAGCGCGACGTCGATGGGCAGCGCCGAGTCCAGCGGCGGCTCGGCGAGCATGACCGCCGGAAGCTCCGATGGCTCTGGCGCCGCCGACAGCTCCGGTGGCGGCATCGATCGCTACCATCCGCTCGACTTCGGCATGGCCTCGGTCCACGGGCCCGCGCTCAAGCTCCAGGCCGAGGACTGCCGCGAGTGCCACGGTGCCGATCTCGCCGGCGGGACCTCGGCCGTCAACTGCGACAGCTGCCACACGCCCGGGTGGCGCGAGGACTGCGTCTTCTGCCACGGCGGCACGATCGATCAGACCGGCGCGCCACCCAACGACATCACCGACATCGACGAGGTGTCGATGCTGTCGTTCATCGCGCATCCCAAGCACGTGATCGAGCAGGACCACCCGGCGTACGACTGCACGCAGTGCCACGTCAAGCCGACCGACGTCCTGAGCAGCAACCACATCTTCGACGACACCCCCGCGCAGGGCGAGGTCTCGTTCCTGATGGGGCTGAGCGAAGCGGGCGGCTACGACGGCAACGGCAGCTGCACCACGCTGTACTGCCACGGCAACGGGCGGCAGGACAACGGCGCGTACAGCCACGACATGGCCACGCCCGATTGCGGCGGCTGCCATGCCTATCCCGGCACCGCGAACGACGATCTGACCACGATGTCCGGGCAGCACCGGCGCCACATGAACGAGGGCGCACAGTGCCAGGACTGCCACACGGACACCGTCTCGGGCGACACCATCCTCACCGCGTCGCTGCACGTCGACGGCAACAAGGACGTCAAGCTCTCCGGCCCCGCCTCCGACATGACGTGGAACGCCGGCGCGAAGAGCTGCAGCGGCACGTGCCACGTCGGCGAGGCCGAGGGGCACAACAACGAGCACTGGTGAGGCGGCCGGACCGCGCGATCACAGCGCGGTGAGGGCCTGCTCGAGCGCGGTCATCACGGCGTCCACGCGCGGGAGTCCTCGGATCGCGCGCCGGGTCACCAGGTGCACGTCCAACAGGGGCAGGCGCGCGTCGGGCTCGACCAGCGCGACGAAGTCGGGGTCGAGCTCGGCGTACAGGCGCGGGCCGATGCCGACGCCGATGCCCGCTCGGATCGCAGCGAGCTGCACCTGGTAGCTCGAGCAGATCATCGCCGGCGGCCGGTCGATGTGCGCTTGCAGCCACGCCGACTCTGGCGTCGCGAGGCCGGCGAGCTCCACCGAGATCCACTCGAGCTCGCGCAGCGGGCGGCCCCGCAGCGCGCGTGCGCTCCTGCGGGCGGCGAGCACGGTGGTGGGCCACCGTGCGATGCGGCGGCCCACCAGGTCGCCGCGCTCGGTGCGGAAGAACCGGATCGCGATCTCGGCCTCGCGCGCCGCGAGGTCGGCCGCGCGGTAGCCGGTGAGGAGATCGACGTGCAGGCCGGGATGCTCGCGCCGCAGCGCCGGTAGCACGCGCGGCACCAGGACGTGGATCGCGACCTCCTCGGTGGTGGCGACGCGCACGCGGCCCTGCACCGCACGGTCGTGCGCGCCCGCGGCCTCGTCGGCGAAGCGTGCCATCTCGACGTCGACGCGCTCGCACGCCTCGCGCAGACGCAGCGCGGTCTCGGTCGGCAACGGCGCGCGCCGGGTCCGTTCGAACAGCGGCAGTCCCAGCACCTGCTCGAGCCCCGCGATGCGGCGGCTGACGGTCGACTGATCGGTGCCCAGCGCCTCGGCGGCCTTGGTGAAGCTGCCGGCGCGCAGCACCGCCAGCAACACCCGCACGTCGTCCCACGGCGCGGCGGCCAGGCCCGCGGTGGCGATGGCGTCTCGGTCCCGGGTCCGCGATGCCTTTGTCATGCACGAATGCATGACAGATATCCAGACTCTCGGCTACCGCCGCGGACGTGCATGACACACGGTGGAGGCATGACACAGGCGTTGCTGCTGTATGGGCACCCCGAGCCCGACTCGTTCAATGGCCGACTCGCCGCGGCCTACGCCCAGGGGTACCGCGCGGGCGGCGGTGCGCTCGAGCGGATCGATCTCGTCACCCTGGCATTCGACCGTCAGCTGCGCGCGGGGTACCGCGCGCCACAGACCCTCGAGCCGGATCTGCTGCGCGTGCAGGCGGCGATCGAGCGCGCGGATCACCTGGTCTGGGTGTTCCCGACGTGGTGGGCTGCACCGCCGTCGTGCGTGCGCGCGTTGGTCGAGCGCACGTTCTTGCCGGGCTGGGCGTTCCGCTACGAACCCAAGCGCGCGCTGCCTCGCGGCCTGCTCGCAGGACGGTCCGCACGGGTCGTGATGACGATGGACGCGCCGGGTTGGTGGTACTCGCTGGTGCAGCAACGGACGATCCACCGCAGCTTCGGCACCGCGACGCTGCGTTTCTGTGGCCTGCGCCCGGTAGCCTTCACGGCGGTGCACGGGGTCCACGGGATGGCCGAGGCGTCGCGGCAGCGGTGGTGCGAGCGCGTCGCCGCGATCGCGACCCACGACGCGAGGTCGCGGGCCAAGGTGCTGGCGCATGCGCCGGCGCGCGAGGGCTTGCCGGTCCCGGCGTCGTCGCCCCGGGCGTGACGTGGCTGCGAGCGCGACGCAGCGCGCGGCGGGGATCAGCGTGCGGGGCGCTTGCGCGCCGGCGACCTCGCGGTCTTCGTCTTCGCGGAGGTCTTCGCGGCCTTCGCCGCGCTCGTCTTCGCGGAGGTCTTCGCGGAGGTCTTCGCCTTCACGGCTTTCTTCGCGGAGGTCTTCGCGGCCTTCGTCGTGCTCGTCTTCGCGGCCTTCGTCGTGCTCGCCTTCGCGGCCTTCGTCGCGCTCGCCTTCGCGGCCTTCGTCGCGCTCGCCGGCTTGGGCCGACCCGCGAGGTTGTGCGCCACCGCGGCGCGGACCAACGCCGTGAGCGCGGCTTCGTCGAGGCGATCGCCCTCGCGGACGTCGATCGCGCGGCGGACGTTGCCCTCGAGGCTCGAGTTGAAGAGCTTGCGCGGATCGGGCAGCGCCGCGCCCTTGGCGAAGGTCATCTTCACCGTGTGCTTGTAGCTCTCGCCGGTGCACACGATGCCGCCGGCGGACCACACCGGCGTGCTCCACTTCCACTCCTCGACGATCGCGGGGTCGGCCGCGCAGATGATGGTGCGCAGGCGGGCCAGCATGGCGCCGCGCCAGTCGCCGAGCGCGGCGATGGTGCGGCTGATCGCGTCGGAGGCGGACTCGCCGGCTGCGGGGTCGTTGCGTTTCATCGGGTTGCTCGCGAAGCTCACGGAATCCAGCCCGGGATGGCGGCTGCCTGACGCGCCCACGCGCTCAGCTGCGCGTCGTCGCGTGGGTCGTGTTCGCGCACGTCGAGGTAGCGCGCGTCGGGGGTCTTGCTCGGGCCCGGCGGCATCGGTCGCAGCGCGGTGCCGCGGAAGAACGTCACCTTGACGTAGTGGTCGAAGCAATGGAACGCGAGAAACCAGCCCTTGCCCTCCACGCCGTAAAACGGCGAGTTCCACTTCACCGCCTTGCGCACGTGGGGCACCGCGCGCGAGACCACCGCGTCGACCCATACGCCGATCTCGCGCTTCCAGTCGGGCATCGCGGCGATGTACGCCTGCACCGGCGCGTCCCCGTCGCCCTTGGCGATCTGCGGGTTGCCGCCCGACAGCAGCGCGGGTGCGCCGGTGGTGGACTTGCGCATCGGCGTTCGCGCGGCGGCGGGCCTCTTGGCGGCGGCCGTCGTGGCCGCGCCCTTCTTGGCTGTGGTCTTCTTGGCCGCGGACGTCGTGGCCGCGCCCTCCGTGGTGGCGGCCTTCGTGGCCGTGCCCTTCTTCGCCGCAGCCGTGGCGCCGGTGCGCTTCGCTGCGACGGTGGCCTGGGGCTTGGTGGGCTTGCGCGTGCGGGTGGTCATGTCGGATCCGCGGGGGCACGCGCGCTCCGCCGCGTGGCGACGTACGGTAGCACGAACAACACCGCGCCCGTGCCCATCAGCACCAGCAGTGGCAGCAGCGCGAGCACGCCGACCCAGCTCGCCTGCGAACCCATGCCGAGCGCGACGAGGTTGGCGATCACGGCGAGCATGAACGCGAGCGAGATCCAGCGATGCAGCACCCGCACGCGGCGGGTCCACGGCGTCGCGGCGCTCATGCTGCGGCCTCCAGCGCGGCCTCGAGCCGCTCGCCCATCATGCGCCAGCCGTAGCGCGCGCCGCCGAAGTTCTGCTTCTGCTCGGGGCGGAAGCCGGTCTGCACCAGCGTCAGGCGTGTGCCGGTTTCGGTCGGCACCAGCGTGAACGTCACGATGGTGTCGAGCTCGCCCACGACCCACGCGTAGCGCAGGCGCTCGAGCGTCTGCACCTCGAGCACGCGACAGTGCACCACGCCGTCCCAGCCCGGCTGCGGCGGGGCCTGCAGCGTGAAGTCGGCGCCGGTCTTCAGCGAGAACCCGATGGTGGGCAGCAACCACTGTTGCAGCAACACCGGATCGGTGAGTGCGCGCCAGACCTTGTGCGGTGGGTGTCGCAGCTCGAACTCGAACTCGATGGCTTCGCCCTGGCCGCGGGCGGTCTTGTCGGTGGTGGTCATTCGTCCAAGGTCTCCAGCAGGGCTTCGAGTCGCGCGACGTGTTCGGTCCAGAACGCGCGATGGTGGGCGATCCAGTCGATGAGTGGCCGCATGCCGCGCGGCTCGACGCGGTAGTACACGCAGCGTCCGTCGCGGCGGCCGCGGACCAGGCCCGCGTCCTGCAGCTTCGCCAGGTGTTGCGACACGGCGGGTTGGCTGATCGCGAAGCGTGCCGTCAGGTCCTTCACCGCCGCTTCGCCGCGCGTGAGCGCCTCGAAGATCGCGCGGCGACTGGGGTCCGCCAGCGCGTGGAAGACCTTGTCTTCGGCGACGGCCGCTCGCATCTCCAATCAATAATCGATGGCTTATTGATTGTCAAGCGCAACGCGGACGCCTGCGTTGCCCCGTCCGGCGCACGCGCGCTACGCTGCTGGGATGGTGCGCGCGTCGTGGATCGTCGGGCTCGGGTGCATCGCGTGCGGTGGTGCGCCCGGCGACGCGGCGAAACCCGAGTCGACGCCGAGCGCAGCGGCGCCCGCCAAGGCGCCCGAGGTGAAGGCGCCCGAGGCGAAGACGCCCGAGGCGAAGACGCCCGAGGCGAAGGCGCCCGAGGCGAAGGCGCCGCTCGAGCCCGCCGCGCCGACGATCGATCCCGCCGCGGGCAGCACCGCTGCGCTGCCCGCGGTCGGCACCCCGCCGCCGTGGTCGACGGTGCTCTCGCTCGCGCGCGAGGCGGGCTTGCGCAAGCCCGCGCAGGCGGCACCGATGGCGGGCCTGGGCGGCGGGCGCTGGGCCGCGGTGCTGCGCACGACCGACAGCGAGGCCGGCGACGACGGCGGGACCTGGTCCACGCACCTGCTCGTCCTCGACGCCGCCGCCACGCCGCCGCGCCTGCTCGATCGCCGCGTGCTCGTGACGATGGCCGAAGGTGGGCTCGAGGGGGCCGACAGTGCGCGCGCGGCCGTGTTCGCCGACGACTACGACGGCGACGGCGCGCGCGAGATCCTGCTGCGCTTCGGCTTCGCGCGCATGCTGTGCGGCATCGGTCAGATCGATCGCCGCGAGCTGCGGATCTACCACGTCGCCGCCGAGGGCACGCTGCGACCGCAGGTGGCGCTGACGCTCGACGACACCAACTACCGCGAGGGCACCACCGCACGCGAGTCGTTCGCCGACCGCAACGCCGATGGTCGCGCGGACCTCGTGATCGCGGGTCGCGGCTTCGTCGCGGACCTCGGTGACGGCGATACCGAGCCGCCGCCCGAGGGCGCGCACGATCTCTACCTCTACGTGCCCGCGCGCGACGAGTACGCGCGCGAGGGCGGCAAGCCGCGTGCGCGCAAGGCTGCGCCGATCGACTACCGGCTGTGGGACGAGTGCGACGATCCCGACAGCGGCGAGCCGGCCGAGTCGCCGGGCTCCGGCGCGCTGTGACGCGCACTCACGACGGCCCGGCGTCGCTGCAGGCCTGCGCGCGCGCCAACAGCAGCGCGCGTTCGCGGGCATTGTGCGCCAGCGCGGCGGCGCGTTCGAACTGCTCGCGGGCCTCGCGGGCGCGGCCGAGCCGGCGCAGCAGATCGCCGTGCACGGCCGGCAGCAGGTGATAGCTCCGCAGCGCCGGGACATCACCGAGCGCCTCGACCAGCGGCAGCGCGGCCTCGGGGCCGTACGCCATCGAGACCGCGACCGCGCGGTTGAGCTCGACCACCGGCGAGCCGGTGCGCTCCACCAGCGCGTCGTACAGCGCGACGATGCGCGGCCAGTCGGTGGCGTCGGCGGTGGCGGCCTGGGCATGACAGGCGCTGATCGCCGCCTGCAGCGTGTACGGCCCCAGCGGCTGCGCCAGCGCACCGGCGCGCAACAGCGCCGCGAGGCCGCGGCTGATGAGCAACCGATCCCAGCGCCCGCGATCCTGCTCGAGCAGCAGCACCGGCTCGCCGTCGGGCCCGAGTCGCGCGCGCATGCGCGAGGCATGCAGCTCCATCAACGCGACCAGACCGTGCACCTCGGCCTCGTCGGGCACCAGGCCCGCGAGGATCCGGCCCAGTCGCAGCGCGTCCTCGCACAGACCCTGCCGCATCCAGTCGTCGCCGCGGGTCGCGACGTAGCCCTCGTTGAAGATCAGATAGATCACCTCGAGCACCGACGGCAGGCGGGCGGCGAGCGCCTCGCCGCGCGGCACCTCGAAGGGCACGCGCGCGGCCGCGAGCGTGCGCTTGGCCCGGACGATGCGCTGCGCCACCGTGGGCTCGGGCAGCAGGAACGCGCGCGCGATCTCTTCGGTCGTGAGCCCACCGAGCAGGCGCAGCGTGAGCGCGACCCTGGCCTCGGTCGAGAGCACGGGATGGCACGCGACCAGCACCAGGCGCAGCAGATCGTCGCCGACGTCGTCGTCGATCGCGGCCGGCGGCGCGGCCTCGTCGCCCTCGTCGCGCGCGAGCGCGTCGTGCTTGCGGGCGACCATGCGCGCGCGACGATGGCGATCGATCGCCCGGCGCTTCGCCGTCGCCATCAGCCACGCGCCGGGGTTGTCGGGGATGCCGGCCTGCGGCCAGTGGGCGAGCGCGGACAGCAGCGCCTCCTGGGCCAGATCCTCGGCCGCGTCGACGTCGCCGACCATGCGCACGAGGCCACCGATCAGTCGGGCGGACTCGATCCGCCACACCGCCTCGATGGCCTCGCGCGTCGTCGTCATGGCGCTTCGCTCAGCCGTTGCGCTTGGCTTCGACCTGCTCGCGCAGCTGCTGCTCCAGCGCGCGCAGCTCGGGCGTGAAGGCCTCGCCGAAATCCTCGGCCTCGAGCACCGGACGGAGCTCGAGGATCGACTCCTCGCCCGGCATCGGGTCGGGGCAACGGCGCGCCCACTCGACCGCCTCGTCCATGCTGCGGACCTGCCACAGCCAGAAGCCCGCGATGAGCTCCTTGGTCTCCGCGAAGGGGCCATCGACCACGGTCTTGCGCCCCTCGCCGAAGACCACGCGCTTGCCCTTGTCGCTGGGGTGCAACCCATCGCCCGCGAGCATGACGCCGGCCTTGACCAGCTCTTCGTTGTAGCGGCCCATCGCGGCCAGCAGCGCCTCGGCGGGCATCACACCGGCCTCGGAGTTCTTCGTCGCCTTCACAATCACCATCACGCGCATGGTTCGATCTCCTGGGCTCTGGGTGATCACGGGTGCCCGCCGGGGGCGTCGCTGGCGAGGAACTCGATCGGTCGCACCTCGCACTCGCCCTCGAACTCGGGCCAGTGACGACGGTGCACGTCCATGAACTCGGTCACCAGGCGCACGAGCTCTTCGTGGGAGTTCGCCTGCAGGATCGCCCAGCCACCGATGACCTCCTTGGTCTCGGTGAAGGGGCCGTCGGTGGTGGTGAGCTTGCCGCCGGCCAACCGCATGCGGAAGCCCGCGCGGCTGGGCGCGAGCCCGCCGGTGTCGACGAGCGCGCCGCTGGCGGAGAAGCGCTCGATCAGCTTGCCCATCGCCTCCATGAGCGCGGCGGGTGGTTGGGTGTCGCGCAGGGCCTCGGCGCTGCGTACGAAACTGAGATACTTCATCGGTCTTGCGTCCTGGGTTCGGGGGTTCGACCACGCGACGATCGAGCCGACGCCGGATCGACAGGGGCCGCGAAATTGTTCGCTCGCGGGCGCCGGCTTCGCAACAAGCCCTGCGAACCCGCGCACTTGGCCGCGTCCCGGCGAGCCGCGCGCCGTGGGATCCGCGGGGCCCGGCTCAGGCGAGCTGCTCGGGTCCGAGCTCGACGATGCGCGGCGGCTGCTGCGTGAAATCGCTGTAGCGGATCCACGTCGGCCGCACGCGCACGTGGGTGATGCCGGGCCACGCGAGGCGGTCGCGGCCGTCGGGGTACGCGACGAAGTAGCACTCGCGGATGCGCTCGAGCTCGGCGCCGGTCGGCAGATCGGCGATGCCCTCGATCTGCGCGGTGATGCCCTCGTCCCAGCCGATGACCAAGGCGATGCGCGGGTCGGCGCGGAGGTTGCGGAACTTGCGGGTGGCCTCGACGGTGTCGAAGACCAGCTCGAGCGCGTCGCTGACCGCGAAGCCGACCACCGCCGCCTGGGGCGCGCCGTCGGCCGCGACCGTCGCCTCGATCGCGAGCTTGGAGCGGCGCAAGAAGGCGAGCAACGCCTCGCGTGTCATGGCGGCAGGCTATCACGATCGATCAACTGCGCCGCAGCGTCGCGAGCAGCAGGTCGCGGAACGCGGTGACCTTGCGGGGGACCTGCGCGGCCGCGGGGTACAGCAGCACCAGCGAACCCGCGGGTAGGCGCGCGCGCGGCAGCACGGCGACGAGGCTGCCCGCGGCGACCAGCGGATCGGCGTCGAAGTTCGGCAGCAATCCGATGCCGACGCCTGCGCGCGTGAGCTCGAGCAAGAACAGCATGTCGTTGCCGACCACGCGCGGCGTCAGCTCCAGGCGCAGCAGGCGACGCGCCGCGGCGCTGCCGAAGCCCAGCCACTCGTGGCCGGCCTCGCCCAGCTCGCGCGGCGTGCCGCGTCGCGCGATGTACGAAGGCGACGCGTAGGCGCGCAGCTCGCTGGTGATCAGCTTGCGCCGCACCAGCGACGTGTCGCGCTCGACACCCATGCTCGCGCGCACCGCCAGGTCGAAGCCCTCGCCGACGAGGTCGACGTTGCGGTTGGACAGATCGCAGTCGACCCGCACCTCGGGGTAGCGCGCGACGAACCGCGCGATGACCTCGGGCAACAGCGTCGTGCCGACATCGAGCGGCGCCGACAGCCGCAGCGTGCCGGCCGGCTCCTGCTGGCGCTCCGGCAGGTTCTCCAGCGCGGCCTCGATGCCGCGCACGTGCGCACCGGCGCGCTCGAACAACGCCTGGCCCGCGGTGCTCAGCGACACGCGCCGGGTGGTGCGGTGGACCAGCTGCGCGCCGACGTGACGTTCGAGCCGCGCGATGGCGCGGCTGACGGTGCCGGTGGTGACGCCCAGGCGCTTGGCCGCCGTCGAGAAGCTGCTGCTCTCGCCCACGGCGACCAGGGCGGCGACGAGATCGATTGTTGCAGCCATGCAATGAACTCTTTCGGCAAACGACGTTGATGCGACGACGCAAGAATACCAGAGTTGCCTCGAGAGCCGATCATGCACCCCGATGCCACCGTCGATTCCCGTCCGCGCGCGCCCGCGCGATCGATCCACCTCGCGGCCTGGGTCGCGCAGGCACTGCTCGCCGCCGCGTTCCTGATGGCCGGCTTCGCCAAGCTGACCTCGCCGGTCGAGGCCCTCGCGGCGCAGATGCCGTGGGTCACCGGCGCGATGGGCCGCTTCGTGCGCTTGATCGGCGCGGTCGAGATCGCCGGCGCGCTGGGCCTGCTGTTGCCGGCGGCCACACGGATCCAGCCGCGGCTGACGGTGTTGGCCGCGCTGGGCCTGGCGGTGGTGATGGTGCTGGCCGCGATCACGCACGCCAGCCGCGGCGAGTGGGCAGGGATCGTCGCCAACGTCGTGCTCGGCGGACTCGCGGCGTTCGTGCTATGGGCCCGCAGCAGCAAGGCGCCGATCCGACCCCGGTGAGCGCCTTGTCCAAGGAAGCGAACGCGATGACCCGCGATGCGAGCGAGCCCAGCGATCCCGGTGGCGCGGACGAGCGCGGCCGCGTCGCGCGGCGCACGGCACTGGTGCTGGGTGCGGCGACGGTCGCCTCGCTCGCGACCGGTGCGATGATGGCCTGTGGCGCATCCGTGCCACCGAGAGGACGAGTCATGTCGAAGCGAATGCCGACCGCTTTCGTGCCCCACGCGGGCGGCCCACTGGGCCACGTCGAGTTCGGTGTGCCGGCCGCCGACGTCGATGGTTTCGTCTCGTACTGGCGATCGCTGCGCGCGCTGACACCGGCGCCGCCCAGCGCGCTCGTGGTCATCTCGGCGCACTGGGAGGCCGCGGTGCCCACCGTGATGACCTCGCCGAATCCGCCGATGCTCTACGACTACGGCGGCTTCCCGCCGGAGTCGTATCGCATCACCTGGCCCGCGCCCGGCGATCCGGCGCTGGCAGCCCGCGTGCGCGCGCTGCTCGGCGCCGCCGGCATCGACAGCGGCGAAGATCCCCACCGCGGCTACGACCACGGCACGTTCGTCCCGCTCAAGGTGACGTACCCCGGCGCCGAGGTGCCGGTGGTGCAGCTGTCGCTCGCCGCGGGGCTCGATCCCGCCACGCACCTGCAGATCGGTCGCGCGCTCGCGCCCTTGCGCGACGAGGGCGTGTTCATCGTCGGCAGCGGCGACAGCTTCCACAACCTGCGCGCGTTCGGGCCCGCGTCGTACGATCGATCGACGGCGTTCAACGCGTGGTTGACCGAGGCGGTGACGCAGCCGCAGCAACAGCGAGAGGCGCGGCTGGTGCAGTGGAGCAGCGCACCGTTCGCGCAGCAGTGTCATCCCCGCGCGGAGCACTTGATCCCGCTGATGGTCGTGGCCGGCGCGGCCGGCGAGGACGCGGGCGTGCGGACCTGGGGCGGCGGGTTGTTCGGCACCGAGCAGGTCGGGTTTCACTTCGGCTGACGCGCCGCCGACCTCGGTGGTAGCGTGCGGTGGTGCAGCGAAGTGGACAATGCATGTGCGGCGCCACGCGGTTCGTCGCGACCGGTGACCAAGCAAAGCTCTCGGCCTGTCACTGCGGCATGTGCCGTCGTTGGTCGGGCATCGCGTTGATGGTCGGACCCTGGGCGCAGGTGACGTGGACGCAGCAGGATCAGCTGGTGGTGTTCCGCTCGTCCGACTGGGCCGAGCGCGGCTTCTGCGGGCGCTGCGGTTCGTCGCTCTTCTACCGCATCACCGCGCAGGGTCCCCACGCGGGGGCGATCAACGTCAACTTCGGTGCGCTCGACGACCAGTCCGGCTTCGCGCTCGAGACCGAGTGGTTCTCGGATCGCTGCCCGAGCGCGTATGCCTTGACGGGCAATCCGCGGCGGATCACCGAGGCCGAGGTGCTCGCGATGTTCGGTGGGGGCTGAGTCCCGCGGAGCAGGGATCGCGATGAAAGCAGGATCGTCCCGTCAAGCCGGTCGCCGGCGGCCGCAGCAGCAGCGGTCGCGCCTGACGGTGGACACGGTGCTCGACGCCGTCGCCGTCGTGCTCGCGCGCCACGGCCCCGACGCGGTCACCACCAATCGCATCTGCGAGGCCGCCGGGGTCAGCATCGGCTCGCTGTATCAATACTTCCCCGACAAGCAGGCGATCTACCGCGCGCTCCACCAGCGGCACGTGGACGAGGTCGGCCGCGTGATCGAGCGCGCGCTGGCCGAGCGCGAGCACGCATCGCTCGAGGACTTCGCATGCGCGCTGACGCGCGATCTCGTGGACGTCCACACTGCGGACCCGGAGCTGCATCGGCTGGTCACGGCCTTGGTGCCGGAGGGGCCGGCGGGCTTCCGCGCCGCGCTGCACGAGACGTTCGAGCAGGTGATCCCGCCCACCGACGACGCGAAGCAGCGGATGCTGTTCGTCTTGCCCAACCTCGTCGAGTCGTTGGTGCACGGGTTGACGCAGCCGCTGGGCTTCATCTCGCTGCCCAGCGCGAGCGCCGAGGCCGTGCGGACCGTGCGGGTCTACCTCGCGTCGCTTCGAGGCTGACGCAGGCATCGTCACGATCGCTGCGGCGACAGCGATGCGCGGCTCCAGCCGCGCACGACCTCGAGCGCGATGCGGGTCTGCCCCGCGAGGGTGAAGTGCAGCCCGTCGTCCATCAGCAGCTCGCCAGGCGGCGGAACGCCCAGGCTCGAGAAGAGATCGATGGTCGTGCCGCCGAGCTCGCGCACCGCACTCGCGACGCGGGCGATGTCCTCGTTGCGGAAGCGTACGCCGAAGCGCGTCAGGCCCCAGTGCGCGGCGACGCGCGCCTCGATCACCGCGGGCGGCGTGATCCACAGGCACTGCGCGTGGGTCTCACTCGCGATGCGTCCGTGCAGCTCCGCGAGGTTGCGCGCGGTCTCGCGGTGATCGACCAGCGTCTTGCTCGGTCGGGGCCCTTGGGTCCGCGCGTCGTTGACACCGAGCATGGCGAGGATCCAGTCGGGCTGTCGCGCCAGCACCTCGCCGATGCGCACCAGCCCATGGGTGGTGGTCTCGCCGGGTACCGCACGGATCGTCAGCGACAGCATCTGGGCCGGGCGCCGCGCCGCCAGCAGGTGTGCGACGATGCTGGCCCACGACTGCGGATCGGCGGTGTGGCTGTCGCCGAAGGCGACGATCTGTGCGCCCTCGCGCAGCGGCAGGCGGTCGACCAGCGCGGCCACCTCGGGGTCCGCCAGCAGGGCGTCGGCGGCCGCCTTCGCGCCGCCTCGCATCTGCACGAGCGCGTCGCGGTAGACCTCGGGGTCCAGTCCCAGCAGTGCTGCGCGGGTGCTCTCGGTGAGCGCCGCGCTGCCGGGCATCGAGCCGAGCGTGGTTTCGGGTTGGAGCACCTTGAGCAGCCACTGGATCGTTTCGGTCGACATGCACGCGCGCCGTGGGTTGGAGGCGTGGTTGGGATAGCAACCGACGGCGGGGCGTGTCAGCTCGCGTTCGGGCCGCGAAAACGCGGGGGAATCGGGGCGCGGCTCGGATCTGGGGGCGCACTCACGCCGATCCTGGCTTCGGACGCCGCAACGCCGACCACACGAGGTGCGGCGAGTGCCCCTCGGCCCGCACCATGCGCACCCAGAGCAGCGTCATGTGCTCGAGGTGCAGCGCCTGCGCGAGCCCGCCCACATCGAAGGGCTCGAAGCCACAGGCGGCGATCAATTCGGCGACGATGAGCTTCGCCGTCTCGTCGTCCCCGCAGAAGAGCATCGTCGGTTTCACGTCGTAGCCGGAAAATCGCGGGTCCTCGAGGTTCTCGAAGCCGTAGATGCCGAATGCCTTCACCTGGACGGGGACTCCTCGTGGCATGACTCGACCCCCCTTGCGGGGCCGATCCAGCATCATGCCGGGGCGCTTGCCCAGGCCACCTCCCGCGCCGTCCGCATCGCCGATCGACCGGCAAATCTAGTCGTCGTTGACCGGCAGAAGTCGTTGTCGCTGATCACGACGGGCCGCTACGCCGACCACGATCGCGTCGATGCGCTCGCGCGCAGGAGCGACACCGACTGGACGCTGGTACGCGCCGTCGGCCTGAGCGACGAGGCCGCGGGCGCGCTCGGCCCGCTGCACACCACCGAGGTCGGGGGTGCGAAGCCCGGGACGATGCACGTGACGCGCGCCGAAGTGGCGACCTTCTGCCTCGACTGCGTCGACGACAACGCGTGGGTCCGCCGCGCGCCTATCATCTGGGACAGCAAGACATGAGCGCGGCGTTCGTCTCCCCTGCTCACGGACCACCGAGGACGCCCCTGTCGGCGTCTGCAATCTCGACGGAAGAATGTTCATGACCAAGCCGCTGACCATCGACGTGTGGAGTGACGTGATGTGCCCGTTCTGCTACATGGGCGACGCGCTCCTGGCGAAGGCGCTGGACACGTTCCCGCACAACGAGCAGGTCGAGGTCCGCTATCGCAGCTACCAACTCATGCCGGGATTGCCGACGGACAGCGGGGTGAACGCGACGGAGATCCTCGTGAAGGCCAAGGGCATCCCGCGCGCGCAGGCCATCGCGATGAACGAGCAGGTCGCGGCGCGTGCGGCCGAGCTGGGGCTCGAGTATCACCTCGACCGGGCGGTGGTCGTGAACACACGCTCGGCGCAGCGGCTCTCGCAGTTCGCGCTGGCCGAGGGCAAGCAGCGCGCCTTCATGCAGCGGCTCTTCCGCGCCTACTTCACGGAGGGCAAGAACGTCGGCAAGTACGACGTGCTCGCCGACCTCGCCGTCGAGGTCGGGCTGGACCGGGCGCGCGCGCTCGAGGTGTTGCACAGCGGCGGCTTCGACTCCGACGTCGCCGCCGATCAGCGCCAGGCGAACGCGATCGGGATCCGGGGCGTCCCGTTCTTCGTCTTCGACGGCAAGTATGCGGTCTCGGGCGCGCAGCCCGTCGAGGCGTTCCGCAAGGCGCTCGACGAGGCGTGGGGCGAAGGCCGACGATAGCCGCTGTCG
>JAIBBS010000276.1 GCA_019694555.1 Nannocystaceae bacterium
GATCGTGACCGCGCTGTGCCGCGTGCTCGCGGCGATGGCCGCCGGTCGCGGCGCCGCCGGGCTCGCGCTCGCGCGGCTGCTGGGCTTCGCACGCGCGCGCGCACCGGGTCGCCGCCACTTCGTGCCGCGCCCGCGCCCGCCCGAGCTCGACGAGTGAGAGCCTGTCAGCGGCTGCGGACAGGCTCTGGTCGCGAAGCGACCGTCCCGTGACCGGAGCGTCCTCGCCATGGACTGCGGCCGCCCGCGGCTCACGGCACGTAGCGCAGCCCGCCCAGCGCCTCGCCGTCCGGCCCGACGCCGCCCCACACGATCATCTGTCCGTCGGCCCACACCGCGCGGTGGCCCGCGCGCGCCTGCGCGGGCTCGACCGACGCGATCGGCTCCCAGCTGTCTGCGATGGGATCGTAGCGCGCGCCGTCGTCGAGCACGTGATCGGCTGCCTCGCCGCCGAACACCAGCATCGCGTCGCCGGTCCACACCGCGCTGTGATCGGCGCGCAGCGGCGGTGCCCCGAGCGCCGCGGTCGGGCTCCACGAACCGCGCGCGAGATCGAGTCGCCCACCGCCGGTGGCGAGCAAGCCATCGCCGATGCCACCCCAGACGATCATCGCGTCGCCGGTGTACACCGCGGCGTGGCGGCGCCGTGGCGTCGGTGCGCCCTGCACCGTCACCGCCGACCAACCGTCGCGGTCGAGCATCACCCCCAGCTTGCTGGGATTGCCGTTGTTGTCCTCGCCGCCCCACGCGACCAGGCCGACGTCCGTCGCCACGGTGGCGTGGTCCGCGTAGGGGTACGCGCCCACGACCGTCGGCAACACCCAGGCATCGATCGCGATGAGGTACTCGTTCGGGATCGAGCCCGCGACGCTGGCTTCGACCCGCCCCCCGACCAACAGCATGCGATCGTCGACGATGACGGCGGCGTGACCGTGGCGAGCGCCGTCGAACGCCGGCGCGTCGGCGATCGGCGACCACGCCTGCAGGTCGAAGTCGAAGCTCCCGCCGCTGGCCAGGGTGCCACCGCCGTCGTAGCCGCCGAACACGATCATGCGCGAGCCCAGCGTCACCGCGCTGTGTTGCGCGCGCGGCTCGGGCCCGCCGTCGAGCGGCAGCGCGGTCCAGGCGTCGGTCGCGGGGTCGTACCACGCACCGTCGCCGACCGGATCGCCGCCGGCGTCGAGCCCACCCCACACGATCGCGCGGCCGTCCGACCACACCAGCGTGTGCTCGCGGCGGCCCTGCGGCGCGTCGAGCTCGGGCAGCGGCAGCCACACGTCGTGACGGCACGCGCCCAGCGTCGCGTCGCAACCGGCCAGGCACGTCTCGATCGTCGGCGCGAACGTGCACGCACCGTCCTCGCAGCGCCCCGCGCCGGCGAGCACCGACCGCGTCTCGTCCTGACACTGCGGCGGCGGCGGCTCGCAATCGGCGTCCTCGATGCACGCCGGCGCGGGCCCCTCGTCGCCGCTGCTGCTGCTCGCGTCGGCGGCCGGCATCGTGTCACCACCTTGGTCCGTGCCGGCGTCGTCCCCCGTGCTGCTCGAGCCATCTCCGACCGACGCGGTCGCGCAGCCCTCGGCGTCGTCGCAGCGCTCGTCCATCACGCCCGAGGTGCAGGCACACAACGCGAGCATCACACCGAGGATCCGAGGGGTCGCAGACGGCATCGTGCGCCCGTGTCGGCCACGATCGCCGAGGCGTTGCACGCGGGCTCGTCAGCAGCCGCCCGCGGGGCCACAGACCGCCGTGGGCGCTTCGACGGCGATCGCGGGATCGACGACCGCATCGCCCGCGCCTCGATCGGTCGGCACCGCCGCGCGATCGCCCGCGTCGTCGACCGACGGCAACGCCTCGGCCTGCGGCAGCGACGACCACGGCGCGGCCGCGTCCGCTTCGCTCGGCGCGGCCGCATCGCCCGGCTCGAGCGGCTCGCCCTGCGCCGCCTCGGCACCGCGCATCGCCTCGAGCCGGCGCAGCGCCGTGCCCAGGCGATGGGCCTCGCCACGGGCCGCGACCGCGTCGATGCGCGCGCGCTCGGCCTGTTCCTGCGCACGCGCGGCCTCCTCCCACGCGCGCGCGATCTGTCCCTGTCGCTCGGCGTCCTCCTGCCGTCGACACTCCTCGAGCGCGAGCGCGAGATCCTCGCTGCCCAGATCCTCGTAGGCCTGCCGCTCGCGATCGTGCCGCTCGTGCTGCAGCTGCGCGCTGCGGGTGTCGACGCGCGCGCCGACGGCGAGCTCGCGGCCGCGATCGTGCTCGATGGTCCGCGCCCGCACGGCATCCATGCAGCGCACGAACACCAGCGACGGCGTCGGCACGCAGTGGCCGTCGACGCGCTGTTGCCCGCGGGGACAGCGATCGTCGATGGCGACCAAGCTCGAGCAGGCCAGCAACGACGCGGCCGCCACTGTCGCGGCGGCGCGCACGATTCGGCGAGGGTCAGTCCAAGGCATGGACCGACGGTCGCGCGAGCCGGCGCCGCGGATCCATGCGGGTGTCGTTTTTTCGCGTCGCGACCGGCGAGCCCCGCGCCGCGGGCTACGATCCGCGGCGCCGCGCGACCTCGAGACTCGGCTGCACGACGACGTTCAAGCAGGGCCGTGGCGCGGCCTCGGTGTCGTGCGTGGCGTCGCGATCGCGCGTGGCGTCGCCATCGCGTGCCGCATCGCCACCGGGCGCCGCATCGCCACCGGGCGCCGCATCGCCACCGTGCGCCGCGTCGGTGTCGTGCTCGCCGGCGGCGTCCGGCGTCGCGCCAGGCGAGGCCACCTCGGGCTGCGCGACGTTCAGGCACGGACGCGGACACGCGGTCGCGCCCGAGAGCGTCGTCAACGCCAGGGCCACGAAGCGCTGGCGCCGCGCGAGGATCGCCGCGCGATCGGCCACCGCGTCGTCGTCGTCGTCGGGGACCGACACCGAAGCCAGGGTACCACGGCCCTCGCACCCGCCGCTGCGTGGGCACCGAAGCGGGCGCCCGCGGCCTGCTACGCTGTGAGGGACGTGCCCCCGACGCTCTGCCGTCCGCCCCACGCGAGCCGCCTCGCATCGATCGCCGCGCTGGCCGCGATCGCGACCGCCTGCGTGCACGAAGGCAGCGCGACCGCGCCGCTGCAACCGCAGATCCTCGCGGCGGACGAGCCACCGAAGGTCACCACCGCCGCTGCCGCGAAGGTGCGGCTCGATCCCGAGCGCATCGACCCCGACACCGCCCGGGCCGAGGCCGCGCGGATCCTCGCCGCGGTCGCGGCCGCGCGGCAGCGCCCCGTGACCGGCGAGGTCACCGTCGACGTGATCGACAAGGCCGGAATCCGCGACTTCGCCAAGGCGTCGCTCTACGAGTTCACGACCCCGGCGGAGCTCGCGATGCACGGCCGCATCGAGGCGAGCCTGGGCGTGGTTCCGCCCGGCAGCGACCCCGAGGCGGTGATCCTCGACCTGCTCGAGCAGGGCGTGCTCGGCCTGTACGACCCCAAGCGCAAGACCCTTTTCATCGGCGACTTCGTTCCCAGGTCCGCGCTGAGCATGGTCGTCGGCCACGAGATCGCCCACGGGCTCCAGGACATGGTCTTCGACCTGCACGCGCTGCAGAAGCCGCTGCTGCACCGCAGCGACGCGGAGTCGGCCCGGCGCTTCCTGGTCGAGGGCGAGGCGCAGGCGGCGTACCTCGCGTGGGTCAGCGGCGAGCGCGGGCTCGATGCGCTCGAGGACACGGTGCTGCAAGCCATGGGCGATCAGGCGCTGCAGCTCGCCGGCGTGGCCTCGCCCTACCCCGTGCTCGCGCGATCGCTGCAGATGCCCTATGCCGACGGCGCCGCGACCGTGGTCCGGCTGGCCAAGCGTAAGGGCTGGGGCGCGATCGACGATCTGTACCGCAGGCTGCCCGAGAGCACCGAGCAGATGTTGCACCTCGACAAGCTGCTCGCGCGCGAGCTGCCCTTGACCGTGCGGCTCGACGCCCGCGGCATCGACCCGCTGCTGCGCGCGGCCGGTCTGGTGCCGGTGTGGCACGACGAGCTCGGCGAGGCCGCGCTGCTGTCGATGCTCGCGGAGCGCCACGGTCCGCTCGAGGCCCGCGAGGCCGCAGCGGGCTGGGGCGGCGACCACTACCTCGCCTACGAGGCCGCCGACGCCCAGGGATCGGGCGCGCGACCGAGCACGGTGGTGGCCGCGACCGCGTGGGACACCGCCGCCGATGCGGCGCAGTTCGTCGACGCGTTCGCGTCGTACCTCGCGGAACATGCGGCCGCCGGCCACGTGATCGACCGACGAGGCAATCGCGTCGTGTTCGCCACCGGGATCCCCGAGGCGGTCGACGTCGCCGCCCTGCGCAAGGCGCTGTGGCGTGGAACCCAGGTGGGTCGCGCCGTGTCCCAGGCCGAAGCCGCCCCGAGCGTGACCCGATGAACGCCGCCGCCCCCCACGCCACCGGTCCCGCGCTCGATCGCCTGCTCGCCCAGGCGCGTCGACGCCAGCGCACGGCCGACGCAGCGTGGGCCCTGTCGCGCGTGGCGTTGCCGGTGGCGGTGGCCCTGCTGGCGCTGGGCCTGGTCGCGACGCGGCGGCTGGGGCTGCCGCAGTGGTCGCTGTGGTTCGCGAGTGCACCGATCCCTGCGGTGCTGGCGTGGGCATGGTTGCGGCCGCTGCAGCAGCGCAAGCTGGTGCGCCGCATCGACGAGTTCCACCGCACCGCCGATCGCCTGGGCAGCGCCTACGAGTTCGCGCGCGGTCGCACGCCCGCCGATCCGCGCACCGCCGCCATCGTCGCGCTGGTGCAGCACGACGCGGAGCAGCTCGCGGCCACGCTCGATGCCCGACCCGCGATCCCGGTGCGCGTGCCCGGCCCGCGCGCGCTCGACTCGCTGCCGCTGGCGCTGCTGGGGCTCGCGTTGCTGGTGCCGATCGCCACCGCCGAGCTGGCGTCGCCGCTGGTGGGCGAGATCCTCATCGAGCCCGTCGCGCAGGCCAAGGCCAAGGCCGGCCTCGATCTCGCGCTGGCGAGCCCGCTGCGGCAGAGCCTGCGCGAGCTGTCCCACGCCGACGACGAGGCCGCCGCGGCCGCGAAGCAGATGCTCGAGATCCTCGATGCGCTCGAACGCGGCGAGATCGATCGCGCGCTCGCGCTCGAGCAGCTCGAGGAGCTCGAGCGCCAGATCGCCGAGGCCGAGGAGAAGTTCGACGCCGAGCTGCGCGAGGACCCGGCGCTGCTGGCCGAGGCCACGCAGGATCTCGCCGCCGCGCTGCAGACCGAGGAGCTGACCGAGGACGTCGGCAAGGCGCTCGATCGCGGCGACGGCGACAACGCCGAACAAGCGCTGGCCGAAGCCGGCGACAAGGCCGATGCCCAGGCCGAGTCCGACGAGCAGATGAAGCGCAGCCTCTCGGAGGCCGAGCGCCGCCTGGGTCAGCGCAACGACGAGCGCGAGGCCAGCGAGACCGCCAAGCAGCTCGACGAGGCCGAGCGCCGCCTGCGTCGCGAGGAGCAGAAGAAGCCGCAGGATCCCGAGGAGGCCGCCGAGCACGAGCGCCGCCTCAAGCAGCAGCGCGACAAGGTCGAGCAGCTCAAGCGCCAGCACGAGCGCGAGCTCGCGGCGCAGAAGAAGGTCGAGGAGCTGCGACGGCAGGCCAAGGAGGCCGCGCAGAGCAAGGCCGGCAGTGCCGATCGCAAGCGCAAGCTCGAGCAGCTCGGCCGCGGCATGAAGGAAGCGTCACGCACCGCCCGCGGTGCGCAGCGCATGCAGGGCGCCCGCGATGCGCTCGAGGAAGCCAAGACCTTCGTGCGCCGCGCGGGCGAGTCGGGCTCGGGCCAGGATCGCCGCAAGCAGCAGTTTCGCCGCTTCGATCAGGCCGCCAAGGGCCAGCAACAGGGCCAGCAGGGCAAAGACGGCAAGGACGGCAAGGGCAAGGGCCAAGGCAAGAGCACGCTGCTGGTCGAAGGCGACGTCGGCCAGGGCGAGCCCAACGCGATGATGGAGCAGGACAGCGCCGGTCAGGGTCAGGGCCAAGACGGTCAGGGCCAAGACGGCCAGGGACAAGACGGTCAGGGCCAAGGCGACGGCCAGGGCCAAGACGGTCAGGGACAAGGCGACGGCCAGGGCCAAGACGGTCAGGGCGACGGCCAGGGCCAAGACGGTCAGGGGCAAGGCCAGGGCCAAGACGGTCAGGGCGACGGGCGCACGCCCGGCGACGGCATCGGCACCGGCTCGCAGGATCCGCTCGCCGATCCCACCGCCATGCGCAGCGGCACCAAGGACGTCCGCGTCGACGCGCGACGCGGTCGCGGCGTCAGCAAGGCCGAGATCCTCAAGGACGCCAGCCAGCACGGCTTCGCGAGCGAGCCCTACCGCAAGATGTTCAAGGAGTACCGCGACTTCGCGCAGAGCACCCTCGACTCCGACGCGTTCCCGGCCGCGCAGCGCCGCCTGGTCAAACGCTACTATCAGATGATTCAGGCCCGCTGACGCGCGCACCGCTGCAAAGACCCACCATGTCGACTGCGATCACGACCGCCGAGACCCACCAGGAATTGCAGGCCATGCACGCCGACCTCGCCGAGCTCACGGCGCAGGTGCAGCGCGTGATCGTCGGCCAGGATCGCGTGATCCGTTCGGTGCTCACGTGCCTGCTCGCGGGCGGTCACGGCCTGCTCGAAGGCGTGCCCGGGCTGGGCAAGACGCTGCTCATCCGCACGCTCGCGCGCGCGGTACACCTGGACTTCGCGCGCATCCAGTTCACGCCCGATCTCATGCCCGCCGACATCGTCGGCACCTCGGTGCTGCTGCAGTCGGAGGGCGACAGCAGCGGCAAGACCTCGCTGCAGTACCAGCCCGGTCCCATCTTCGCGAACATCGTGCTCGCGGACGAGATCAACCGCGCCACGCCCAAGACCCAGTCGGCGCTGCTGGAGGCCATGGCCGAGGGCACCGTGACCGCCGGCGCGCAGACCCGCAAGCTGCCCGATCCGTTCCTCGTGCTCGCGACGCAGAACCCGCTGGAGATGGAGGGCACCTACCCGCTGCCCGAGGCCCAGCTCGATCGCTTCCTGTTCAAGGTCCACGTCGAGTTCCCCGGCGAGGACGAGCTCATCGCGATCCTCGATCGCACCACCGGGCTCGACGCGGCCTCGGTCAAGCCGGTGCTCGATGGTCGCCGCATCGGGCAGATGCGCGAGCTGGTGCGCGCGATCCCGGTGACCGACAGCGTGACGCGCTACGTCGTGCGGGTGCTGCGAGCGACGCACCCCGACGACGGCCGTGCGCCCGAGATGGTCAAGCGCTACGTCCGCTTCGGCGGCAGCCCCCGCGGCGCGCAGGCGATGCTGCTGGGCGCACGCATCCGCTGCACCTTCGACGGTCGCATGACGCCGTCGATCGAGGACGTGCGTGCGGTCGCCGGCGAGGCGCTGCGCCACCGCGTCATCCTCAACTTCGAGGGCGAAGCCGAGGGCATCTCGATCGACGACTGCATCGCGAAGGTGCTCGCGGCGGTGCCGGCGGACAAGTAGACGTGGCGGCTCGACGCTCGGCAGCGGCCCCGGCCGCGCGCAAGGACGAGGCGCTGTTCGACGAGGCCTTCATGGCCAAGCTCGAGCTGCTGCAGGTCATCGCGCGGCGGTTGTTCCGCGGGCGCCAGCGCGCCGAACGCAAGACCCGCAAGATCGGCAGCGGACTCGAGTTCGCCGATCACCGCGAGTACTCGCCCGGCGACGACATCCGCTACCTCGACTGGACCGCGTGGGTGCGGCTGCGTCACCGCCTGATCCGTCTGTTCGAGGAGGACGAGGATCTGCCGATCCGCATCGCGGTCGACGTCAGCGACTCGATGGCGACGCGCGGCGCGGTCAAGCTGCGCTACGCCCAGCGCGTGGCCGCGGCGCTGGCCTACGTCGGGCTGGCCAACCTCGACCGCGTCGGCGTGGCCTGCTTCAGCGGCACCGGCTTCGAGACGCTGCCGGCGGTGCGCGGCAAGGGCCGCATCTTCAAGGTGTTCGAGTTCCTGCAGGGCGTGACACCCGGGGGCCACACCGATCTGCGCGCGGGGCTGTCGCGGCTCGCGGCGCAGAGCCGCCAGCCGGGCCTGACGCTGGTCATCAGCGACTTCTACGACCTGCAGGCGTTCGAGGGCCTCAACCTGCTGCGCTTCCGCAAGCACGACCCCGTCGCGATCCAGGTGCTCGATCCGATCGAGGCCGATCCGCGCGGCACCGGCCTGCGCGGCGACGTCACCGTGGTCGACTGCGAGGGCGCCGGGCGCCGCGAGGTCACGGTCTCGGCCAAGACGCTCGAGGCCTTCGCCCGCGCGCACGAGCGCTTCTGCCAGGCGCTCGAGGCCAACTGCCGCAGCCGCGGCGTGCACTACGTGCGTGCCGACATCAGCGTGCCGTTCGACGATCTCGTGCTGCGGATGTTCCGCGAGGGCGGCGTGCTGCTGTGACCTTCGCCGGCATGACGTTGGCGCAGCTGCTGCCGATCGCGGCCGCGGGCGCGTCGGC
>JAIBBS010000064.1 GCA_019694555.1 Nannocystaceae bacterium
GCGGCGCCGCCGCAGCGGCCGCGGCCGCCGCCGCTTCTGCGCCGCGGTCGATCCTGCGACGATGCGCGCCGTGTCCGAGCGCAGCGGCCACGGTCGCGATCCCGCGGCGAGCCCGTCACGGCTCGAGCTGCGGCGACGCGGCGGCACGGCGGCGCAGCCCGCCGCGCTGGCGCGCTACATCGTGCTCGCGCGCCTGGGTCGCGGCGGGGACGGCATCGTCTACGCCGCGTGGGATCCCGAGCTCGATCGCCGCGTCGCGATCAAGCTGCTGCGGCGCGCCGGCGGTCGCGAGGCGCGGCTGGTCCGCGAGGCGCGGATGCTCGCGAAGCTCTCGCACCCCAACATCGTGAAGCTGCACGACGTCGAGCGCGACGTCGATGCCGACGACGGTGTCACGGTGTTCTTGGTGATGGAGTACCTCGGCGGCGGTGATCTGGCGCGGTGGCTGGCGCAGCGTCGCCGCGGGGTCGCCGAGCTGGTGCGCGTGTTCGCGACGGTCGGGCGCGCACTGGCGGCGGCGCACCGCGCCGGCATCGTGCACCGCGACGTGAAGCCGTCGAACATCCTGCTCGACGATCACGGCCATCCGCGCGTGGTCGACTTCGGGCTGGCCGAGCACGAGCGCACCGAGGCGGCCGAGATCGTCGGCACGCTGCCGTACATGGCGCCCGAGCAGCATCGCGGTGCAGCCGCGGACGCGCGCGCGGATCAGTGGTCGCTGGCGGTCTCGCTGCTCGAGGCCCTGCGCGGCGAGCGGGTGTTCGTGGGTCCGCCGTCGGTGCTCGCCGCCGCCAAGGCCCGCGGCGCGTTCGTGCTGCCGCCGGGACTGCCGCGCGCGCTGGGTCGCGCGATCACCCGCGCGCTGTCCCCCGATCCGGCGCAGCGCTTCGACGACATGGACGCGTTCGTCGCGGCGATCGAGCGCGCGATGCAGCGAACGCGCTGGCCCGCGCGTGCGGCCCTCGCGGCCGCGGTGGCGGGCGGCGTGGCGCTGCTGCGCAGCGGTCTCGCCGAACCGCCGTGCGCGCTGCCCGAGGGTGCTCCCTCGGCGGTCGCAGCCGAGTCGGCGCTGTGGCGCGATTCCGGTGCCGCGCCGACGGTGGCGCGGCTGTCCGAGCTGACCGCAGGCTGGGACGCGAGCTGGCGCGCGCTGTGTGGCGAGGCCAGCGACGGCACGTCGACGGCGGTGCGCGAGGCCAGCCGTGCGTGTCTGCAGCGCGAGGCCGCGAGCTGGAGCGCCGCGCTCGCGACCGCCGAGCGTGCGGCGGGGCCGGCCCGCGCGCGCGCCCAGGCGTTGCTCGACACGTGGCGCGACCAGCCGCGCTGCGACGAATCCGACGGCGCGCTGCCGCAGGCGATCGACGATGCGTCCGCGTGGGTCGCGGCCGCGCAGGCGGGCGTGCTGCATCGACTCGGTCGCGACGCCGACGCGCTGGCGATCGTCGCTGGCGCGAGCGAGGGCACCGAAGTGTCGGCGGCCGCACGTGCGTCGCTGCGGCGCGTCGCTGCGGCCGCGCACGCGCAGCGCGGCGAGTACGAGCGCGCGAGCGAGGCGTTGTTCGAGGCCGCGTGGCAGGCCGAGCGCGCGGGCGACGATCGCAGCGCAGCGCTGGCGTGGCTCGAGCTCGCGTGGCTCGAGGGGGTCGAGCGCGGCGATGCGCGGGCGCAGCAGTGGCACGGCTTCGCGGCGGCGGCGGTCGAACGGGCCGGCGCACCGGCGCGGCTGCGCGCCGAGCTGCTGCACCTGCAAGGCGGCCTGCACTACCGCGCGGGTCGGCTCGACGCGGCGCTGCACGACTACCGCGAGGCGCTGGCACTGCAGCGGATCGAGGTCGGCGACGACGATCCCTGGGTCGCGCGGACCCACAACCACCTCGGCAACGTCCACGGCGAGCGCGGCGAGCACGATCTCGCGGCCGACTCCTGCGCGCAGGCGCTCGCGATCCGACGCGCGAGCCTGGTGCCGGATCATCCGCTGGTGGCCGCGGCGCTCAACAACCTCGCGCAGGTGCGGCTGCGACAGCACCAACCCGCGGCCGCGGCCGCGCTGGTCGAGGAATCGCTGCAGCGGCTGACCGGGCAGGGCGGCCCCCACGAGCTGGTCGCGCGGGTGCTGCAGGCCCAGGTGTTGCGCGAGCTGGGCCAGACCGCCGCCGCGACCCGCGAGCTGCGGGCCGCGCTGGGCGTGCGCATCGCTCGGCTCGAGCGCGATCACCCCACCGCGGTGCTCGCTCGCGATCAGCTCGCCGCGCTGCAGGCCCGGTCGCGCTGAGCGGTGCCCTCGCGCGCGCAGCCGCGGCCGGCTACGCTGCGATCCATGACCCGCGCGGCGATCGCCGTGGTGGCCGTGCTCGCGGCCGCACTCGCGTGCCGCGAGCCCACGGCGCCGGCGGCCGACGGCAAGGCCGCGGCCGAGCTCGCGGAGGCGATCGCGAAGTCGGTGCCGCCGCCGAGCCCCGGCGTGCTCGAGTACCTCGAGGCCGACGAGCTCGGCGCGGCCCATCGCGGCCAGCGCGTGCGCGTGCACGGCGTGGTCACGACCGATCCGATCCTCGGCAAGCCCGGCGGTGGCGGCTATCGCTTCGTCATGGCCAAGGGCGACGCGCGCGTGACCGTCGAGTACCACGGCGTGCTGCCCGATCGCTTCCAGGCCAAGCTCGAGGTCGTCGTGACCGGCACGCTGTCGGCCGACGGCAGCACGCTGGCCAGCGACGACCTGGTCGCGAAGTGTCCCGAGACCTACGAGTCCGGCGCGACGCCGCGCTGACGGCCAGTCCGCGGATGCGGACGGGTTCTCGTCGCCACAGCGTGACCGGCGTGGACAGGCACGGGGAAGCGCAAGCCGAGGTCGTGCGCCGTCGACGACGCGATCAGCCGGCCTCGAACGCGCCCGCGTCCCATGCGACGCCCAGCGGGCGCGCGTCGCCCAGCGGCGTCACGCGGATCGACTCGCCGTAGAGCGCCTCGTACTCGCCGTACACGGCCTCCTCGATCGCGATGTCGCGTGCGGCCGAGGCCGCGCCGATCGAGAAGTCCTGCGCCGCAGGATCGGCGAACGCGGGATCGCCGGTGACGCAGGCCTCGCACGCGGCGTTGACCTGGCGCAGCGCGACGTCGGTGAGGTTGTTGTGCACCGTCACCGCGGCGGCGTCGCCCTCGTTGAAGACGTGGTTGCCCTCGCTGGCGGACACGATGTTGCCCGACACCAGCAGCGTGCTGCCGGGCGCGCCGGTGGTGCGGATGCCCGAGACCACGTCGTGGACGGTGTTGTTGACCACGCGCCGGTCGACGCCGCCGATGAGCATCATCGCCGCGTCGCGCCATGCGCTGGCCTCGTCGAACGAGCCGTCGCTGTCGTGGATGTTCGAGATGACGTTGCCGACGATGTAGCTGTCGACGCCGTCGGTGCCGTCGTCGGCGTTGCTGGCGAGGCCGATGCCGACCTCGCAGTCGAACAGATAGTTGAACATCATCCACACGCGTTCGGGACCGTACTGGAAGCCCATGCACGCACCGAAGCTCGAGTTGCTGGGGCGGTGCCCGAACGCGGCGTTCTGCGAGAAGATCACGTCCTGGGCCTGCTTCACCCAGAAACCGGTCTGCTTGTTCTCGTGGCTGACGTTGAGCCCGACGTAGATGTGGTGCAGCGAGGCATGGTTGCCGGGGCCGGCGTTGATCTGGATGCCGTCGCCGCTGTTGCGCGCCATCTCGTTGCCCACCACCCACACGTGGTGCACGTCGGCGCCGATGGCGATGCCGTGCACGTCCTGATCGAAGTCGGCGTGCACGTCACCGCCGTCGTGGATGGTGTTGCGCAGCAGCACGACGTCGTGCGCGACCATGCCGGGTTGCCACGAGACCACGCCGGTGCCGCCGGCGTCGACGCCGTTGCCGGCGATGTCGCTGTCGCGCAGCGCGAGGTGGTCGGCGGGCGCGAGCAGCACGATGCCGCCGATCGCGTCGCCCGCCGGCCCGAACGACAGCTGCTCGAGGATGCAGTAGCTGCCCGAGACCTCCCAGCCGCCGGTGATCAGGCTGCCGGGCGCGCCGCGGATGAACGCGGGCGCCTCCGCCGTGCCGGCGCAGGTGATGCCGTTGGGCGAGGTGTGGCCGATGCCGTAGGTGCCCTGGATCTCGATCACTGCGCCGGCGGGGATGGGATCGGGCAACGGATGGGCCTCGTCGACCACGAGCGTCACCTCGCCCGCGATCTCGTCGACACCGAACTCGGGCTCGGGGATGCCGATGGGCCACGTCGGCCCGTCGGGCCCGGGCCCGTCGCCGGTGTCGCTGCTGCCACCCGAGTCGGCGCTGGTGTCCACGGTGCCCGCGCTCGCGCTGGCACTCGCGTCGCCGCTGGCGCCGCTGCTGCCGCTGCCGCCGATCGTGGTGTCGTCGCCGCCGCTGCCCTCGGCACCCGAGCCGTCCCCACCGCCGTCGTGACACGCGGCGAACGTCGCGAGCAGGATCCCAGGCCAGCGGTGGGGTGCGGCGTTGGTCGGCATCGCACCACGATAGGCACAGCCGCGGCGCACGCGACAGGGCCCGTCGCAGCGTGCGTGCTCGTGATCACGGTCGCGCGGGTTCGAGCACCGCGGTGCGGCGGCGCTCAGTCTTTGGAGAGGAAGCTCCGCTTCCTCTCCCCGTGCCCGGTCAGGACACGGTCACGGGACCCCTCTCCTTCCAGTCGCTGCGCGACGAGAGCCCGTCAGCATTCGCTGCCGGCCTCTCACTCGAAGCGCGCGCGCCAGACCCCGTTGCGGGGGCTGGGGCGGACGCGGACCTCGTACATCACGTCGTCGGTGTGCCACGGCGTCAGATCGTCCGTGGCGTCGGGTGCCAGGCGCAGCGACACCACGTGCACGTCACGGTCGACCAGGGTCTGCCAGCCGCCGTCGATCACGACCAGGGGGCCGATCATCTCGTGGGGCTTCGCAGGTCCGAGGTAGCGCTCGTGCGGCAGCACGACGGTCGACCACGCGTCCGCGAGCACGGTCGTGGCGTCGAGGCTGTCCAGCGGCGCGACGATCAGGTCGAACGGTCGACCGGTGCCGTACAACCCGATGCCGCTGGTCGGCCCGTCGTCGAAGCGGAACAGCTCGCCGTCGGAGTAGGACCACGACCCGCCGGGCGGCAGCGCCAGCGGCACGATCGCGTCCTCGATGATCTGGAACACCTGCAGATCGATGCCCACGCGCAGCGCGAAGCGTCCCTCGATCACGCGGCCATCGCCGTCCACGCCGACCTCGGGCAGCGCCAGGCGCTGCCCGCCCGGCATCGCGATGACCTCGGTCCACGGCGTGATCGAGGCGCCCTCGTGCGTGACGACGACGAGCGCGCCGCGCAACACCGGCGACAGCGTCGCGCCGTCGCCGGTGTCCAGCGGCAGGCTGCCGCCGGTCTCGCGGTCGAACAGCCAGCCTTGCTCGGGCACCGTCGTCGCCGGCGGACGCCCCGATTGCCACACCACGTAGCGCTGGCTCGCGTCGGTCTGTGCCGTCGCGACCGCACCGAGCACCGCGACCGGCTCGGCCCCGGGGTCCAGCGGCACCGCGAGCAGCACGCCGTCGCTGCGCAGCGCGAGCACGTCGTCGGCGGTGTTGCCGATCACCGGCATGCCGGTCCACGCCAGGTCCCCGGCGATCCGGACGGTCTCGGGCTCGTCGCTTCCGGGCCCGAGCGTCGCGCGCCACAGCTCGACGTGGCCCACCTCGCGGGTGTGCTCGAGCACGACCGCGTCGCCGCGCACGCGCGGCACCGTCTCGAGCGAAGGTGTGGGCAGCGGTCGCGCCGGCCATGCGCCGTCGGGATCGATCCATGCCAGCGCCCAGTCGTCGTAGCGCAGCGCGAGCCACGGGCCGGTGGCCTCGCGCGGCGGTAGCAGGCGGTCGTAGCCCGCAGCGATCACCTGCCGGTCGTTGCCGCAGCCGTCGACCGACTCGATGCGTGCGTCGATCTGCGCGAAGGCCCGCGTGGGCGGGCGCACGGTCGCGAGCTGGATGTCGAGGATCGGCACCTCGAAGCGCCGCACGCCCAGCAGCAGACGATCCCCGTGGGCCACGGCGGCATCGAGCACGATCTCGTCGTCGCGCAGGGCGAGCAGCTGCACTGGTGCCGGCGCACCGCACAGCGGCGCCAGCTCGGCCAGCGGCATCGCCTCGTCGCCACAGCCGACGACGAGCGCGAACCACCACGGTGCCGGCCTCCGCACACACGCAAGCCTACGCGATCGCCCGCGGCCGCGCCGCGCTCACGGGCCGCCGGCGAGCCACAGATAGCCCAGCGGCAGCGCCACGCCGATGGCGGCGATCACCGCGCCACGTCCGAGCAGGCCCTTGCGGCCCGGGATCATGAACAGACCCGAGGTCGCCAGCACCAACAGGCCCAGCGCGTAGCCGTCGGCGAACCAGATCCACGCCTTCTTGCCGCGGTTGAGGTGCAGCCAGTTGGCCACGCGCAGAAACGGGCGCGGCGACTCGCCCTCCTCGAACACGTGACCGGTGCGCGGGTTGGCGTGCAGCGTGCGCTGTTCGAACGCGACCTCGAGCTCGTCGTCGCTGACGCGGTACACGTCGATCGGCGCGGCGTCGATACCGGCTGCCTTCGCCAGCACCGCCGCGGCCGCGGTGTCGTCGTCGGGCAGCGGTGCGGGCACGTCGTACTCGCGCTCGATCGCGGCGAAGCTCGGGTTCCAGTCCGCGACATGGTTCACCGCGAGTCCCGAGATCGCATAGACCAGCGTGAGCCCGACCGCGAGGTAGCCGAGATCGCGATGCAGCGCTCGCAACCACGGCCGCAGCTTGAACCGACGCTTGGGCGCGGGCGCGCTGCCGTCAGCCATAGCGCTCTTCCTTCCACGGATCGGCGTGGTTGTGGTAGCCGCGCGTCTCCCAGAAGCCGGGCTCGTCGCGCCGCACGAAGCGGATGCCCTCGAGCCACTTCGCGCTCTTCCAGAAGTAGAGATCGGGCACCAACGCGCGCACCGGCGCGCCGTGGGGCCGCGCCAGCCGCTTGCCGTCGAGCTCCCACGTCACCAGCACGTCGTCGCCGGTGGCCTCGGCCAGGCGCACGTTGGCGGTGTAGCCGTGCGCAGACTCGAAGATCACGTGGCGCACGCCCTCGCGCAGACCGGCCTTGTCCGCGAGGTCCTTGACGCGCACGCCCTTGAACACCGCGCCGAGCACGGTCCAGCCGGTCACGCAGTGCACGTCGACGGTGCGCTCGACCGCGCCGAAGCCGACCAGCGCGGCGAAGTCGAGCTCGAAGGGGTTGTCGACCTCGCCGTGGATCTTCAGGCGGTACTTCGACACCGCGGCCTCGCCGGGTTCGCCGCCCATGGGCTTGAGCGCCTCGATCACGCGCTGACCCGGCGGCACGCGCGGGCGTCCGTCGGGGCGCGCATCGGCGTGGGCGCGCGGCGTCGCGAGCACGTAGAGGCCACCGGCCAGGCCCGTGACCACGGTGCCGGCGGCAGCGCGCAGCAGGAACTCGCGTCGCGCCCGGCTGTGCGCGGGGCCATGGCGGTCCTGGGTCGGCAGCTCGGCGGAGATCAGCTCGTCGCGGTCGTCCACGGCGTCACCTCGCTCGTAGGGTATGCGATGCCGGCGGCGGCGGTTACGATCGGGCGGCCGGACATGCGGATCCTGTACGTCGAGCCCCACGACGGCGGATCGCACGCCGGCTTCGGTCGCGTGCTGCAGCGCGAGATCACGGCGCAATGGACCGCGATCACCCTGCCGGCGCGGCACTGGAAGTGGCACATGCGCGCCGTGGCCGCCCACGCGCGGCTGGCCCACGCCGAGGCGCTCGCGCGCGGGTTCGACCTGGTGCTCGCGTCGAGCTACACGCCGCTGGCCGAGCTGGTCGGCCTGGTGCCAGCGCTGGCGCACGTTCCCCGGGTGCTCTACTTCCACGAGAACCAGCTCGACTTTCCCACGCGCACGCCCGAGCACGCCGAGCGCGACCTGCACTACGGCGTGACGCAGCTGGTGTCGGCGCTCGCGGCCGACGTGTGCGCGTTCAACTCGGCGCACAACCGCGACAGCTTCCTCGCGGCCGCGCGCGCGTTGCTCTCGCGCATGCCCTTCGCACCGCCGGGTTGGGTCGAGGCCATCGCCGCGCGCGCGCAGGTGCTGCCGGTGCCGATCGATCTGCCCGACGTCGCGCCCACGCTCGCGCCGCCGGATGCCCACGCCCGCGCCGCGGGACCGATCCTGCTGTGGAACCACCGCTGGGAGTTCGACAAGGACCCCGACGGCTTCCTCGCCGCGCTGCGCCAGCTCGATCGCGACGGCGAGCGCTTCCGCGTGGTGATCTGCGGTCAACGCTTCGCGCGCGTGCCCGAGTCGCTGGCCTCGGCACCGTCGTGGCTGGGCGCGCGGCTGCTGCACCACGGCTACGCCGAGGATCGCGATGCGTACCTGGGCTGGCTCGATCGCGCCGACGTCGTGGTCTCGACCGCGCTGCACGAGTTCTACGGCGTCGCGGTGCTCGAGGCGGTCCACCGCGGCGCGGCGCCGATCGTGCCCGACCGGCTGTCGTATCCCGAGGTGTTGCCGGCGGCGCCGCGCTATCGCGACGCCGCGGGCCTGGTCGCGGCGCTGCGCCAGGCCTGCCGCGATCACGCGCAGGGCCTGATGCTGCGGGCCGATCGCCGCGCGTGGACGCGACCGCTGCTGACCGCTGCCGTGGTGCCGCGCTTCGCCGCGCTGTTCGAGCGCGTGATCGCGGCTCAGCCGGCGCGGTTGCGCATGTGATCGGCGAGCTGGGACAGCGCGTGCGCCAGCGCGTCGCGCAGCTCGACCTCGGGCACGCACGCCGCCAGCGCCACGCGCATGCACGACATCCACGCATCGCTCTGCGCCTGCGCGATGGGAAACGGCATGTGCCGCGCACGCAGCCGGGGGTGGCCGAAGCGCTCGATGTAGCGCGGCGGTCCGCCGAGCCAACCGCACAGGAACAGCCACAGCTTCTCGCGGCTCTCGTCGAGCGACGCGGGGTGCAGCGCACGGATGGTGCGCGCGAACTCGGCGGTGTCCATCTCGTCGTAGAAGCGATCGACCAGCGCGCGCACGCCCTCGTCGCCGCCGAGCAGCGCGTAGGGCGTGGGCGCCTCGGCCTCGTCCTGCTCGTGGTCGTGATCGTGCGGCTCTTGCATCGTGGACCCTCGGCCCGTCGGCGCGGACCGCGGGCCGGGGCAGTGTACGGCATCGCGTGCAGCCGACCGCGCGCCGCGCTCGCTCGCGCGCGCGCGAAATCTGCGATCATGCCGCGATGCCCGCGTCTGTCCGCGCCCGCCCCTTCGCGCTGTGCTCGTGCGTGCTCGTCGGTGTCGTCGCGTGCGGCGATGCGGGCGGCGGCGCTGATGGTGACGCCGGCAGCGAGGGTGTCGACGCCGCCTCGGCCGAGGGCGGCAGCGGCTCGGGCAGCGACGGTGGCGGTGATGCGTCGAGCGAGGCCACGGCCGACGCGAGCGGCCCCGGCGAGGGCAGCTCCGACGGTGGCGCCGGCGAGGTCCCGGGCATGCCGTGCGACGAGCCCTTCACCGCGTACGGACTCGAGGGCTGCGTCAGCGAAGTCGGCGGCTACAGCGTGAAGTTCTTCCCGCCCGCCGACACCACGCCGGCGGCCCACCTCGCGGTGTACTTCCACGGCGACACCGCGGCCGACTGGGACGACGGCTGGCCGTTTCCCGCGATGGTGCAGTGGGCCAACGCGCACGACACCGTGGTGATCGCACCCAAGGCCACGACCGACTACGGCGACGGCTTGCCGGCGTGGGGCGCTGCGCAGGCGCCGGACGCCGAGGCGGTCGCGGCGACGATCCTCGCGTTCATCGACGGCTACGGCGCACCGCCGGAGTCGCTGCTGGTGTGGAGCACCTCGGGGGGCTCGTGGTTCCTGTCGAGCTCGTTCATCGAGATCGCCGGCGGACAGATGCAGGGCGCCTTCGCGATGAGCTGCGGCGGCTCGCAGTTCTGGAACCCCTACGCCTGGGACGCGACCGCGGCGCAGCCGCGCGGGCGCTTCGCGCTGCTGTGGAACTACGGCAGCCTCGACTTTCTCGCCGAGTACGCCCAGATGACGCACGACAAGTTCGAGGCCGACGGCTTCGCGGTCGACATGCTCGTGCACGACGGCGCGATGCACTGCCAGCACCCCATCGACGAGCCCACGCTCGCGTTCTGGGAGGCCGCGTTGGGTCTGTGAACCGAAGTTGGTAAGGTTCGCCCATGTCCCGTCCCTGGAACTTCTCGGCCGGTCCCGCGATCCTCCCGCTGGAGGTGCTCGAGCGCACCGCGGCGTCGGTGCGCGAGCTGGCGCTGCCCGGTGACACCGCGCTCGAGTCCAAGCTGTCGATCCTCGAGATCAGCCACCGCAGCAAGACCTTCGACCGCATCCACAACGGCGCCATCGATCTGTGCCACGAGGTGCTCGGCATCCCGCGCAGCCACAAGGTGCTGTTTCTGCAGGGCGGTGCGAGCACGCAGTTCGCGATGGTGCCGATGAACTTCCGCGTCGCCGGCAAGCCTGCCTGCTACATCGAGACCGGCGTGTGGGCCAAGAAGGCCATCGCAGAGAGCAAGGCCCTGGGTGAGACCAAGGTCGTCGCGAGCTCGGCCGCGACCAACCACGATCACATCCCCGCGCTGCCGCCGGCGTCGAGCTGGGCCGGCGCCAGCTACCTGCACATCACCAGCAACAACACCATCTACGGCACCGAGTGGGAGACCATGCCCGACGCCGGCGACACGCCGCTGGTGGTCGATCTGTCGTCCAACATCGGCAGCGGACCCATGGGCATCGAGCGCGTCACCATGGGCTACGCGGGCGCGCAGAAGAATCTCGGGCCCTCGGGCCTGACGCTCGCGTTCGTGCGCGAGGACCTGCTGCAGCGCGAGCCCGCGGCGTACGTGCCCACGATGCTGCGCTACACCACCCACGCGGCCGAGGACAGCCTCTACAACACGCCCAACACCTTCGGCATCCTGGTGCTGTCGCATGTGCTCGAGTGGATGCGCGATCGCGGCGGCGTCGCTGGCATCGGCGCGATCAACGGCCGCAAGGCCGACAAGATCTACGCCGTGCTCGACGGCAGCAGCCTGTACCGCGCGCACGCCAAGGCCGGCAGCCGCTCGCGCATGAACGTGAACTGGACCCTGGCCGGCAGCGACGAGGCCGCGCGCGAGGCGGTGACCAAGCGCTTCCTCGCCCAGGCCGAGGCCGCGGGCTTCTGCGGCCTCAAGGGGCACCGCTCCGTCGGCGGCTGCCGGGCCTCGATCTACAACGCGTTCCCCGAGGCCGGCGTCGATGCGCTGGTCGAGTTCATGCGAGAGTTCGAGCGCACCGCGTGAGCAGCGAGAACTATCCCATCGCGGCGCCCGGCTGGGCGGCGATCGACGCGGCGTGCAGTCGGCTGCACCCCGGCGAGCTGCCGCACCAGTTCACCAGCCAGAGCGCCTACGATCTCGACAGTCGTCATCCGCTGCCTGCGATCTGCGTGTGGGAGGCCGCGGCCTCACCCGCGACCGCCACGGTCGCGCACTGGCACTACGTCACCTACGGGCTCTCGGAGCTGTTCGAGAAGAGCTCGCCGGTGCGCGACGTCTCTGGCTTCGGCTTCGAGCTGTGCTTCCGCTTGCCGCGCGCCACCGTCGACGGCGTGCTCGAGCCGATGCCGCCGCGCTGGCCGCTCGAGCTGCTGCAGGGCATCGCGCGCTACGTCATGAGCGGTCACGGCGAGCTCGACAGCGGTCACCTCGTCGATCTCGGCGGACCGCTGTGGGGCAGCGATGGTGGCGAGTCTGCGATCGAAGCCGTGATCTGCGTGCCCGATCCGCAGCTGGGCAAGATCACCACGCCGCTGGGCAGCGTGCTGTTCCTGTGCCTCTTGGGGCTGTGCCGCGACGAGCTGCTCGCGATGGGCGGCGCCGCGTCGCCGGACGCCCAGGCCCCCGCCGGCGGGCACGCGCCCGACGCCAGCGGCGCCGCGCAGGGCTGGGAACTGTCGCGCAAGATCGGCCTGTGCGGCGAGCTGGCTCCGGCCGCGATCACCGACATGACGCGCGCGAGCTGGCGCTCGGACCCGCGCCGCGCCGCAACCTTCCGCCGCTACGCACTCGGCGTACTGATCTGAAAAACTAGGTTGCGCTGGGCAGCGTTGGGTATACTGACCGACGATGCGACGCGCCCGCGCCGCGTGGACCCGCGACCTCGCCACAGCGATGTGCGCGTGCGCGCTGGGCATGGCCGCGTGCGCGACCGGTGACACCGCGGTCGGCGACGGTGCGCTGAGCTTCGGTCCCAGCGGACCCACGACCGCGCAACCCACCGGTGGCACCGGCGACGAGGACTCGACCGCCGGCGGTGGCACCCAGAGCGGTGGCGGCTCGATGAGCAACGGCTCGGCCGACTCGGACACCAACGATCCCGACTGCGAGGATCAGGACGGCGACGACTACGGCACCAACTGCGCCGCGGGCGAGGACTGCGACGACGACAACCCCGACGTCAATCCCGGCGCACCCGAGACCTGCGACAACGTCGACGAGAACTGCGACGAGATGGTCGACAACGGCTGCGAGTGCCCCGACGACGGCGTCAGTGGCAACTGCAACATGCCCACGGACCTGGGCCCCATCGATGCCGGCGGCAACGTGCTCGGCGTGGTCGGCAACGTGCCGCAGGAGGACAGCATCGACTGGTACCGCGTGCAGTTCCCGGCCATGGGCCGGCCCGGCGAGGGCACGCCGACGATCCAGTTCGCGATCAACGAGGACGACTCGTTCGTGTTCGACGTGGTCACCGGCCAGTGCGACGCCGCGGGTGCGACGTGCACCAGCGGTGGCACCAACGGCGCCGCCATCGGGCTGACCAGCTGGTCGTTCGTCGACGACGTGCCCGACTGCTGCACCCCGCCCAACGACTCGATGGTGCCGTGGCCCAACGACACCTTCCTGCGGGTGTATCGCACCTCGCCGGGGGCGAGCTGCGCGGCGTACCAGCTGCAGTTCTCGCGCTGACCGCTTCCTCTTCCGCGAGCCCGGCCAAGCCGGTCCCGGGACCTCTCTGTCTTTGGAGAGGAAGCTCCGCTTCCTCTCCCCGTGCCCGGCCAAGCCGGTCCCGGGACCCCTCTTCCAGTTGCTTCGCGACGAGAGCCCGTCAGCATTCGCTGCCAGGCTGTCAGTCCGCAGCGATCTGCTCGGCGTCCGCAGCGGGCACCGCCGTGCCCGCGGGCGCGTCGGTCGAGCGTCGGATCGCGTCGCCGCCCATGTCGACGTCGCAGGTCAAGCGTTCGCCCTTGGGCACGATGCGCCAGCCCGGCAACGCGGGCAGCGGCGGCGGGTCGTCGCCGCAGCCGGGATCCTCGGCGTCCTTCTTGCCGTCGTAGTCGTTGTCGACGCCGTCGCTGCACGAGCTGCCCGAGGCCTGCGACTCGGGATCGGGGTTGGCGGTCAGCAGCGACTCCGGCAACGCCGACCACATCGCATCGAAGAACGTGTGGTACTGCGCCGCGAGCTCGTCGCTGCGCAGCAAGAGCGTGTTCTCGTCGTTGCTGTACTCGCCGGAGCTGGTCCAGTTCATCGAGCCCGCGATCACGACCTTGCCGTCGATCGCGGCCGACTTCATGTGCATCTTGCCGCCCCAGTTCTCGACCTTGACCGGGATGCCGGCCGCGCGCAGCAGCTCGTGCTTGCTGTACTCGTTGCGCGCGCCGGTCGAGTCGATCACCACGCGGACCTTCACGCCGCGCTCGTGTGCGGTGATGAGGTCCTCGACGATGTGCTTGTGCGTCAGGAAGAACACCGCGATGTCGATGCGCTCGCGCGCGTGCTTGAGCAGCGGGCGCACGCCGTCGCGGATGGGATCGTCCTGCGGCGAGAACCGCAGCTCGACCTCGGCGTTGCCCAGCTCCACCCGCGAGGGGCCCTGTGGCAGCTTCTGCGTGTGGAAGAAGCCCTTGCGGTACATCTGCTCGAACTCGGCGGTGTACCACTGCGCGAGCTTGCGCGAGTGCGCCACGACCACGAGGTTGGCGTTGTAGCCACCGCTGCACGAGTCGCTGACGTTGGTCGAGCCGGTCCACACGTGCTCGCCGTCGACCACGAAGAACTTGTCGTGCATGATCGCGTCGCTGTCGCCGAGCTTCTCGCGGCTGGCGTGGGCCGCGAGCAGGCAGCTGTCGCCGAGGTCGTAGGCCAGGCACTGCACCGGGCCCTGGGTGCCCTCGGGGCGATCGCACTGCGGCTCGCCGCCGAAGTCCCGGCGCGCGCGCTGCTTGGCCAGGCGCTCGTCGGACTTCTGATCGCTGCCGATGTCGCCCAGCGCGGCGACCAACGCGTCGGTGCTGGCGTAGTAGTTCTTGCCCTCGCGGTCGCGGTCGACCACGCCGCGGACCTGCACGCCGCGGGCCTTCGCGGCCTGCAGCGCCGCGAGGATCTGCGACTGATTGCGCATGCCGTAGATGGCGAAGTCGATGCGCTCGTGCGCGCCCTCGATCAGCTCCAGCAGCGAGCTGCACAGCGCCACGTCGCAGCGGTCGGCCGGCGCGGGGCGGCTGCCGGGCTCGTACAGCAACAGCTCGATGCGACCCTCGGGCTCGCCCGCGAGCGGCACGATGGTCTCGCGGTCCTCGCCGCGGGGGCAGCCCAGCAGGGCCACGGGCAACAGCAACGCAGCGCGCGTCATCGCAGGCCTCAGAAATCGCGGTCGACCAGCTCGGGGTGCTGGCGCAGGTGGGCGATGGCGGCCTTGCGCGACATGCCGGCCTCTTGCAAGAACGCGGTCGCGAGCGCGCCGATCTGGGTGTACGGCAGGTAGGCCACGGCGAAGTCGACCTTGCGATCCTTGGCGTAGCGCAGCGATTCCTCGATCTCCGACACCACCAGCGGCAGCGTGCGCTCGAACGCCAGCTTCTCCTTGGCGTCCTTGGTGGTGCAGTAGCGGCGCGCGTCGAACTTCTTGGTCACGCGCACGTTGCGGGGCTGGAACGTGCGCAGCGGGTTGTCGTCGACCAAGATGGCGCGGCGCAGCGCCTCGTCGACGATGCGCACGTCCTTCGACGGCTCGATGATCGGCCGCTCGAGCTTGCCCGCGACCTCGCGCTTGGGCTGCAGCACCAGGTGGCTGTTGGTCAGCACGCCGGCGATCGCGGGGTGCTCGGGCAGCGGCTTGCCGCCGAACTGCCAGCCGTGCAGGTTGGCCAGCGTCGCGTCGTCGGTGAACGCGGTGAAGATCACGACCGCACCACCGAGCGCGGCGATGCGATCGATCGCGGCGGCGGCCCCGGGCGCGAGCTTGATGCCGCGCGCGGGCGTGTCACCGGTGGCGGCGACCTCGTAGTCGCGGCAGCCCGCGTCGAGGTCCTTGCCCTGGGCGTACAGCGTGTCGTCGAGATCGAAGAGCACCACGAACGGGGCGCTGGCGAGCTTGGCGGTGTCGCGGCGATCCTCGAAGCTGCCGGCCTTGGCCTTGGCCAGCGCGGCGTCGAAGTGCGCGGTGTCGCTGCCGCCGGGATCGCTGCGGCCGAGATCGCGGAAGTGGTTCTGCAGCTCGATCGCGCGGTCGCGCGTGAGCCCGTGCGCGGCCATGAGCGCGTCGATGTCGAAGAAGCGCGGCGAGGGCTGGCCGGGCTTGGCGTAGCGATCCATCCACGCCGGACGGGCCGGGATCGTCACGTCGGCGAGCGGGTCGGCGGCTGCCGGCGCGGTCGCGGGCGGCGTCGCGGGCTCGCTCGCTGCCGGCGGTGGTGCGGGCGCGTCGACCGCGGCGACCGGCGGCGGCGTGGTGCCGACGCTGGCCGACACGGCGCAGCCGCAGGCAAGGGCAACGGTGGCCCACGCGGCGCTGCGACGCGGGCGAGCTCGTGGGCGAAGGCGGGGGCGCAGCATCGTGAACGCCGGCGAGCATCACCCGATGCGGGCGTCGGCGCGCGGACCCCAGCGCGCGCGCGCGTCGACGTTTGCTCACGCGGCCGCGGTCGCGCGCAGACGGCCGAGCACGCGCAGGTGCGATGCGAGCACCAGCGGCACCACGAACAGCGGCAGCAGCACGAACGGGTGACCGATCCGGGTCGCCAGCCGATCGGGCGCGAACAGCAGCAGCCGCTGCGCCGTGATCACCACCGCGAGGATGTCGAGCAGGCCCAGCACGTTCCACGCCGCGAGCACGCGCCGCGTCCACGGTCGCTGCGCCGGCAGCAGCACCGCCAGCACCGCGGCGCCGCCGACCGCCAGATCGCCCCAGCCGGCCAGCTGCGCGAGGCTGCCCGGCAGCGTGCCGCGCGCGTCGGCCTCGAGGAACCACAGCCCGATCGGCGCGCGCACGATGTGCAAGCCGACGAGCACGCGGACGTCGAGCGCCGCCACGAATCCCGCCAGCGCGGTGCCGCGACGCGACAGCCACAGCAGCGTGCCGGTCGACAGCGCGAGCACGATCGGGATCGCGGGGCGCGGCGGCTGCTCGAGCACGCCGGCGACGCCGAGGCCGAACACCAGCGAGAACCACACCACCAGCACGAGGAAGACTCGGGTCGAGATCGAGGGCGCGTCGGACATGGCCGGCGCGTGTGCACGGGGCGTGCCGCCGGCACACGCGTGCTGCGATCGGACGGCGGCTGTCGGCGCGGCGCGGGGTGGGGGTGGGCACTGTCGAGATCTCGACTGCTTCCCCGCCGCCGCGACCCTGCTATCACCACGATGGTGTCGCCCGAGCCGATCGATCCCGGCCCGCGCAGCTGGGCCACGCGCGCGCAGGTGCGTCGCGTCGGCACCGTGTTCCTGCGCCAACGTCCGCTGTACGTCGCGCCGGCGGTGCTGGCGTCGTGGGTCGTCGCGGTCGCGGTCGCGCCGCCGCTGCAGCGCGCGGTCGTGATGGTGCTGTCGGGATCGCTGCTGGCGTTCTTCGTGGTCGAGTCGTGGCTCGCACGGCGGCGTGCGATGGCGCCGTCGTGGCTGTGGCGATCGCTGGTGATCACCGCGCTCGGGCTCGGCGGCGCGTGCGTGGCCACGGGCGGGCTCGCGAGTCCCTACGTGCCGCTGTTGCTCGCGCCCACGGTGACGGCGTTCGCGGCGTTCGGGCGCGGGCGTGCGAGCGCGGCGATGCTGGGGCTGCTGGCCGGCATCGCGCTGTCGCTGGCGCTGTTGCCCGCGGGCTGGCCGCTGCCGGCGCTGCCCGGTCCGCAGCGCGCGCTGATGCTCGGCGTCACGACCGTGCTCGCGGCGGCGCTGCTGCGTGTCAGCGTCGCGGGGCTGTCCGATGCGCACGAGCACGCCGGCGCCACGCTCGAGCGCGTGCGCACCGAGCTGCTCGCCGGCGCGACCGAGCGCGCGGCCGCGCTCGAGAGCATGGGCGCCCAGGTCGCGCACGAGATCCGCAATCCGCTCACGGCGATCCGCGGCCTGGTCGAGCTGCTCGCCGGCGGCGCGGCCGACGAGCGCGCGCGTCGACGCTTCGAGGTCGTGCGCGGCGAGGTCGAACGCATCGAGGGCATCGTGCGCGACTACCTCGCGTTCGCGCGGCCGCTGTCGCAGCTGCGTCCCGCCACGATCTCGCTGACCGCGCTCGCGCACGACGTCGTCGAGATCCTCGGCGGTCGTGCCGATGCGGCCGGCGTCGCGCTCAGCGTGCACGGGCCCGAGCTGGTCGGCGTCGCCGATCGCAGCCGCATGATCGAGGCGCTGCTCAACCTGTGCGGCAACGCCATCGAGGCCTGCAACCCCGGCGGCCAGGTCGCGCTCGCGCTCGCGGCCGAGCCGGGCTGGGCGATCCTCACCGTGCGCGACGACGGCCGCGGCATGGCGCCCGAGCTGCTCGCGCGCGTGGGCACGCCCGGCGTGAGCGGGCGGCCCGGCGGCACCGGCTTGGGCGTGGTGCTCGCGCGCCAGGCCATCGCGCAGCACGGCGGATCACTGTCG
The DNA here is from genome assembly GCA_019694555.1 of Nannocystaceae bacterium. GTDB lineage: Bacteria > Myxococcota_A > Polyangia > Nannocystales > Nannocystaceae > Xiheibacterium. Next base: position 17,916 of record JAIBBS010000064.1, read on the forward strand.
TTCGACAGCGGCCCGACCGGTACGATCGCGACCGTGCGCCTGCCGTGCCCGGAGCCCGCATGAGCGCGACGATCCTCGTCGTCGACGACGACGCGGCGGTCCGCTTCACGCTGCAGGAGGCCCTGGGCGATCGCGGCTTCACCGTCGTCACCGCCGCCGGCGCCGTCGAGGCGCTGGCGCGGCTCGATGGCGTCGCCGCGGTCGTGACCGACTACGCCATGCCCGAGGTCGACGGCATGGCGCTGCTGCAGCAGCTGCGCGAGCGCGACAGCAGCCTGCCGGTCATCATGCTCACCGCCCACGGCTCCGAGCGCCTCGCGGTCGCGGTGCTGCGCGCGGGCGCGTTCGACTACCTGGTCAAGCCCTTCGATCTCGACGAGCTCGTGGTCGTGCTCGAGCGCGCGATCGAGGTCGCCGCGCTGCGCCGCAGCGACCTGCAGCACCGCGTCGAGGCCACGCTGGGGCGCCCCATCATCGGCGAGTCGCCGCGCTTTCGTCAGGTGTTGGAGCTCGCGCGCCGCGTCGCGCCGCGCGACGTCACCGTGCTGTTGCGCGGGGAGACCGGCACGGGCAAGGAGCTCGTCGCGACGCTGGTGCACTGCGCCAGCGCGCGCCGCGATGCGCCGCTGGTGCGATGGAACTGCGCCGCGATCCCCGACGAACTCGCGGAGAGCGAGCTGTTCGGCCACGTGCGCGGGGCCTTCACCGGCGCGATCGCAGCGCGACCGGGTGCCTTCCGTGCCGCCGACGGCGGCACGCTCGTGCTCGACGAGGTCGGCGAGCTCAGCCCCGCGGTGCAGGCCAAGCTGCTGCGGGTGCTGCAGCAGGGCGAGGTCCAGCCGGTCGGCGCCGATCGACCGGAGCGGGTCGACGTGCGCGTGGTCGCGTGCACGCACCGCGACCTGCGGGCCGAGGTCGCGGCCGGTCGCTTCCGCGAGGATCTGTACTGGCGCCTCGCGGTGGTCGAGCTCGAGCTGCCGAGCTTGCGCGAGCGCGCCGACGACATCGCACGCCTGGTCGAGGCCTTCCGCGCGCACCATGCCGCGCGCTTCGGGCTCGAACACGTCGTGCTCACGCCCGCACTGGTCGCCGAGCTCGCGCGCCGGCCGTGGCCGGGCAACGTGCGCGAGCTCGAGAACACCGTCGCGCGCATGCTCGCGCTGTGTCCCGGCGGCACGCTCGACGTCGATGCGCTGCTGCGGCCGCAGGCGCCGGCGCAGCCGGGCGAGACGCTGCCGCTGCGCGAGCGCGTGGCCGCGTTCGAGCGCAGCCTCATCGAGCAGGCCTATGCGGACTCCGGCGGCAACCAGTCCGAGGCCGCGCGCCGATTGGGGCTGTCGCGCGTGACGTTGATCGACAAGCTGCGGCGTCACGGCCTGCTGCGCTGAGCGGCTGTCCGCGACGCCCGAGGGGTCGCGCCGGCCGGCGCGCGCGTCAGAGCGTGCCGTCGGCCAGCGCGGCCTCGAGCTCGTCCGCGCCGCCGACGAGCTTGCCGCCCGAGAACACCTGGGGGAACGTCGGCCAGCCGCTCCACAGCTTGATCGCGAGGCGGTCGCGCCAGCCGCTGAGGTAGCTGCCGTACTCGATGTACTCGAACGCGCGGCCGGCCGCGGTCAGGGCCTTGCGCGCACGCTTGACGTGGGGATTCTGCGCCATGCCGACGACGACGATGGGCTGCTGATCCACGGCCTCGGCGACGCGGCGCACCACGTCGGCCTTGAAGCGCTCCATCTTGCCGAGGGCCTTCTGGGAGATCCGGGTTTCGGGGAGCTGCGGGCGGTTCACGGTCGAGGCCGAGTCTGCCCGAGCGCGACCAGCGACGCACGTGCAGCGCGCGTGCGGATCCTGCGTCGCGACGGCGTAACTCTGCGTCGCGCCGCTTCGTCTGCAACGGTCGGGTTCAGCGCCGGCGGCGGCGCAGCGCGATCGCACCGAGCCCCAGCAGGCCCGCGAGCAGGCCGATGCCGTTGCTGCGCGGACTCACGGCGCACAAGAGGCTGCCGGCGCCCTCGAAGTCGATGCTCACGTCGACCTTCACGCCGCGATCCTCGAGCGCGTCGATGCATGCGCCCAGGTCGGTGGTCGCGACGTACTGACCCTCGCAGAACAGGCTGCCGTCGGTGTCGCAGGTCGCGGTGCAGTTCTGCGCGAAGCTGGCCTGGCACGCCGCGAAGCCCGAGGCCTGGCACTCGACCTGGCAGTCGACGTTGACCTCGGCGGTGCACGAGCCGCCACAGCACGACTCGCACTGCGCGACGCAATCGGCGTCGGGCGGGGCGACCTCGCAGCTCGCGTCGCACTCGGCCGAGCAGTTGGCCTCGCAGCTCGACACGCAGCGCGTGCGGTCGCCATCGTCGGCGCACAGCGTGTCGCAGCCGCCGCTGCAGTCGCTCTCGCACGCGGCGCTGCAGTCGAACGCGCCGGGATCGACCAGACACTGTGCCTGGCACGCGCCGCCGCACGAGGTGGTGCAGTCGACGTCCGCGCTCAGATCGCACTCGCCGCTGCAGCTGGCCTGCAGCTCGGCGGCGCAGGCCGACAGCGCCGCGCCCAGATCGCAGCTGCCCTCGCACGTGGTGTCGAAGCGCAGCTCGCACGCGGTGCCGGCGTCGACGTGGAGGCCACCACAGGCCTCGATGCCGGCGTGTGCATCCTCGGCGAGCAGCAGGGCGGGGACGAAGGCGAGCAGGGCGGGAAGCAGGGTGCGATGCATGGCGGTGGGCTCGCGCGGTCGCGCGGCGTGGCCCGGTCGTGCAACGGCCGGACCAAGTCCGCAGCGGGGTCGAGCCCGCGGCCCTCGCGGTCCCAGATGCGCGCAGCCCCGGCGACGCGATCGCACTGCGGCGTCCTGCAACATGGCGGGCCGCATCGCGCGGTCGGTCCGCCCGTGCGGGCAGCCGCCTTCAGCCCTCGAAGCCGCGGGCGACCGCTGCCTGCGGCGTGCCGACGCGCACGAACGTGACGTTGAGCTGCGCGCGGCGGGTCTGCTGCAGCATGCTGTCGATCTGCGACACCAGCGACTCGCGCTCGCGGGCGTTGAGCTCGCGCTGCACCAGCCACGCGTCGAACAGCAGCGGGTCGGTGGTGGCCCGCATCACGCGATCGAGCTCGACCTCGGCGCGCAGCAGCGACTGCAGCCGACCGTCGAGCTGCCGCATGCTCACGCCGACGTCGTTGCTGCTCTCGTTCTCGGACTGCACCTTGCCCGGCAGCCGCGAGAGGCTGTGCCGGACGCGACCGAGGGCGTCGGGCGGCACTTGGCCATACAGGGTCGACTGCGCGTCGGCGTGGGAGAGGTTCACGACCTCGCCGCCGGCGTCGACCACCGCGGCGCGCAGCGCCTGCGCGGTCGCGACGGGATCGGCGACCTCGAGCGTGAGGTTGACGTAGGTCGCGAACAGACGGCCCGCGGGGACCACCGGCACCGGTCGCGGCGCCGCGACCTCGGGACCCACGACCGGCTCGGTGCGGCTCTCTGCGAGCGGTTCGGCCTCGCTGCCGCGGCCGGCGCAGGCCAGCGTCGCCAGGGTCGACAGTGCCAAGACGATCGAGATCGCGCGACGCATGCAGTCCTCCTCCGCGGGCCCGCGGGCGCTGGGTGAACGCGCGGGCCGCCCAGTGGTTCTGACCGCCCGCGCCGCGGATCGATCGATCGCAGGCAACCGCTCACGGTCCCTAGGCGAGCCGTCGCTCCACCGCCGCGATCACCGCCTGCTCGGCCTGCACCACGACCCCGTCGGCCCACGCGCCGTGGTGCAGGTGCGCGAGCAGCTCCTGCGCCGCCGCCCGGGGCAGCGCCGCGACCAGCTGCTCCAGGGGTTGCGCCGCGGCGGCAGCGACCTGCGGATCGGCGACGCTGTCGGGTTGCAGCAGCACGATCGACTCCGCCCAGATCGCGGCGCGTCGGCCGAGGTCGAGGCCGAAGCGATCCATGGTGGTGTCGAGCATCGTACGTTCGCTCGGATGCAGCGCGCCGTCGGACACGAGCAGGCGCATGAGCACGCGAGCGGCGAGGAATTTCTCCTGTCGGTCCTCGTGCAGCACCGACGCGAGCGCGTCGAAGACCGCGCGCGCGGGGCTCTGGGGCGCATTCGGGCCGGGCATCGTGGGCGCAAGCTGCTAGCTTGAAGGGTGCCATGGCCTGCTCGAACCTGCGTGCTCCGCTGGGATGGTCCGTCGCCGTGGGTGTGCTGTGGGCGCAGGGTCTGGCCCTGCGGCTGTCGGCGGCGCCGTGGTGGGCGGCGGTCGGGGGGGACGGTGGCGCCGCGGCGGTCGTCGGCGCCGCGGTGCTCGAGCTCGCGAGCCTGGTCGCGATGGCCATGGCGCTGGGTGCGGCAGTGTCGGCTCAACGCACCGGCTGGCCGTGGACCGCGATGCTGATCGTGAGCGCCGCGGGGATGCACGCGGTGTGGCCGTGGCTGCTGTTCGGCTCGCACGACGTCGGGCTCGCGCTCGCGTGGGCGAGCGTGCAGGCGCTCGTGCTCGGCGCGGCCGCGTTGGTGGGGTTGCGCTGGTCGCCGCGCGTCGCGGCACTGCTCGCGATCCCGATCGCGCGCCTGGTGCTGGTCGCGGTCGCGATGCCGATCTAGCCCGCCGCGCGCGGCGGTTGCAGTCGCTCGCGCGCGAGCGCGGCCGCGACGTCGCTGGGCGGCAGGCCCTGCGCGGCCGCGCGTGCGAGCACCAGCGCCGCGGTCTGCTCGATGCCTGCGATCGCGGCGGCGACCTGGGCACGGACGCCCTCGTCCTCGCCCCGCGTGACGGTCCAGACGCCCTCGATGACCGCGCCCGCGGAGCTGACGATGTCGGGCACCACGAGCACGCCGCGTCGGTGCAGGATCGCGGCCGCGTCGCCGGCGAGCGTGTTGTTGGCCGAGCCGCACACGCCGCGGCAGGGCACCTGCTGTGCGTTGCGATCGTGCAGCACGCCCCCGCGGGCACACGGCACCAACACGTCGCACGCGATCGACAGCGGCGCGCTCACGCACTCGACCCCGGCCGCGCGCGCGCGCTCGCACGCGAGCAACGCCAGGTCGTGGCCGAACACGCGCGCGCCCTGTTGCACGAGCGCGCTCGCGACACGCAGGCCGACATCGCCGAGCCCCTGGACCACGACCGTGCGACCGCGCGGGCCCTCGTGGCCCAGCGCCGTCCACAACGCGCGCATGGCCGCGAGCACGCCGGCGGCCGTGGCCGCGCCCGCGGAATTGCTGGCGGGGTTGCAGTGCCGGGTCTGCGCGCGGACAAAGCCCAGCTCGGTCTCACCGGTGCCGACGTCGGGGCCGCACACGTAGCGGCCGCCGAGCCCGTCGATGGTGCGCCCGAGCTCGCCGTAGATCTGCGGCCACGGCTCGCCGGCCAGGCGATCCCACAGCACCGTCTTCGCACCGCCCGCGGGCAGCTGCGCGATGGCGCACTTGTCCCGCATCGCGGCCGCGAGCGCGAGCGCGTCGGCCCGCATCGCCGTGGCATCGAGGTAGCCGCAGCGACGGATGCCGCCGAAGGCGGGGCCGCGCACGGTCGAGTCGATGACGATGAGCCCGCGCGCGGTGCCATCGTGCCCGGTCAGCGCGAGGATCTGCTCGGGCGCGGGCGCGTCGCCGGCGTAGGTCATGCGCGCGAGCATCGCAAGAGTGCGCGGGCTCGGATACCCTGCCATCACCGCGCGCGATCGTGAGGGACGAGGCCGACACCACGCTCGTGCCGGAGGACCCGGAGCGCACCGGCGCGGCGGCGGCCGGCGAGCCGGCGCAATCGGGGCTGCTCGGCGTGGTCGTGCGCGGCCGCTACGAGGTCCGCGGACGCGTCGCCGCCGGTGGCGGTGGCCGCATCATGGCGGTGTTCGATCGCCAGCTCGGTCGCGAGGTCGCGATCAAGGAGCTGCACGACGGCGCGGACGGGGCCGCGTCCGCACGGTTCGTGCGCGAGGCGCTGCTGACCGCCAGTCTGCAGCACCCCAACATCGTGCCGGTCTACGACGCCGGTCGCTGGCCCAGCGGCGAGCCGTTCTTCGCGATGAAGCTCGTCGACGGGCGGCCGCTGAGCGCCGTGATCGCCGAGGCGACCACGCTCGAGGCTCGGCTCGCGCTGCTGCCCCACGTGCTGGGCTGTGCCGAGGGCGTCGCGTTCGCGCACGCGCAGGGCGTGATCCACCGCGATCTCAAGCCCGCCAACGTGCTGGTCGGACGCTTCGGCGAGACCGTCGTGATCGACTGGGGCCTGGCCAAGCGCATCGACGAGCGCGCCGAGCTGCGCGAGGCCGGCGCGAGCGCGACCCCCAGCGATCCCCGCGTCGCCGAGCTCAGCGCCGCCGGCAGCGTGCTGGGCACGCCGGCGTACATGGCACCGGAGCAGGCCCGCGGCAACGACACCGACGCGCGCGCGGACGTCTACGCCCTGGGCGCGATGCTCGATCACCTGCTGTCGGGCGCACCGCCGTACGGCGGCGGCGCGTGGATGGAGGTGCTGGGCATGGTGCTGGTGGGTCCGCCGGCGCCGCTGCGCGAGCGCGCCCCGGGGGCGCCCGAGGAGCTGGTGGCGATCGTCGCCAAGGCCATGGACCGCGACCGCGAGCGACGCTACCGCGACGCGGCGGCGTTCGCCGCGGACCTGCGCAACTTCCAGACCGGGCGCATCGTCGGCGCGCATCGATACTCGTGGTCGCAGCACGTGTCCCGCTTCGTGCGGCGCCATCGCGTCGCCGTCGCGGTGACCGCGGCCGCGTTGGTCTCGCTCGCGACCGTGGGCTCGTGGGGACTGGTGCGCATCGTCGACGAACGCAACGCCGCGCGCGCGGCCGAGCAGACCGCGGCCGCGTCGCGCGATCAAGCCGAGCGTGACCGTGCCGAGGCCGAGCGCGCGCGCGACCAGGCCGAGGATCACGCGGACGGAATCCTGTTGGAACAGGCCCGCGGCGCCGCCGAGCGCAACCCCGCGCTGGCGATCACGCGGCTCGATCAGCTCGGTCCCCGCTTCGCGCGTTGGGGTGCGGCGCAGGTGATCGCCGAGAACGCCCGCGCCCACGGCCTGCCGCTGTACCTGCGTCGCTGCGACGGCGCGCGCGGCTGCACGCCGGTACGGCTGGGGCAGGTGGCCTTCGACGAGCAGGGCGCGCGGCTGCTCGCGACCACGCGCGAGGGCGAGGTCGCGTGGTTCGACGGCGCGACCGGTGTGCTCGAGCGCGTGGTGCCCGGACTCGCCGACGTCGACGCCGCGGTGGCGCTGCCCGACGGCGGCCTCGCGATCGCGCAGGGTCCGGTGATCTCGCTGGTCGCGCCCGGCGGCACCGCGGTCGAGCTCGCGCGTCACGACGGCGACGTGGTCGTGCTCGCGGTGGCCACGGGTCCGCGGGTGCTCGCGCTGTCGCAGCGCGATGCGCTGGGCGTGTGGTCGCTCGACGGCACCGCCGCGCCGCCGATCGCGTGCGTGCGACCCAGCGCGGCCGGGCGCGCGCCCGTGCTGGTCTCGGGCGATGGCCGCCGCGTGCTCACGCTCTCGCTCGAAGGCCTACGGCTCGACGAGCTCGACACCGGCGTGCAGCACCACCTGCCGGTCGACGGGCTCGCGCCGCATGTGCTCGCGCTCGATCATGGCGGCGCGCGCGTGGCCTTCGCCGGCAACGACGGTCAGCGCGCGGTGTGGGACGTCGCCAGCGATCGCCGCATCGCGGTGCCCGCGGGCCTGGGCGCGGTCAGTGTCGCCGGGCTCTCGGGCGACGGACGCGTGCTCGTGGCCGGCAGCTTCGACGGCAGCCTGCGCGCGTTGACGCTCGACGACGGCGCCATGCGGCTGGTCGACGTCCACGAGGCGATGGTCACCGACCTCGCGATCGACGACGAAGGCCGCGTGGTCTCGGCCGCCGGCGACGGCGAGCTCCGCATCAACCGGCTCGACGGCAGCGATCGCCGCGTGGTCGGCGGGCAGGGCGGGACCGCGGCGGACGTGTCGCTGGGCGCGCCCGGGCGCGCGGTGATCGGCACCGTGGGCGGCCACCACTGGCTGTGGTCCGAGCGCACGGGCGAGCAGCGCGTGGTGATGCGCGAGCCGGTGGGCCTCACTGCGATGGTCGCCGACGCCGAGGGCACGCCATGGGTCGGAACCGGCGGCGGCGAGCTGGTCGCGGTCGATCTCGATCGCGGCGCGGGCATGCGCGTGCGCGTGGGCACGACGGCGATCCAGCGCATCGCGGTCGGCCGCGACGTCGTGGCCGGCGGTGACGAGACCGGCATGGTCGCGGCGTTCGATCGCCGCGGCGGCGTGGTCGTGCCGCCGCTGGATGTCGGCAACGGCGTGCGCGCGCTGGCGCTGTCGCCCGACGGCCGCTGGCTCGCGGCCGGCGGTGGCGGCCAGCTCGGGGCGACGTTGTTCGCGCTGCGCGAGGGCGACGAGCGCCGCGAGCTGGGCGGGCTGTCGCGGCCGCTGTCGACGCTGGCGTGGTTGCCCGACGGTCGGCTCGCGATGGCGCCGTTCGATCGCGAGTTGGTGCTGTTCGCGACCGACTTCACGCCGCAGCAACGCTGGCGCGAGCACGACGACGAGATCTGGCACGTGGCCGCGTCCCACGACGGCCGCTGGCTCGCGAGCATCGGTCGCGACAATCGCCTGGTGATCTACGACCTCGCGACCGGCACCGCGACGCGCCACAGCCCCACCGCCGGCGCGTTCACGCTGCGCTTCACCGCCGACGACACCGCGCTGGTGCTCGACGGGCGCGACCTGGTGCTGCGCCGCTTCGAGCTCGCGAGCGCGACCGTGACGCAGCACTACGTCGGTCACGGTTCGTTCGTGACGGATGCAGCGCTGGTCGCAGGCTCGCCGCGGATGGTCTCGTCCGCGGTCGACGGCACGCTGCGGATCTGGAACCTCGCCGACGGCGAGAACCGGGTGCTGCGCGGACACCAGGCCGGCGTCAGCGCGGTGCTGGCGGTGCCCAGCCGCGGCGAGGTCGTCTCGGCCTCGCACGATGGCACGCTGCGAGCGTGGCGCGATGCGTTGCCCGCCGACCGCGAGGGCCTGCGCGCGTGGCTGCGCGAGACCCGGGCCGTGGTCGACGTGCAACCGAAGTGACGATCGATCAACCGCTCGGCGCGCCGCCGCCGGCGTGCGTGAGCGCGTAGCCGGTCATGTCGCTGTACGTGTAGGCGCCGACGAGGCCGTAGTACGAGGTCACGGTGCCGGTGACCTTGTCGATTCGGTGCGCGCCGTCGCCGTAGGCCACGGTCCACACGTAGCCGTAGTAGTCGATGCTCACGCCGTAGGAGCCGGGCGTGGGCCAGTTCGCGACCGGCAGCAGCGTCTGGCGATCGATGCCGATCACGCCCGCGCCGCCGGCCATCCACACCAGGCCGTCGTCCCCGGCCTCGGCCATGCAGCCGGCATAGCCGCCGCCGTTGCCGGTCATCCACGTCTCGGTCATCGGATCGAAGCGACCGAAGGTCGACGAGCAGGCCCAGACGTAGCCGTCGGAGTCGACCGTCATGCCGTAGCTCGACACCGGCACCGGCCAGGTCGTGTACTCGAGGTCGTCGATGTCGACGCGCACGAGCATCACGCCGCCGAGCTTGGTGCCCCAGAAGTTGCCCTCGCCGTCCACGGCGCCGCCGTAGATGCCGTAGTAGTCGTTGGGGAAGCCGGCGAGCGTGACCATGTCGACGACCGCGCCGTCCTCACCATCGAGCAGCAGCACGTCGGTCTGCTGGCCGACACGGCCCGAGGTCCACAGGTACACGTCCTCGTACTCGCACAGGTCCTCGTTGAAGGTGCCCTGCGTCCACGCGACCGGTCGCTGGCTCTCGTAGTTGAAGGGGGTGTGCCACGCGATGCACTCCTCTTCGCCCCACGCGAGGAAGTTGGAGTCGGTCGAGGTCTGGATGCCGGGGCTGCCGTTGGATTCCTGGCAGCGCTCCTCGAGCGCGTAGATCTTGGTCACGCCGCCGGAGCGGTTCGCGACCGCGACGTCGCCCTCGAGGTTGACCGACGTGCGCGAGGGGTTGCCGGCGCTGTCGGGGCGGACGATGAAGCGGCCGACCTCGGTGACGGTCTGCGTGTCGATCTTCGAGATCGTGCCCTGCGTGCTGTTGGCCGCCCACAGGAACGAGAACTCGGGATCGCCGCCGCCCATCGTGCAGGGCTTGCCCGCGAAGTCGGGTTGGATGCCGAGGTCGAACTTCGGGCCGGTGCCGACGGACTCGGCCGAGCCGTTGCTGGTCTCCGTGGTCGCCGCGGTCGCACTCGCGCTGGCGCTGGCGCTGGCGCTGGCCTGCGAGTCGGTGCCGTCGGCGCTGCCCGTGCCGGTCTCGCTGCCGCTCGCGCTGGCGCTGCTGCCGATGCCGCCCGAGCTGCCGTCACCGCCGCCGGTGTCTTTGGTATCGCTGCTTCCGCACGCGGCACCGAGGCCCAGCACCATCGTGCCGACCGCGGCCATGCATCCAATCGTCCAACGAGTCATGTGCTGCCCCCGAACAGGACCCTCGCATGTTTCCCCGGGCCCGGACAAGCGGGAACACCGGGCGCGGCGGGCTCACGCGGGGGTCTGCGGCGTGCGTTGGCCCGGGGGACCCTTGGTGCCCGCGGCCACCAGGGCCTGCGCCGCGACGCGGGCCTCGTGGGCGGTCTGCACGAGCAGACGCAGTGTCGCCGCGGTGTCGGGCGCCGCGGCGTCGGGGCCTGCGCCGTGCGAGCCGAGCGACGCCTGTGCTCCGGTGTGTGCATCGTCGGGATCGCCCAGGCCGGCGCCATCCTTCTTCATGCGCGCGACGACCATCGCCTGGATCCGCGCGGCGTCCTGCAGCCCGCGCAGGTGGCCGACGTGCATCGAGCGTTGCCCGGGCTGCTCGACCGCACCGCCGCCGGCGGTCTGCACCCGCACGTCCGCGATGCCGAACGCGCGCTGCAGCGGGCCCTGCTGCACGACGACGTTCTGCACGTTGGCATAGGTCAGCGTCATGTCGTGGATCACGAGCACGCCCTCGCGGATCCGCAGGCTGCGATCGGTGATCACGTACCAGCGCTGCTCGTAGTCGAGTCGCTGCAGCGCGACGCCGATCGGCAGCGACAGCAGCCAGGTGATGCCGACGATCCACTCGAGCACGCGCACGATCGTCAGCATCACCGCCGGCGGCGGCTTGCTGCCCAGCGCCGCGGCCACCTCGATCGACACCAGCGGCGTCGCGAGTGCGGCCGCGAGCAGGAGCCGGCCCAGCAGCCACAGGCACAGCCGATAGCGCAGGTACGCGGCCGCGGGGTGCACGACCGTGCCCGCGCGCGCGGCCTTGGGCGGCGGCGGGATCGCGCAGACCTCGGTGACCAGACGCAGGAATGCGGAGCCCATGGGTTGCGCTCAGCTCGACGGCGGCGAGGGTGTCAGGCGCGCGAGTGCATCGCGGATGCCGGCCAGCTCGGTGGTGACCTGCTGCAGCGCGTCGACGATCGCGCTGCCCTCGATCGCGCCGGGCAGCGCCGCGGGCTCGGCCTGCCCGCGCATCTTGGCGTAGAGGAAGTCGCGCACCTGCTCGAACTCCAGCAGGCCCTCGATGGTCATCTCCGCCGAGGCCGAACCCGCCGCGGTCTGGACCAGCACGTCGGCGAGGCCGAGCCAGCGCTGGAACAGACCCGAGCGCAGATGGATGTCCTGGATGCGCCGGTAGGTGAGGTTGACCTCGCGGCGGAACAGGATGCCCCAGCGCATGTGCACGCCCTCGGCGTCGAAGCGATAGCGCATCGAGTGATAGCGGAAGTAGAGCACCGGCAGCAGCACCACCAGCGCGGGGCCGGTCAGCAGCGCGCGCAGCAGGTACAGCGTCCACAGCTTGGGGTGCGGGCGCTCGATGGACGCGATCTCGGCCGGCAGCCCGCCGCGGGCACCGGGACCCGGAGGTGTCGCGAGCGCGGTGCCCATCGCAATCGGCGTATCACGAACCGCCGCCGAGCGGGAAGTGCCGCAGCGCCGCGAGCTCGCGCGTGAGCTCGGCGCGGAAATCGGGGTGCGCCACCGAGATGAGCGCCTCGCCGCGCTCGCGCAGGGTCAGGCCGTGCAGGTCGACCGCGCCCCACTCGGTCACGACCCAGTGCACGTGACCGCGGGTGGTCACGACGCCGGCGCCGGGCTGCAGCGCGAGCGCGATGCGAGAGCGCTGCCCACCCTTGGCCGTCGACGGCAGCGCGATCACGGCGCGGCCGCCGGGCGAGCGCGCGGCGGCGTGCATGAAATCCATCTGGCCGCCGATGCCCGAGAAGATGCGGTGGCCGATGCTGTCGGCGCAGACCTGGCCGGTCAGATCGATCTCGAGCGCGGAGTTGATCGCGACCACGCGCTCGTTCTTGCCGATGAGGTTGACGTCGTTGGTGCGATCGCAGCCGTGGAACTCGACCAGGGGATTGTCGTCGACGAAGTCGTAGAGCGCGCGCGAGCCCGAGACGAAGCTGGTGACGATGCGGCCGGGGTGGACCTTCTTGAAGCGGTTGGTCACGACCCCCGCGGCGACCAGCGGGATGAGCCCGTCGGAGAACATCTCGGTGTGCACGCCCAGCTCGTGCTTGTCGAACAGGCGCGCGAGCACGGCGTCGGGGATCGCACCGATGCCCATCTGCAGGGTCGAGCGATCGTCGATGAGTCGCGCGACCTGCTCGCCGATGCGGCGCTCGACCTCGTCGGGCTGGCTCGGCGGGTGCTCGGGCAGCGGGCGGTCGCTGCGGCACCACGCGGTCACGCGCGACAGCGGCACCATCGCGTTGCCGTGGGTGCGCGGCATCCGTTCGTTGATCTCGGCGATCACGATCGGTGCCGCATCGACGGCCGCGCGCGCGGCATCCACCGAGGTGCCCAGCGTGCACATGCCGTGGCGGTCGGGCGGCGACAGCTGGACCAACGCGACGTCCAGCGGCACGCGACCCGAGCGGAACAGCTCCGGGATGTCGCTGAGGAAGATCGGCATGAAGTCGGCGCGGCCGGCCGCGACCGGCTCGCGCAGCGCGGCACCGGTGAACAGCGAGATCGATCGCAGCCGCGCGGCCACGTCGGGCGCCGTGAAGGGCAGCTCGCCCTCGAGGTGCAGGTGGTACAGCCGCAGGCCCTCGAGCGCGGGTCGAGCCGCGAGCGCCTGCAGCAGCGGGGTCGGCGTCGCGGCCGCGCCGTGCACGAACAGGCGCATGCCGCTGCGCACCGCTGCGAGCGCATCGTGGGCACTGACGGCGGACTCGCGCCACCGCGCGGGGTCGTGGACCGGAGATCGTGCGAGGTCGGACGGGGTCATCGTGCGGGGCGCGGGGGCGCGCCGCTCAGTCTACCGCGGTGCCGTCGAAGTACGTGCGCGCCTTGGCGGCCGCGTCGTTGCCGACGGTCGAGCCCAGCGCGCGGCCCTGGTAGTCGTCGGCAAAGATGTGGATGCCGCCGTAGACGCGCGACTGCCCGGCCTGGTCGGCGGCGTCGTAGTAGCTGGCCCACTGCAGTACCACGTCGACGCTGGGGCCGTCCTCGAACACGAGGTGCTCGTGCGCCTTCGCGGTGAAGCTGCCCAGGCCGCCGGGGAAGAACTCGCTGCCGGTGTATGCGGTCAGCACCTCCGCGGCCGCGCGGCTGAAGGTGCTGTGGCCCGAGATCAGGCCCGGGAACGCGGGCGTGACGAAGGTGCGGCGCTGGTACGGGAACCAGTCGACCGCGCGCATCCAGCCCAGCCCGCCGACCTCGTTGGCGCGATCACCCGGTTCGCCGAGCCACGTGTACACCGCGACCTGGCCCTTCCACCAGCGAAGGTGGTGGTGACGCTCGCCCGGTCGCGTGGTCTCGTCGGTGATGAGCTCGATGACGCCGGGCACCAGCGGCAGCCCCTGCGGCGAGTACGACGGCAGCGCCGGATCGCTCGACTGGCCCTTGCCCGCCATCCACCGGATCAGCGTGATCGGCCGCGAGGTCGTGTACGCGCGCTTGATGCCCCACGCCGTGATCGCGGCGTCGTGCACCGCGCCGTTGATCGCGAAGTACAGCTGCACGTCCCACTGCAGGCGATCGATCGGCATGCCCTCGCCCCAGGCCGCGAGCGGGCTGTCGCCCAGCGCATCCGAGACGGAGTTGGCGAGCGTGTTCCAGTGGCCCGGCGGCGTCTCCGACTTGGGGCCGTCGGCCCAGAACTCGGCCAACACGCGCGCGAAGTCCCCTCTGGGCACGATGTTGGCGGCGTAGGGTTCGCCGGTCACGGGGTTGAGCGTGTGGCCGGTGCCGTCGTTGGTGCCCAGCGGGTTGTTGCCGTACGCGCCCGGCGAGATGTCGATCGCGGTGCCGTCGGTGTGATCGAGCGCGGCGGTCTTGGTCAGCACGTCGACGACCCAGTCGACCATCTCCGGCTGCGACACCGAAGGCACGACGTCGACCTCGTGGTGCACGCCGTCGCCGTCGTCGTCGGGCGGCAGCGCGAACGCGGCGACGTGCCCCCAGTTGGGTCCGATGTACTTCTGCAGGCCTGCGTCGACGACGATGCCGTTTTGCGTCTCGGCCCGCGCGAGGTTGAGCTCCTGCCATCGGTCGGGCTCGGTCGCGGCGGTGCCGGGCCGATCGACCGTCAGCGGTGGGTTGACCGCGGCGTAGCCGGTGGTGTCGGCGTACATGTTGGCCTCGTTCGCGCCGTCGTCGAGCGTCGCGGCGATGACCGCGGCGCCGATGCGATTGCCGACCGCGATCGGGTCGTCGCCGTCGGTGTGGGTGTCCTCGGGGTCGAGCCCGAGCACGCCCATGAACGCGTCGTAGCAGGCCAGCGAGGTCGGGCCGCCGTTGGCCATGGCGTAGCGCTGCACCAGCACGCGGTACACCGCGTACGAGATCGCGGCCTCGCGCGCGCCCGCGACGTCGTCGGTGGTGCTGCGCTCGGTGTAGTAGTACCCGTCCGCGACCGCGTCGTACGTCGCCCACGCGTCGTACATCGCTGCGGAGGTATGAAAGAGGTTGCGCGCGTGCACGCCGGGCTTGGGCACGTCGCGGCGGATCGAGTCGAGCAACAGCTCGTTCCAGCGCCGCGCGATGCTGCCGTCGGGCACGATGTCGATGCGGTCGTCGGGGCAGACCGGCTCCGGCGGCGGATCGGGCTGCAGCGCCACGATCGCGCCGGCCTCGGCGCCGCGGTGGAACAGCACCCCGTGATCGAGCGCGGGCGTGAGCACGCCGCCGCCGACGGTCCACAGGCCGTGTTCGGGATCGACCCACAACGCGTGCAGCGACTCGGGCTTGGGCTCGAGCCCGGTCGAGATCGTCTCCCAGTCGTGGCCGCGACGGCGACGCAGCACCGTGCCGCGCGCGCCGGAGGTCCACACCGTGCCATCGGGCTCGACGTGCACGCCCTGCAGCAGCGGCGCCTGCTCGGGGCCGATCGCGTGGCCCTCGCCGTCGAGCACCACACCGAACTCACCGCCGCCGACCACCGCGACGCTGTCGCGGTTGCCGTGCACGGTGAACAGCAGCGCGTCGGTCTCGGTCGGGATCACCGACCACGCGGTGCCGTCGTAGTGCAGCATCAAGCCGTGACCGCCGACGGCGTAGATGTCGTCGGCCGCGCGGCCCCAGACCTTGAACAGGCCCGGCAGCTCGCCGCCGCCGTCGAGCGGCGTGTCGTCGGGCAGCGGCACCTCGGTCCACGCGGTGCCGTCGAAGTGCCACAGAAAGCCGTAGCGTCCGGCTTGGCCACCCACGGCCCACACGTCGTCGGGCGCGGCGCCCCACACACCATAGACGGTGTGGCTCGCGCGACCGGGCGTCGCCTGCCGCACGAACGTGGTGCCGTCGTAGCGCAGGATCGTGGCCTCGGCGCCGGCGACGAAGACGTTGTCGGCATCGAGCGCGAACACCCACCACAGATCGTGCAGCTGACCGCTGTCGATCCGCGTCCACGCGCTGCCGTCGAAGTGGGCGATCACGCCGCCCTTGCCGGCATCTGCACCCACGACCCAGACGTCGTCGCTGGCAGTGCCGCTGACGCCGAGCAATGCGATCTCGAGCTCCGAGCCGATGACGCGCCAGGTCTCGTCGATCGGCTCGGTCTGCTCGTGATGGCACGCCGCCGCGAGCGCCAACATCGTGATCAACCCGTGGGCGCGCGCCCAACTGCTCCAACCCTGCGTGAAAGCCACGGCGCAAGCTTGCACGCGCGCCGACCCGTGCGCCAGTGGGCCGTGCCGCGGCCTGCTGCGCAATGTCAGCGCAGCGCGACGACGGCGCGACGGCGGTGGATCCGGGGCTGGTGCCCTTGCGCTTTGCAAGTCGGCGGCGGTCGCGGTCCTTCGTCGCGCACGACGCCAGCGCGTGCGTCCCCTCGCGCGACGGCGGGGATCTGCTGGCATGCGCGTTGCTCGTGGCGGCAGCACCGATGTCCGCACTCGCGCTGCTGCTCCGTGTCGCCGTGCTCATGCCCACCGACCTCGTCCCGGCTGCGCCGAGCGAGCCTGCGCCGAGCGAGCCTGCGCCGGGCGAGCCTGCGCCGAGCGAGCCTGCGCCGGGCGAGCCTGCACCGAGCGAGCCTGCGCCGAGCGAGCCTGCGCCGGGCGAGCCTGCGCCGAGCGAGCCTGGCGCGGCGTCGTCGGACGATGCGACCGCGGCGACGCGCGGCGACGCGGTCGCGCCGTCGCCCGACGCGATCGATCGCCGCGTCGATGCACGCCTGCGCGCGCTGGGGCTGCTCGACGAACGCGGGCGGTGGGTGCCGCCGACGCCGCCGCGGCCTGCGATCGATCCGCGCTTCGCACCGCGGCGAGAGGCCTTCGCATGGGCCGACGTCTCGTGGGCGCCCGCGAGCTACGCCCCGGTCGAGACGCCGCTGAAGTGGGGCCCGTTCACCGGCGAACTCCGGCTCGACGCGGCGTACCACGTGTCGCTCGCGGACCCGAAGGACAACACGATCTCCGGCTCGTCCGAGGTGTTCCGCCACAACGAGCTGCAGCTGACGCAGATCGGCTTCGGCGGCAACTTCTTCTACCGCAACGTGCACGCACGGCTGATGACGCAGTTCGGCATGTACTCGGTCACGACGCCGCGCAACGACGCGAGCCATGCCCGCGGCAACTGGCGCATCGAGGACGCGTACCGCTACCTGTCCGAGGCCTACGCCGGCTACCACATCCCGGTGCTGTACGGACTCAACGTCCAGGCCGGCATCTTCATGTCCTACGTCGGCCTGTGGAGCTACTACAACTTCGACAACTGGACCTACCAGCCGTCGTACGTGTCGTCGAACACGCCGTGGTTCTTCAACGGCGTGCGCATCCAGTTCTTCCCCACCAAGACGCTCAAGCTCGAGCCGTGGATCGTCAACGGCTGGCAGGCCTACGCCAAGTTCTCCGACGGTCCCGGCTTCGGCGGACAGGTGCTGTGGCGTCCGACCGAGTGGCTCACGATCCTGGGCAACCAGTACTACGGCACCGACACCTTCGGCGTGCCCGGCCGCCGGCGCGTGCACACCGACGACAGCATCATGATCCGCACCTTCGATCGACCCGGTCGCGGTGTCAGCCGCGGCGCGGTCTCGCTGACGCTCGATGCCGGCTGCGAGTGGCGCGGCGGCGTCGCGTGCAAGGGCCAGTACTTCGCCGGCTTCATGGCCTATCACCGGCTGTGGTTGTGGCGCAACCGACTCGGCCTCACCGTCGGCGGCGGTGCCATCACCAACCCCGGGCGCTACCTCGTGCTGCTGCCGCCGATCAACGGTGCGACCGCGGCCTCGGGCACGCCGTACTTCACCGCGGCGCCGGGCAATCGCTACTGGGCGTGGGATCTGCAGACCACCTTCGACTGGATGATCAATCGCCACCTGACGCTGCGCGCCGAGTTCACCACGCGCCACGCGAGCGTGCCGTACTTCAGCGGCCACGGCGGCGTCACCCCGCCGGGCGGCAATCAGGGCCCGCCGGGCTCGGTGGTGCCGGGCTGGCGCCCCGATCTCGTGCGCGACGAGAATCGCTTCACGCTGGCGTGGATGCTGCGCTACTGAGGCTGGCCGCGGTTCACTGCACGTCGATGGTGTAGCTCGCGTTCTGTTGCGCGGTCACGAACACGAACGCGTCGTCCTGCGCGTCCAGCTCGAGCGTCGCACCGCCGACCGGATCGATCACGACGATGTCGTCGGCGATGCGGAAGGCGCGGGCGGCCACGCCGGTGCCACCGACGGTGACGTCGAGCGGGCCTGGGCCGACCAGGCGGTACACGTCGAAGCCGCCGGCGAACACGCCACCGCTGGCGCCGTCGCCGGCCGCGAGATCGCCCTCGCGACCGACCTCGCCGACGTCGAAGGCCTCGATGCCGTAGCCCAGCTCGGGGCGGTCGGCGATCATCGCGACGCCCATGTCGAGGAACACCGACCACGCGTCGGGCTCGCCCACGCTCGCCAGCGCCGCGTCGAGCCCGGCCCAGTCGTTGGCGGTCTCGGCCGTGATCGCGGTCATCAGCGCCGCGCCGCCGCGCTCGTACAGGTACGAGCCCCAGATCAGGCCCGCGCCGTAGTTGAACGAGCCGAAGTCCACGCCGCCCGGCCCCCAGTCCTGATCGGGATCGAGGCGGAAATCGTCGAGCCACTCGTCGTCGGTGAAGAAGCCGTTGGCGGTCATGGCCGCCTGCGCGAGGCTCTCGTCGACCCACGGCTCCTCGTCAGCGTCGTAGCCGTAGTGGATGATGTGGTAGCTCTCGTGCGCCGCGATCGACAGCGCGTCGTCGCCGTCGAGCGGCGTCAGCACCGTGCCATCGAGGTGCAGCTGCGGGTAGTCGCACCAGCCGCACAGATAGCCGTCGCCGCCGCCGTTGGTGTCGACCACGAAGATCGAGACCTTGCCGCCGGGCAGCTGTGCCGCGTCGAGCGAGCCGAACACCGCTTCGTCGTTGCGGATCACGCCCTGGCTGGGGTCGAACGCGCCCTCGGGCGTGAACAGCTCGTAGCGATGCATGAAGCCGTTGACCGCGGCCTGGTCGATGCCGTTTTCCCACAGCGTGTCGGCGACGATCACGAACGCGCGATCGCCCTCGGCGCGGCAGGTCGCGGGGACCTCGACGGTCTGGTGGGTCTGCCCGTCGTAGACCAGCGTGGTCGCGGGCATGCCCCAACACGGCGAGTCGGTGTAGTCGGGCAGCTCGCCGGTGGTGCCACCGGAGGACGAGCCGCTCGAGTCGGCGCCGCCGCTGCTGCTCGACTGCGGCGCGCCCGTGCTCGACGACTCGACGCTGCCCGAGGTGGTGCTGCCGCCGTCGCTGCCGCTCGACGACGATCCCTGAGAGCTCGGCGGGTCCTCACCACAGGCGAGCAGCGATCCGATCACGACGAGATGGCAACGGCGCATGTCCGGACGATGGTACGCCCCGGCGGCGCCGCGTGGCGACGGCGATGGTGCCGGCCGCGGTGGCGCAGCGCTTGCGCGTCCCCGCGGCGGCGCCCGTCGGCGTACACTGCCGCCATGCCTGCATCGTGCTCGCCGCTGCGCTGCCTCGCGTTGGTCCTCGCGCTCGTGCCCGGCTGCGAGCAGAAGGGGTCCACGAGCGGTTCGATCGCCAAGGCGCTCGAGACCCCGGCCAAGGGCGACGCCAAGGGCGACGCCAAGTCCGATGCGAAGGCCAAGGCCAAGCCCGCGCCCGATCCCAACGCGCCGCCGTGGACGCTGGCGCAGGTGAAGTCGGCGATCACCGCCGGCACCAAGCTCGCGTACGCGCGCAGCGGCACCGACGCCAAGGGCAAGAAGGTCGGCGGCACGCTGAGCTACGTGGTCGCGAAGATCGGTGACGACGGACCCGTGACCTCGTACACCATCGATCCCGATCCGGGGACCAACGCGGCGTCGTCCCAGCTCGCGACCGTGCCGTGGTCGAACCTCTCGCCGCTGTTCGCGATGGAGAAGCCCACCGTGACGGTCACCGGGCGCGAGTCGGTCACGGTGCCGGCCGGCACCTTCGAGTGCAGCCGCGCGCAGCTCGAGGATTTCTTCGGCAACAGCAAGACGGTGTGGATGATCGTCGAGCGGCCCGGGCTGTACGCGAAGGTCGAGGACCACGGCAACGCGCGGGACGACGCGGACAAGACCGAGATCGTGCTCGAGCTGACGGCGCTGCCCTAGCGCGGGGTCACGCACATGGCGGACGCCGAAGCCGGCTGGAGCGTCTACGTGCTGCGCTCGCGCAGCAGCGGGCGCACGTACGTCGGCATCGCGCTCGACGTACGGCGGCGGCTCGCGCAGCACAACGGCAAGCTGCCCGGCGGCGCGAAGTCGACCCGCGCCGGTCGGCCGTGGCGCGTGGGCAAGGTCTTCGGGCCCTACGACAGCCGCGGGCAGGCGCAGCGCGTCGAGGCCGCGGTGAAACGCCTCCGCGGGCCCGCCCGGCTGCGCTTTCGCGGCTGACCCCGTCACAACCCCGAGGCTGTGGCATCCGTTGTGGACACGCGTGCGTCGTCGGGACGCCGCAGACTGGACTTTCCCATGGTTCCCCTCGTCGTCGTCGGTTCGCTCGTCGTCCCCGAAGCTGCGCGCGCGGCCTGGCTGGCCCAGCCGCTCGACGCGGGCAGCCTGCGCTGGCCCGATGGTCCGCCGCTGTTCCGCGGGGAGAGTCCGGGCCGCTTCGAGACCGTGGGCGAGGTGCTCGACGCGATGGCCGAGCTCGACGGCGCGCCGAACCACTTCGGGCTCGAGCACGGCGACGTGCGCGGCTTCCTGCTGCCCGACGCCGTGATGGCGCTGCACCAGGACCTCGCGACGGCGCTGCGACAGGCCCACAGTGTGGGTGGCCGCGGCCAGATCGCCTTCATCGCGTTCACCGAGCAGATCGCGTTCGTGTTGGACATCGGCGAGCTCGACGCGGCGAGCGACGACGACGACGACGACGACGACGACGACGACGACGCGGATCCCTCCGCGCGGTGGATGCCGGCGCAGCAGAGCTTCTCCAACGAGGACATCGCGCGCCGCTTCATGGTGCAGATGGAGTTCGTCAGCGCGTGGGACCAGGACACCACGCTCACGCGCGCGGCGTTCTTGGCCGGGCAGCAGGGCCTGGGCCTGGCGCCGCTCGATGCCCAACCGCACCACCGCGCGGTGCTCGAGCAGCTGCGCGCCGAGCCCGCTGCGGTGCTGTTCGAGCGCATGCGCGAGGGCGGCGTGACGGGGCTGCACGACCGACCGCTGCACGAGCGCTACCGCGATGCTGCGGCGCTGGCGGACGCACTGTCGCACGGCGATGCGGCCGCGCGCGCCGCCGCGATCGAGCTGCTCACGCTGGGCGATCCGGTCGCGGCCGAGGCGGTGATCGATCGCTTCCTCGACGACCCCTCCGAGCACGTGCGTCGCCACGCCGTGCGTGCGCTGGGCCGCATGTCGACCGACACCGCGTTCGCGCGGCTGCTCGAGCTCGACGCCGGCGCGATGCGGGGCTTCCTGCAGATCGCGTTGGTGCACGCGATCGAGCACCACCGCGCGCCGGGCATCGAACGCGCGCTGCTGGCCGCGCTCGAGTCCCCGCGCGTGCGTCCGGCGAGCTGGCAGGGCCGCTCCCGCACCGACGCACCCGACGCGTGGCAGCGCGACGCCGGTCACGCGATGCTGGTGCTCGAGGCGGTCGCGATCCGCAAGCTCGCCGCGGCCGAGGAGCGCGTGTTCGCGATCTTCGACCGCCACCCGGCCACCGAGGTGCGCGTCGCCGCGGCCGGGACCCTGGCGCGGGTGGCCGGGCCGCTGGCGCAGGCCCAGGCCATGCCGATCCAGTGCGCGCTGCTGGGCATGGGCAAGGCGCTCAACCAAGACGACGACCGCCGCGCGCAGCTGCTGGGCGTCGACACCAAGGACGAATCGCTCGGCATCAAGCGCTTCGGCGACGTCGATCTGAAGACCTTGCGCGCGCTGGTCGAGGAGGGCTTCGCCAACCCCACGACCAACCAGAACGACTCGCCCGCGATCGGCGACTTCCTCGGCATGCTCGAGCAGCACCCCGAGCTGCGCGTGGGCGGCTACACCGTGCCGCTGTCGCGCGCCGACTACCGCGTGAGCCTGGACTCGATCACCGTCGACATCGACGATGTGCCCGAGGACCGCAAGGACGCGGTGCTCGAGCTGTTCGAGATGCTCTCGCGCTCGGCGACGAACACCGAGCCGGGCAGCGGCAGCCACGGCTGCTGGTGGACCTGACGCGGCTCAGGGCTCTTGCGCATCCG
>JAIBBS010000277.1 GCA_019694555.1 Nannocystaceae bacterium
GGGCCCGGCCGTGCGCGCGGCCGCGGCGGCCGGTGCCGCGGGGACCGAGGCCGCCGGCGTGGGGTCGTGCTCTGCCGCGGGGGCTCGGCTGCGCGCACATGCGGTCGCGAACGTGAGCACGGCGACGAGCACGGCGGCACGCCGACACGGTGACCTGGAGCCGATCTGCGACACGTCGGACCGATCGCATTGTGACCGAACCCGGCGCTGCCGCCACGTGCGACGCTGTCGACATGCGCGCGGTGGTGCGAGCGCTGGGATTCGCGGCGTTGCTGCTGCGTCCCGCCGGGGTCCGGGCCGGCGGCGACGACTGGCATCGCTCGATCGATCCCGCGCGCTGCGATTCGGCCGAGGCCATCGAGTATCCGCCGACCCAGCGATGGATCCGTCATCGGCTCGTGCCCGGCGAGTCCCTCGCGCAGGTGGCCGCGCGCTACGGCGTGCGCGAGGCCGACCTGCGTGCGCACAACGGCATCGACAGCCGCGTGCCCACGCTGGTGGTCGGTGCGACGCTGCGCGTGAAGGCGCGACGGGTACCGCCGCCGCGACGCGAGGTCCTGTACACCGCGCGCGAGGGCGACAGCTGGGCCTCGGTCGCGCGCGCCCACGGGGTCTCGTCGAAGCAGCTGCGCGCGCATCACTACACGCGCGAGCGCGGCTGGCACGCGCCGCTGCGCGAGGGCACCGCGCTGCGCATCTGGGTCGACCCGGTCGTGCACGACTGGCTGCGCGCGGGCCGGCCCGACGACACCATCGCGCGCGGTGGTGTCGGCATCGGAGCGCCCGACACCGGCGAGCTGCGCCACGGCGTGGCGATCCCCGAGGGCGAGGGCTACACGCTGCGTTTCCCCGACGCCTCGTTCGGCACGTCGCACGCGGTCGGCGAGCTCGTGCGCGCGCTGGCGGACTTCCGCGCGCGCACGGACTACGAGGGCACGCTCGAGCTGGGCACGATGAGCCGCGAGCACGGCGGTGCACTGGGGGATCATCGATCGCACCGCACGGGTCGCGATCTCGACATCGCGCTGCCGCGCCGCGTCGACGTGCCCGGGTGGATGCCGCTCACGCCGCGTCGCGTGGACTGGCGCGCGCTGTGGGACCTCGCACTCGCGCTCGCCGAGGTCGACGCGACCGTGGTCTACCTCGACTACACGCTGCAGCGGGACTTCTACCGCGCGATGCGGGCCGAGGGTGTCGGCGACGAGGCGCTGCGTCGCATCCTGCAGTATCCCCGCGGCCACAAGGCCAACCTCGGGCTCGTGCGCCACGCGCCCGGGCACGACACGCACGTGCACGTGCGCTTCGGCTGTGGTCCGTGCGAGACCGAGTGCATCGAGCTGGGCGCATGGGCCGGCGGCCCCGCGCGTTGAACTCCCCGAGCGCATCCGGGGCGAGCGCGAGCGCGCGAACCCAGGAAAACCTGCGCGTGATTCTTCACTGCCCTGCGGGCGTCGCTGGAGCCGGCCTGTCGCCCTCGTGCGCCGCGCCACAGCGCGGGCCGCCGCGACCCACCGATCCCTTGCTCGAAGGTTGCGCCGGCGGCCCCGGCCCCCGTATCCTGCCCCCGACCATGGCTACGATCCGCACGTCCCTCGCCCTCGTGATCACGGCGTCGTTTCTCGGCGGCTGCTACGGCAACATCGACTCGTTCTCCAAGCGAGCCGCGGCGTTGTCGTGCAAGCGCGTCAAGGAATGCGACGGCCAAGTCTTCGAGGACCAGTACAAGGGCGACATGGGTCGCTGCAAGGACGACGTCGAGGACGCGTACCACGACCAGTTCGACCCGCTCATCGACGACCAGGGCTGCGACTACGACCCCAAGGAGGGCCGCAAGTGCATCCACACCGCGAACAAGCTGAAGAAGGACTGCAGCGACGACGCGGATCAGGACATCGCGGACGACTGCGCCGAGGTGCTCGACTGCCCCGGTGACTGATCGCAGCGGTCCCGGCCGCGCGCGTGGAATCGCAGCGCGGCGCGGGATCGCGGTTCACGGTGCCGCAGGCTGGGCACCGTCGCCGCTGGCGCCGGCCTCGTCGTCGAGGCCCGCGCGCACGAGCTCCGCGTAGAGTCCGTTTTTCGCCATCAAGGCGTCGTGGTGGCCGGATTCCACCACCTGCCCGCCGGCCAGCACGAGGATGCGATCGGCGCGGCGGACGGTCGAGAGTCGGTGCGCGATGACCAGCACGCTGCGGCCGCGCAGCAGCTGTTCGATGGCACGTTGGACCTTCTGCTCGGTGAGACTGTCGACGCTGGCGGTGGCCTCGTCGAGGATGAGCAGCGTGGGTTCGCGCGCGGCCACGCGGGCGAACGCCAGCAGCTGACCTTCGCCGGCGGAGAGGTTGGTGCCGCGCTCGCCGATCTCGAAGCCGAGCCCGCCGCGCTCGGCGATCGCGGCGTCGGCCTGGACCAGCGACAGCGCGCCGCGGATCCGCGAGGGATCCGCTGCGATCGCGTCCTCGCCCAGCGAGACGTTGAACGCGACGTCGTCGTTGAAGAGAAACACGTCCTGCTGGACCATGAGCACGTGCGCGCGCAGGCGCTCGGGCGGGACCTCCGACAGCTCGACGGTGCGCTCGCCGACGTCGAGCGTGACGTGCCCGCGGTAGCCGTCGTAGAAGCGCGTCAGCACGCGGCCGAGGCTGCTCTTGCCCGAGCCGGTGCGGCCGACCACCGCGATGACCTCGCCCGGTGCGATGTCGAACGAGATGCCGCGCAGCACGTCGGGGCCGTCGGACTTGTAGCGGAAGTGCAGATCGCGGACCGACAGCCCGCCGCGCCACTTCGCCAGCGGGTCGGCGGCCTCGGCCGGCGCGCGCGGCTCGGTCGGCTCGTCGAGCAGGCCGTAGATGCGCTCGAGCGAGGCCGACGCGCGCTGGATGGTCGCGAGCTTGCCGGAGAACTCCTTGATGGGGCCGAACACGCGCTGCAGGTAGTCCACGAACGCGAACAGCAACCCCACCGTGATCGCACCGCCGCCGGTCACGCTGGGCGCGGCGAAGTAGATCATCAGCGCGATGGTGAAGGCCGAGATGCCGTCCATCAGCGCGAACAGCAGCGCGTCGAGCACGTTGGCCTTCTTGGTCGCATCGAGGTTGCGCTGGCCCAGCCGCGCGTACTCGCCCAGCGCGGCCTGCTCGCGCCCGTACAGCTGCACCACGGTGACGCCGGTGAGCTGCTCCGCGAGAAAGCCGGTCTGCGCGGCCTGTGACTTGCGGATCTCCAGCTGCAGCCGTCGCAGGCTGGCGCCGAAGTAGCGCACGATGATGTAGAGCACCGGCGCGACCGTCAGCGTGACCAGTGTGAGCACCGGGTCGAGCACGAACATCGCGACGACGATGGTGCCGATCATCACCACGTCGGTCAGGATCGTGAACACGCCGAACGCCAGCGTCTCCGACAGCGCCTCGACGTCGCTGGTGGTGCGGCTGAGCAGGCTGCCGATGGCGTTGTTGTCGTAGAAGCGCGCGGGCAGCCGCAGCACGTGGGCGAAGACCTGGCGACGCAGGTCGTTGATGGTCGCGTGGCCGCCGCGCTGCAGCGCGTACACCTGCACCGCCGAGCACAGGAACTCGGCCATCACCGCGACGAGGAAGCCGATGCCGAGCACGCGCAGGCCGATGGCGTCGCCGTCGGGGATCTCGACGTCGACCGCGTGCTTGAGCAGCAGCGGTCGCAGTGCGGTCATGCCCGCGACCATCGGGATCATCGCGATGCCGAGCCAGATCCAGCGCTGGTGCGGCCGCGCAAAGCCCCAGAAGCGGCGCAGCAGCGACCACGCCGAGCCGACCGCGGCGAGCTTGGACTCGTCCGCGTCGCTCATGGCTCGCCCTCCTGGTGCGCGTGGGTGTCGGCGTACAGGCCGCCCTGGCGCAGCAGCGACTCGTGGGTGCCGCGCTCGACCACGCGGCCACCGTCGAGCACGAGGATCTCGTCGGCGTGCTCGAGCACGCTGGTGCGGTGCGAGACGATCACGGTGGTGGGTGCGAGCCCGCGGTCGTGGCCCGCACGCAGCGCCCGGATCGCCGCGACCAGACGCGCCTCGGTGCCCTGGTCGACCGCGGAGAGCACGTCGTCGAGCACCAGCACCGGTCGTTCGCGGTACAGCGCGCGCGCGAGCGCGGCCCGCTGGCGCTGACCACCGGAGAGCATCACGCCGCGCTCGCCGACCACGGTGTCGAGCCCGCTGGGCAGGTTGGCGATGTCGTCGACCAGGCACGACGCGCGCAGCACCGCGTCGAGCCGCGGGTCGTCGGGCTCGGGCTCGGGCGGCGCGCCGTCCTTGCCGCGCCTGCGCGCGCGCGGGTTGGCGTCGCGCAAGGTGATGTTGTCGCGCAGCCGCGTCGAGAACAAAAACGGCGTCTGCGGCACCACGGCCATGGCCTCGCGCAGCGACGGCAACGTGATCGTGCACGCGTCGATGCCGTCGACGAAGATCGTGCCCGCCGGCGGGGTGTAGATGCGCGTCAGCAGGTTGACCAGCGTGGTCTTGCCCGAGCCGGTCTTGCCGAAGATGCCCAGGGTCGCGCCCGGCGCGAGGTCGACGTCGACGTGCTGCAGCGACGGCTCGCTCGCGCCCTCGTAGGTGAACGACAGATCGCGCAGCTCGATGCGCGGCGGTGCGGTCAACGCGAGCGTGTGCGAAGCCGGCGGCAGCTCGTCGGGCGTGTGCAGCAGGTCGGCCACGCGATCGGTGGCGATGAGGCCGCGGCCGATCGCCGCGAGCACCCACGCCAGCGCGGTGAGCGTGCCGACCAGCGAGACCAACAGCGCGGTGAAGGTCGCGAGATCACCGACGCCGAGCTGGCCTGCGAGCACGCCGTTGCCACCGACCCACAGCACCACGCCGGTGCCGACCAGGCCCGAGAACGCCAGCACCGGCATGCCGAACGCGCGGATCGCCGACATGCGCAGCTGCAGCGCGAGGTAGGCGTCGTTGCGCTCGTCGAAGCGACGCAGGGTCGCGGGCTCGGCCGCGTGGGCGCGGATGGTGCCGACGCCAGCGTAGGCCTCGAGCACGCGATCGGACAGCTTGGCCAGCAGCTGCATGCTCTCGCGCACCATCGAGAAGAAGCGCTTCACGGTCCAGCGCATGTACGCCGCGCCGAACACCACCGGCAGCAGGCACCACAGCGTCAGCCACACGTCGGTGCGCAGCATCTGCCACAGGTGCATCGGGATCGCGACCACGACGTTGCACACCTGCAACCCGGCGAAGCCCACCAGCAGGCGCACCGCGGTGGTGTCGTTGGTCGCGACGCTGACCAGCTCGCCGACCTTGTGGCGGTTGAAGAACGGTCGCTGCAGGCCCAGCAGCCGCTCGAACAGATCCACGCCCAGGCGGAACTCGATCTCGCGGCCGGGGTTGAAGAACAGCGCGCGCGAGGCCGTGCGCACGCCGATGACGCCCAGCGCCAGCACGATGAGCTCGATCGCGAGGCCGCGCGACTGCGACAGCGCGTCGGCGCCGGCGCGCTCGAGCACGTTGAGCGCGTCGCCCATCAGCGCCGGGATGCGCACCACGGCGTAGTTGGTGACCAGCAGCGCGATGGCCCCGAGCGTGTACGGCCACAGGTTGCGCCGGGCGTAGCGGCCCAGGAAGCGGAGCGGTGCGTTCACGTCGGGAGCTGCGGTCGCGCGCGGGCGGAGCGATCAGCCCGCCTTGGTGTCGCCGTCGTCTTTGCCCTTGGCCTTGCCCTTGGCTTCGTCCTTGGCGTCCTTCGCGTTGCCCTTGGCGTCGTCGGCCTTGGCGCCGTTGCCTTCGGCCTTGGCGTCGCCCTCGGCCTTGGCGTCGCCCTCCGCGGGGGCCTCGACCACGAGCGACTCGTCCTTCTCGATCTCGTCGAGGGTCTTGCCGATCGCGTCGAGCTTGCCGCGGATGTCGGTGAGCGCGGCGGCGAAGCCCTCCTTGGTCGAGATGTCCGGCGCGAGGTCGCCGCGGAGGTCTTCCCACGCCTGCATCGCCGCTGCGAGCGAGACCTGCGTGTCGCCGCCCTCGCTGCCCTTGGCGGTGACCTCGTCGTAGAACTTGTTCACCTTCGAGGCGTCCTTCTTGTACTTCTCGTTCCACGCCTCGAACGCGGCCTGACCGTCCTTGGCCTTGGCCCACTTCGGCGCGGCCTTCTCGACCTCGTCGAGCTGCTTGCGCACGTCGTCGAGCAGCTTGCGATAATCCGCCAGCTTGCCCTTGATGTAGAGCTTGCTGTCGAGGATGTACTTGGCCTTCGCCTCGGCGGCGACGTCCTCGTTGCTCTTGAAGCCGGCCTTGCGCCGCGCCTCCTCGAGCTCTTCCTGGCTGGCCTTGCTGCTCGAGCCCTGCTTGAGATCGAACACGCTCTTCTTCTCGGCGGCCTTCTCCTCGACGCGGGGCTTGTCGCAGGCAACGGCCAGCGACGAGAGGACGAGCGCGGCGGCCCAGGCATATCGACGTGTGCGCATGGCGATCCTTCCGGAGGGTGCGCGCAACCGTACCGCCCGCGGCGTGGACCCGCAACGCGAAGCCGACGCGCTATGCTCGGGGCGCAAGTGGCCGTCCCGAACAGCGGTGGTGCAGCGACGGCGCTGGACGTCGCCCGAGCGGTGGTCGGCGTGCTCGACGGCAGCGCCCGCGGCGTCGCGGCCCAGGCGACCGTGATCGAACGCTCGGGCTCGGCGCCGCAGGTCGTGGGTGCACGGCTGCTGCTGTTCGAGGACGGCACGCAGATCGGCACGGTCGGGGGCGGCGCCATCGAGGCGCAGGTCATCGATGCGTGCCGTGGCTGCCTCCGCGACGGACGCAGCCGGCGGGTCCAGGCCCACCTGGTCCGGGATCTGGGCATGTGCTGCGGCGGTTCGATGGAGGTGTTCGTGGAATTCCTGCAGGCACAACCGCGGCTGTTCGTCATCGGCGCCGGCCACGTCGCGCAGTCGTTGGTGCCGCTGGCGCTGGCGGCGGGCTTCCGCGTGGCGGTGTTCGACGACCGCGAGGAGTTGCTCGAGCACCCCGCCTTCGCCGAGGTCCGCCGCGAGGCGCTCGACGTCGACGAGCTCGACGTCGCGATGCCCGACCTCGATGGCCGCGACTACGTGGTGGTGTTGACCCGCGATCACGCGCGCGACGAGCGGGCGCTGGCGTCGTTGCTGCGACGGCCGCACCGCTACCTCGGCATGATCGGCAGCCGCCGCAAGGTCGCGGCGGTGCTCGGCCGCATCCTGCACCGCGAGCGCGAGCTCGGTCGTGCCGAGCCCGACCTCGCCCGCGTGCGCGCGCCGATCGGCCTGGCGCTGGGCGGGCGCACGCCGGTCGAGATCGCGATCAGCATCGTCGCCGAGCTCGTCGCCGATCGTCACGGTGGCGATGGCCGTGCCATGAACGTCGCCGAGGACCTCGCCGCGCGGGATCGCGGCGCCGCGCGGGACGGGGGCTCGGGATGATCAAGTACATCGGCTCCAAGCGCGTGTTGGTGCCGAACCTGGTCGAGCTCATCGCGTCGCTGCCGGGCGCGCGCACCGTGGTCGATCTCTTCTCCGGGACCTCGCGGGTCGGCCACGCGCTCAAGGCCCGCGGCCTGCAGGTCCACGCCAACGATCACAACGCCTATGCCGAGGTGCTCGCGCGCTGCTACGTGCAGGCCGACGGCCCCGAGCTCGAGGCCGACGCGCGCCGCCTGCTCGCGCACTACCAGCGGTTGCCCGGGCGCGCCGGCTACGTCACCGAGACCTTCTGCGAGCGCAGCCGCTTCTTCCAGCCGCACAACGGCGAGCGCATCGACGCGATCCGCGATGCCATCGCCGGCGACGGCCTGCCGCCCGAGCTCGAGGCGGTGGTGCTGACCTCGCTGATGGAGGCCGCCGATCGCGTCGACTCCACCACCGGCGTGCAGATGGCCTACCTCAAGCAGTGGGCGCCGCGCTCGTACAACCAGCTCGAGCTGCGGCTGCCGCAGCTGCTGCCGCGCGCCGCCGCGGGCAAGGGCAGCGCCCACGGGCGCGACGCGGTCGAGCTCGCGGGCGAGATCGAGGCCGACGTCGCCTACCTCGATCCGCCCTACAACGCGCACAAGTACCTCGGCAACTACCACGTCTGGGAGACGCTGGTGCGCTGGGATCGACCCGAGCACTACGGCGCCGCGTGCAAGCGCGTCGACTGCCGCGCGAGGACCTCGGCGTTCAACTCGCGGCCCAACGCCGCGGCCGCGCTGCAGCGGTTGTTGTCGCAGCTGCGCACGCGCTGGATCGTGCTGTCGTTCAACGACGAGGGCTTCTTCACGCCGGACGAGATCACGGCGCTGCTGCAGCCCTTCGGGCTGTGCGACGTGCAGACCCACGACACCAAGCGCTACGTCGGCGCGCAGATCGGCATCTACAACCCGCGCGGCGAGAAGGTCGGCCGGGTCGGACGGCTGCGCAACGTCGAATTCGTGTTCGTGCTCGACCGCGAGCGCGCGGCGTGCAACCGCGCCGTGCCGTTCCCGTCCGCCCCCTCGTGAT
>JAIBBS010000278.1 GCA_019694555.1 Nannocystaceae bacterium
CCGGTGACGTTGGGCCGGTAGGGCTCCGCGGTCACGACACCGATGTGGACGGTCTCGAGCGTGTCGACCACCTCCTCGATGCCGTCGATGAACACGTCGATGTTGTCGGCGACGTTTCGTTGGTACGTCGCCATCGAGGGCGAGTTCTCGATGACGAACAGGAAGTCGACCTCGCGGCACTGCTGCGCATGGCTGCCGCCGGGCCCTCCGTCGTCGTGCGCACCGGGCCGATCGCCCGATCCACCCCAGCCGCCCTCGGCCCCGTACGACAGCGCCGGCGTCCGACCACAGGCCACCATCGCCAGCACCACACACGAAAGCCCCGCGACCGTCGCCCGGCCGCCGCCCACGCCCCCCACGGCCGAGACAACGGCGCCGGACTCGCCCGCTTACAGCGGCGCCGCGCCGTGCTGCGCGAACCAGGCGTCGAGCTGCGCGAGCTCGCGGGTGCGCAGCGGCCGATGCTCGCGCAGCACCGCCGCTGCCGCTTCGATCGCCGCGCGGGCGCGCGCCGGCTCGCGATCGACGTCGGTCAACGCCTGACCGAGCACGAGCCGCGCGACCGCGAGGTCCTCCGCCGGCGCCTGACCACGCTCGCGCACCGCGACGGCGCGCTCGGCCAGCGACACCGCCTCGTCGAAGCGACGCTGCAGTCGTGCCGTGCGCGCGAGCCCGACCAGCGCGTGCGCGGTGTCGATGTGATCGTCCATCTGCGCGTCGTGCCACACCGCCAGCGCGCGCTCGAACGTCGCGCGCGCCGCGTCGAGCTCACCGGCCTCGCGCAGGATGTCGCCGAGGTTGGCCAGCGATGCCGCGATCTCGAAGCGCTCGGGGCCGATCGCCCGCTCGTAGATCGCGATGGCCCGCTCGAGGATCGGCCGCGCGGCGGCGTGGTCACCCCGCTCGGCCAGCACCGCCGCGAGGTTGTGCAGCGCCGCCGCGGTGTCGGGATGCTCGCGGCCCGAGATGCGCTCGCGCGCCTCGACGATCCGACGCAGGGTCGCCTCGGCCCGATCGTAGTGGCCCTCGGCCCAGTCGACGTTGGCGAGATTGAGCAGCACGTCGAGCGTCTGCGGCGCGTCCTCGCCGAGCGCACGCTGCCGCACCTGCAGCGCCGATTGCAGCAGGCTGCGCGCGCGGGCGTAGCCGCCGGTGGAGAACTCCAGCGCCGCGAGGTTGAGCATCGACACCGCGGTCCACGGGTGCTCCGGCCCCAGCACCGCCAGCCGTGTGGCGAGCACGCGTTCGTAGTACGTGCGCGCGAGCGCATGATCGCCGGCGCGGAACTCGAGGTTCGCGAGCGACTGCAGCACGCCCGCGACCAGCAGGTTCTCGCCGCCGACCGCCTGCTCGCGCAGCGCCAGCGCGCGCTGATCGTGGAGCCGCGCCGACGCGACGTCGCCCGCCGCGGTCGCGACGTCGGCCCGCGCGAGCTCGACCTCGGCCTCGCGCAGGCCGCTGTCGTCGGGCAGCCGCGTCCGCTCGTTCGCGGCGACGCGGGCCCAGATGCTCGCGCTCGCGCCGTGCCGCGGCACGCGGGCGGCGACCGTCGCGAGCGAGACCGCGGCCTTGAACGCGAGCTCGTGCAGGCCCGCGGCCGCGGCGGTGTCGTAGGCGCCGCGCAACGCCTCCTCGGCCGCGGGCGCGTCGCCGAACTCGGTCGTGGCATGGCCCAGCAGCAGCTCGGCCTGGGCCTGCAGCGGCGGCCACGACAGGCCGCGCGCGTGCTCGACCACCCGCGCGGCACCGTCGCGCGCGGCGACGAAGTCACCCGCGGCCATCGACGCGCGTGCGGTCGCGAGCTCGC
This sequence comes from Nannocystaceae bacterium, assembly GCA_019694555.1. GTDB lineage: Bacteria > Myxococcota_A > Polyangia > Nannocystales > Nannocystaceae > Xiheibacterium. The sequence goes on from JAIBBS010000278.1 coordinate 1,808, forward strand.
TCCGCGCGATCGCGATCGCATCGCGTTGATCGGGCGGCGGCGCGCCGAACTGCTGCAACCGCGCGGGCTCGAGGCAGCCCTCGGCCTGCGGCAGCTCGCTCACGGCGAGCAACGCACGCTGCACCGCCAGCGGCTCGGCGCGCTCGAGCCGTTCGAGCACCGCGACCAGCTGTCCGCGCGTCTCGTCCAGACACCACTGTCCCGCGCTCGCGAGCGGCTCGCCCAGGGTGTGCTCGAGCTCGTGCGCGACGCACAGCGCCGCAGTCGACTCGCGCAGCGTCGCGGCGTACTCGGCCAGTCGCGGCACGACCCGCTCGGCGGTCGCCGCGGCGTAGTCGAGACCGGTCGCGCGCCAGGCCTCGCGGATGCCCTCGCCACGCGCCTGCGACCACGGATCCTGCTGCGCAGCGCGCTGCTCACAGTCGTCGCGCAGCGATCGATCGCGCACGCGCATCGCGAGCCACACCGCGCCGGCGACCCCGGCGGCCGCGATCCACCAGCGCAGCCGCGCCCGGCGGCGCGCGCCGGCCTGCGCGCGCTCCATCGCACGCACCAGCGCGTTCATGTCGTCGAAGCGATCGCGCGGCTCGGGCTGCAGGCCGCGGCGCAGCACCGCGCGCAGCTGCGGCCCGATCGTGCGGGTGGGCGGCAGCGGCTGCAGCTGCCGTGCGCGCTTGGCCGCGAGCAGCGTGCGGGTGTCCTCGCCGGCGAAGGGCCGCGTGCCCGCCAGCGCCTCCCACAGCGCGACGCAGAACGCGAACTGATCGCTGCGCGCGTCGGCGGTGGCGCCCTCGTGCTGCTCGGGCGCCATGTACGGCAGCGTGCCGACGATGACCCCGGCGGCGGTGTGCTCGGCGTCGACGCCCCCGTGATCGTCGGCGCGGCGCGGCTGCGCGTCGTCCCGGCTGCGCGCGATGCCGAAGTCGGTCACGCGTACGCGGCCGTCGCGGTCGCGCAGCAGGTTGCGCGGTTTGATGTCGCGATGCACGAGCCCCGCGGCGTGGGCCGCGGCCAGCCCTGCGCCGGCATCACGGAACGCTGCGATCACCTCGGCCGGAGCGCGCGGCTGCGCCACCAGCCACTCGTGCAGGCTCTCGCCCTCGACCAGATCCATCGCGATGAACGGTTGCCCGTCGACGACGTCGACGTCGTGCACGCGCACGATGTTGGGATGGGACAGCCGCGCCATCGCCTGGGCCTCGCGCACCATCCGCGCGCGCGCATCGGCGTCACCACCCTCGTGCAGCAGCTTGAGCGCGACCTCGCGTTGCAGCCGCGGGTCGTAGGCACGGAGCACCACGCCCATGCCACCGCGACCGAGCGTCTCGACCACGACGTAGCGCCCGATGCGATCGCCCGGTGCCGGACCCGGCGGCGCCTCGGTCCGTAACCACGGCGTCGCGGCGGCGCCGTCGACCTGGGTCGCGGCCGTGTGCGAGGCGCCGGCGCCATCGGACTGCGACGTCACCGTGGATCATCATCGCACTGGCCGCGCGTCCGTGGCCGGCCCGGGCGCCGGCGGCCGCCGGCTCACTTGCCTTCGGGGATCTCGACGTGGATCTCCACGCGCCGCAGCACCTCGGCGCCACCGACCGCGTCGTCGTTGTAGCCGCGGCCGGTCACCTGCACGCGGTGCTGCGGCACCGTGGCGCTGCACGAGCGCGTGTCGCGGCAGCGGTGCCCCGCACACTTGCTCTCGGCCTTGTCGGGGTTCTCGGTGAGCCAGTCGTACGCCGCGTAGGCGCGATCGAGCGACAACAGCATGTTGCTGTCGTCCTTGCGCCGCGAGGTCACGATCGCGGTCGGCGAGGAGTAGCCGACGATGTCGAGCCGGTAGTCGGGTCCCAGCAGCGCCGCGACGTCGCGGCTGGCCAACGCCTCGGCGACCTTGCACACCTGCCCGCGCGCGTCGGCGGTCAGATCCGAGGCCGCGTCCTCGAACAGCACGTTGGACAGCACGATCGAGACGCCCGACGCGGTCGCACGCACGGTGAAGCCGGCCGCCCGCGCGACCAGCTCCATGCGCTCGGCCAGGGCCTTGCGTCGCTGCGCGAGCTCGTCGACGCGCGCCTGCTTCGCCTCGAGCTGCGCCAGCATGGTCTCGAGCTTGCGCATGGTCTCGGCGTCCTTGCCCCGCCCGAGCTCGGGCACGATCGAGCGCAACGCGTTGCCCAGCTCGGCCGGCAATCGCGACACGCCACCGGCGATGGTCGACTGCGCCCGCGCGAGGTCGTCGACCCCGCGCGACAGCGGCACGAGATCCACGCGCCGGGCCACGCCGCTGCTCAGATCCGCGGCCACCGTGGCGCGCAGCCGCTCGATCGCCGCGGCTGGATCGGCATCGGCCGCGACCGAGCGCGTGGCCACGGCCTCGCACGCCGACGCGATGCAGGCCAGCGCGTCGTCGCACTGACTCGCGCCGGGCGGACAGCGCTCACCGCAGATCTGCTGCGCACCCGCGAGGCACAGCGCGAGATCGGCTTCGGCGGCGGATGCCGGCGCGGACGCGACCAGCTGCGGCGTGACCGGCTGCGCCGCCGGCAGCTCGGGCAAGATCTTGCGCTTGATGCGGGCGCAGCGGCTGGGGTTGGCCCAGCACACGTTCTCGGCGGCGTTGCCGTGCCACAGGTTGCGCGCGGCGAAGTAGCGCACCGCGCCGCGACAGCGCGAGCGCTCGTGCGGCAGGCCGGCGTCGCGGCACACGTCGTCCTCGGTCTGCGACGATCGCCGCTGCTTCGCCAGCGTCGCGCAGCCCGGCGCGTCGGCGTCGTCGCGGCACAGCTGCGCCAAGGGCGTGGCCTGCTTGCTCGCGACCAGGAACCATAGATAGTCGCAGGTGCCGCGGTGCTTGGGCTGGCGGCACGCGGTGTCGACCTGGGCGACCGCGGCGGCGCCGGTGGCCGAACCCACGAGCTTGTCGCAGCTGGCCGGCCGCACCGCCGCGCCGCACAACTGCCCGGGGGAGCCGATCTCGCTGGGCGGATCGAGCCGCAGGATCGAGCGCTTGAGGATCCGGCGCGAGACCAGCGGCCGCGACTGACCGTCGTCGAGCTGGCGGCACGACAGCCGTGCGAGCTCGGTCGGCTCGGCCAGGGCCCGCACCGCCGGCTGATCGAGCAGGCGCTCGAGCGAACGCGCGGTCGCCTCGGCCACCAGCAGGTCGACGCCGAGCTGCACCGCGCCGGCGAAGCGTCCGAAGCTCTGGCTGATCTGCTGCGAATAGCTGGCGGCGCGGTCGCCGACCTCGGCGAGCTTGCGCGCGAGCACGCGCGAGAAGTCGAAGCGCGACGAGAACGCGGCCGCGTCGAACTTGCCGGCCCGCAGTGCGCCCGACGACGTCAACGTCAGCGACAGCCACGCCGGCGGATCCTTGGCCAACGCGCCGTCGATGGTCGCGCTCGCCGACTCGAGCGTGCAGCCCTCGCGCTGCGCCGGCTCGAGCACCATCGCCAAGCGGCAGGCATCGCGGCGACGCTCCTCGGCCAGCGCGGCCGCGGCGGTCGGCGCGGACGCGACTCCGGCCTCGAGCTCCGCGCAGCTCCGTGCGATGCGCGACTCCTCGCCGATGAGGATCTTCGCCAGGCCGTCGGGGTTGTGCTCCCGCGACAGCGAGCTCGAGGCGCATGCCGCCGTCGCGAGCGAGAGGGTGGCGAGGACGAGCGAGCGACCCGGGGACGTCGTCACGGCCGCCGAGCATGCCAAAAACCCCGCGCGCGCGCTGGCGTCGTCGCGTCGCGACGCCGGCGGCGTCGCGATGCCGCGAGCGCGACGACCAGCGGCGCCCATGCACCGCCGGGCCGCGACGAGCGACAGCCGCAACCCTGCGCCGTGGTGCCCGCGTCCGCCGGCGCGCCGCCGCTGGTCTCGCCCGCGGGGCCCGCATCGCTCGCGCTCGATCCCGTGGCCACCGCAGCGGTCGTGCCGTCACCGCTGCTGCCCGCCCCGGACGCGGCGCCGCTGGAGCTGCTGCCGCAGCCGTCGACGAACGCGGTGTCGCAATCGGAGGGCCCGTCGGTGGCGAGGATGGTGACGCGATCGGGCACGAACGCGTCGTAGACCAGACCCGCGGGATCGGTCGCGCGCACGCGCAGCACACCGAAGCCGCCCCACAGCGGCTCGGGCGGCTCGAACGCGATCGCGATGGCACCATCGTCCGCGACGATGCCGCTGGCGAACTCGGTGAACGCACCTTGCGGATCGGTGAAGTCGGCCCACGCGGCCGACAGCGTCGTGCCGGCGGGTGCCGCGAGGCAGCCCTGGATCATGCCGACCTCGTCGCGGTGCAGCACCGTCGGCGTGATCGCGACCGCGAGCGCGGGCACCAACGCGGGGTCGTCGATCGTGTCGAACACGCGGATGGCCCCGCGACGCGGCAGCGCCCACGCCGACGGCCGCGGATCCCAGGTGTACGCGCGCACGACGTAGGTGCCGGCCGGCACCGCGCTGGTGTCCCAGCTCGCGCCGGCGTCGGCGACCGCGAAGGTGATGGGCCGGCGCGCGTCGTCGGCGTCGATGCGCACGAGCACGTCGGCGAGCACCGGCACGTGCTCGAGCACGGCCTGCGGCTGCACCGTCGCGGGATCGACCAGGCCCTTGGCCGCGGCCGCCTGCACGTCGGCGTCGCTGATCCACTCGGGCAGTGCCAGCCGCGGATCGATGTCGGCCCGCAGCGCGAGGAACTGGTGTCGTCGACCATCGGCGACCTCGTCCTCGGTGAGGTCCTCGCCCGGCGGTGGATCCTCGAACGGGATCGTGTACGGCAACACCACCACCGGCGCGCGCGTGCGGTCGACCTCGAGCAGGCACGGCACGTCGTCGGGCCACTGCACCAGCGTTCGCGGGCGCACGCCGTCTCCGGCGAACGCGGCCCGCGGCAGCACGACCGCAGCCGCCCCGCACGCGAGCATCACCGCACGAACGACTGGGGTGCCACGATCCATGCACGGCCGCTCGTGCGGACCTCGTCACCGTAGCACGAGCCCCACCGCCGCGGCCTGGGGGCGCGCACCGACGCTCGTGCGCACGGCTGCGACGTCGACCCGGTGCGCCGCAGCGACACCGCCGCGTGCGATCCTCTGCAGCGATGCCGCCTTCCCCGTCCGAGGATCATCGTCGCCGCGTCGCGGTGCTCGCGTCGGCGACGGCGTGGCTGAGCGCCTGCTACACCGGCGCGCCCGCCGAGGGTGACGGCGGCACGAGCAGCAGCTCGGGCCCCGCGAGCACGGGCACAAGCGCCACCGTCGGCACCACCGTCGCCACGACGGTGTCGAGCACCAGCGTCGGCGAGGGCGGCAGCGAGGACAGCAGCACGAGCGCCGGCTCGGCCGCGGCCGAGGAATCCAGCGGCGCGACCACGCTGCAGCAACCCGACATGGGCATGCCGATCACCGAGCCGATGGCGCAGGACTGCGGCACGCTCGACGTGCACGCGCCACCGAACTACGACATCTACGGTGATCGCTACGGCGCCGCGTGGGGCTTCGCGATCGGCGATCGCGAGTACGCCGCGCACGCCAACACCTACGGCCTGTCGATCGTGGACGTCACCGAGGTGCCGCTGGTCGAGGTCGGCTACCTCGCGCTGCCCGGCAACGTGCCCGGGCGCGCGCTCGCGGGCACCGGCACCACGGTGTACGTCGGCGGCCAGGGCCCCGGCGGCTCGCTCGCGATGCTGCGCGTGGTCGACGTGTCGGATCCGACCGCACCGACGCTGGTGTCGGAGCGGCCCGAGTACACCGACCAGATCCACACCATCGACGTCTTCGACGACGTGCTCTACCTCAACAGCGGCTTCGGGGCCTGCCGCTTCCTGACGCTCGACGACCCGACCAACCCCACGCAGGTCGGCAGCTACGTCGGCAACGACTGCCACGACGCGCTCGCGGTCGGCGATCGCCTGATCGTCGCGGGCGGCTACACGCAACACTGGGACATCGTCGACATCTCGGATCTGACCGCGCCCGCCGTGCTGGGCGTGACCGGGGTCGAGCCCGGCATCTACGCCCACAGCGGCGTGCTCGATCCCAGCGGCCAGTACTTCCTGGGCCTCGACGAGTTCCACGTCGGCGACGTGTGGATCTACGACGTCTCGGATCCCGCGGTGCCGACGTTCGTGTCGACGTTCTCGCTGGGCGACGACGTCATCCCGCACAACGCGATCGTGCGCGGCAACTACGTCTACGCCGCGTGGTACGAGGCCGGCTTCGTGCTGCTCGACATCCACGACCCGACCGCGCCGTTCGAGGCCCTGCGCATGCCGACCTGGCCCGATCCGCCGATGGGCGACTGGAACGGCGCGCTCGAGATCGACATGCACCTGCCCTCGGGCAAGGTGCTGGTGTCGGACTCGCGCGAGGGCCTGTTCGTGTTCTGCGTGCAGACGCCGCCGTAGCGGCGCCACGGCAACACGCGACCGCGCCGGGCCTCTCAGTCTCCGGTCACGGGACCCCTCACCTTCCGGTCGCTTCGCGACGAGAGCCGGTCAGCATCCGCTGACAGGCTCTCACTCCGCGGGCGGAAGGTTGACCGGCGTGCTCTCGGCCGACTCGGGCGGCTGCGGCAGCTGCGTGTCGTCGCCGAAGCGCCGGCGCAGCCAGCCGAGGATGCGGCCGACGAACCGCGCGATGTCGTCGAAGAACGAGTACG
>JAIBBS010000279.1 GCA_019694555.1 Nannocystaceae bacterium
GGAGCCGGCGCCCGGCCGCGCCGCGCCGCGCGTGCGATCCCAGCGGGGCCCCGCGGCCCGGCCGCTCGTCGCGCGGCTGCGTCGATCGATGCCGTCGCCCGCCGTGTTCCTGTGGGTCCTGGTCGCCGCGTTCGTGGCGATGGTCGTGCTCGCCGCGTTCAATCTCGTGGGCGGCGGACACTCGCCGCAGAGCTGATCGTCGCTCGATCCCGGCTACCATGCCGCTGCCGAGCGTCATGGTCGCGCCGCGGGACAAGAGTCAGACGAGCCTGCACGACCTGCTGCGGCCAGGGCAGGAGCGTCGGCTGCGACGCGCCCTCACGCGCCTCGACGAGGTCCAGCTCGCGTCGCAGCTCGACAACCTCGGCACCGACGAGCAGATCCGCGTGCTCGGCCTGCTGCCCGGCGATCGCCGTGCGCCGGTGCTCTCGCGCATGCGCTACGAGGCCGCCGCGACGCTGGTGACCGCGCTGGCGCCCGAGCAGGCGGCAGCGCTGGTCGACGCGCTGCATCCCGACGACGCGGTCGACATCCTCGGCCGCGTCGACGAGCAGCTGCTGGCGCAGATCCTCGCGCGGCTCGATCGCGACGACGCCGAGGAGCTCGAGGAGCTGCTCGCGTACGACGAGCACACCGCCGGCGGCATCATGTCGCCGAACTTCCTCACGGTCCCGCCCGACGAGACCGTGGCGCAGGCGCTGGGGCGGCTGCAGGCGCTGGCCGAGGTCCCGACCCACGTCTTCTACGTCTACGTCGTCGACGGCGACGGCAAGCTGGTCGGCGTGTGTTCGCTGCGCGAGCTGGTGATCCACCGCCCGCACGAGCGCGTGCGCGACTTCATGCAGGCCGAGGTCGTGTCGGTGCGCGCCGAGACCGATCAGGAGGAGGTCGCCGACATCGTCAGCCGCTACGATCTCGTGGCGCTGCCGGTGGTCGACGCCCAGCACGTGCTCATCGGCGTGATCGAGGTCGACGACGTCGTCGACGTCATCCGCGAGGAGGCGACGGAGGACATCCTCAAGATGGCCGGCGCCGGCGAGGAGCTGGCCGAGGCGCGGCTGTTCTGGACCAGCCTGCGCGCGCGGTGGCGGTGGCTCATGGCCGCGGCCGCCGGTGGCACCATCGCCGCCGCGAGCCTGTCGGGCTTCGACGCCGCATTGTCGCGCGCGCCGGCGCTGGCGCTGTTCATGCCCGTGGTCGCAGGCATGGGCGGCAACATCGGCATGCAGAGCTCCACCATCGTCGTGCGCGGCCTCGCGGTGGGCTTCCTCGAGTCGGCGCGCGTGCGCCGTCTGGTCGCGCGCGAGGTCGGCCTGGGCGCGAGCCTGGGCCTCATCTACGGCGTGCTCATCGGCCTGTTCGCGGTGCTGCTCGGTGCGGACGCGTCCGAGCCGTGGCGCCTGGGCGTGGTGGTGGCGGGCGGCTGCACCGGATCGATGACGCTCGCGGCGTTGGTCGGCACCTCGACGCCGCTGGTGCTCGATCGACTCGGGGTCGACCCTGCGATCGCGACCGGACCGTTCGTGACGACCTCGGTCGACGTGATGGGCCTGCTGTTCTACTTCTACCTGGCGCAGCAGCTGCTGGGCCTGGGGGCCGCCTGAACGAACGCTGCCGCGCGGTGGTGCTGCGCACGCTGCCGCTGGGCGAGGCCGATCGCCTCGTGGTCGCGCTGACCGATCGCCACGGCAAGATCCGTGCGGCCGCTCGCGCGGCGCGACGCAGCCAGCGGCGCTTCGCCGGCGGGCTGTCGCCCGGTGTCGTCGGTCGCGTCGAGCTGCACCGCGGACGCGCGGGGCTGTGGCGACTCGACGGCGTGGTGCCCGAGCTCGACCACGGCGCGCTGGGACGCGATCTCGATCGCTTCGCGTTCGCGACCTACCTGTGCGAGCTCACCGATCAGCTGGTCGAGGAGCAGCATCCGGAGCCGGCGCTGTTCGACGCGCTGGCCCACGCGCTGTCGACCCTGACCCAGGGCGAGGCCTCGCCCGACGCGATCGAGCTGCGCCGCTACGAGCTGGCGCTGCTGCATCAGCTCGGGCACGCGCCGGGGCTCGAGCACTGCTGCGTGTGCGGCGGCGCGCTGCCGGGCGACGAGGTGCCGTTTTCCCCCGAGCGTGGCGGCGCGCTGTGTCTGCAGCACGGTCGCGGCGCGCCGACGCAGCCGCAGTCGGTGCTGCAGGCCGCGCTCGCGCTGTCGTGCGGTGCGCCGGTGCCCGCGCTCGATGCGGCGCAGCGACGGCGGCTGCGCGACCTGGTGTTCGTGCAGCTGCGCGGGCTGCTGCGCGCGCCGCTGCGGTCCATGGAGCTGTTCACGCAGCTCGCGGCGGTGGGCGCCGGGGATGCCGCGGCGCGCGTCGCCGCGGCGTCCGCGGTGGCGCCCACGACCGTCCCTGCGGCGCGGGGCAAGGCCGGGCGACTGTGATAGCTTCGCGCGCGTCCATGCTGCGCCCCGCGGCCACCGTCGCACCTGCGCCCGCGCGCCGACTCCGGCCGCGCGCGCGGTGGCTCGCGCCGTTGCTGGCGCTGGCCTGCGACCTCTCCAACGAGGGGCGATCGCCGCCGGTCGACGGCATCTTCTTCCCCTCGGGGCTGTTGCTCGACCCCCGCGCCGCCCCCGGCGAGCCCGCGCGCTACCTCTTCGTCGCCAACGGCAACAACGACCTGTCCTACAACTCGGGCACGCTGGCCGCGATCGACCTCGACGCGTTCTTCGCCTCGTGGTCGATCCCCGGCACCTACGCGGTCGACCCGTACTGCCGCGACGACGTCGAGCCCGCGACGCAGTCGGTCTGGGACCACCCGCGCTGCATCGGCGAGGTCGGCAGCGGCGTGACCCCGGTGGCGCCGTGCCGCCGCCTGTCGCTGCTGCCGCAGGTGGTCGAGTGCGACGAGACGCCCTTCATCGGGCCGCTGCGGCGGCTCGAGGGCCAAGGCGCGCAGGAGTTCGGCGTCGGCGACGACAGCGTCGTGGCGCTGGGCGACTTCGCGACGCTGCTGACCAGCTCGTGCGAGGACGAGCAGCCCTCCGCCGACGGGCGCTGCGCCTCGCCGCGGATCTGGGTGCCGGTCCGCGGTGACCCCAGCATCACCTGGATCGACGTGCACGGTGCGCCCGACGAGCCGCCGGTGCTGGACTGCGGCCAGAACCAGCCCAACCCCGACAAGCGCGGCGCGATCGATCCGCGCTGCGACCACGCGCACCGCCTCACGCACCTGCGCAACGACGCGGATCTGGGCGACGTGCCGCGCGAGCCGTTCAACGTGCTGATCTCGCCGTCGCATCGCTACGGCTACGTCGCGCACTCCGACGGCGGCAAGCTCTCGCTCATCGCGCTCGACGGCGTCGGTGACGGCGTCCCGGCGGTGGTCGACACCCCCGGCGTGTTCGGCAACAGCTTCGGCTTCGGTGGCGGTTTCGGCCTGGCCGAGCGCCCCTGCGACGCCGACGGCCGACCGCCCTCGATCACGCTCGACTGCGTGCGACCGCTGGTCTACGCCAGCAACCGCTACCAGCCGCTGTTGGTGTCGTTCACGGCGCAGGGCATCGAGCTCGATCCCGAGGATCCGACCCACAGCTGTGCCGGCCCCGACGAGGTCGGCGAGCACGGCAAGATCGCCTGCGATCCGCGGATCCGCTCCGAGCAGACCATCTTCCCCGGTGGGCTCGATCCCTCCGCCAGCAGCAGCGCGCCGGTGCTGGGCGACATCGCGTTCTCCGATGCCTCGGGCGATCAGCTGCTGGTGGTGCAGACCGGACCCGGTGCGCTCTTGCGGATCAACACGGCGATCGGGCCCTCGGGCGAGCCGTTCGACACGCCCTCGGGGCCGCCGCTGGAGCTGTGCGAGGAGCCCACGCGCATGAAGCTGTTCGAGGACGGCGGCAAGCGCTTCGCGTTGATCTCGTGCTTCCGCGCCGCGCTGATCTACATCGTCGACCTGCAGGGCTTCCGCGTCGTCGATGCCATCGTCGCCGGCACCGGCCCCTACGAGCTGGTGGTGGACCAGCCGCGGCGGCTGCTGTACGTCGCCAACAACCTCGAGGGCTCGATCAGCGTCATCGACCTCGCCGGCGACCGCCCCACGCGGTTCCGCGAGATCGCGCGCATCGGCCTGCAGGAGCCGTTCTCCCGATGACCGCCCGCCTGCGCTGGCTCGCGCTCGCCACCTTGGTGTCTGCGTGCCGCAACACCCAGACCATCGAGGTGCCCAACCGCGTGCTCGACCGCCCGCTCGACGCGACCATCGCGTGCGTGCGTCGCGACGACGACGCCATCACGGTGGTCGCGCCCAACGTCTGCAGCGACATCGACGTCAGCCGCTGCGACGAGGAGGGCGTGCCGCAGCTGGTCGGCTTCGTCGTCAACTCCGAGAAGAACCAAGTCGGCATGTTCCGTCGCTGCGACGTCAACGGCATGGTCGACCTCGACCCCGAGACGCCCGGCTACGACCTCGTGCCGGTCGGCACGCTGCCGTCGAAGATCGCCCAGACCAGCGACTGCCGCGTGGTCACGGCCAACGTCGGCAGCTGCGATCTGTCGGCGATCGAGATGCCGGAGCTGGCGCGCTACGCCGTCGGGCTCGAGCCCACCGCCGCGCCCAGCAGCCTGGTCTCGACCATCGTGCCGCGGCTGTCCGACGGCACGCCGCTGGGTGCCGCGCCCGGCGATCTGATCGCGGTGCCGGCCGGACTCGCGCTCGCCGAGGGTGCCAGCGGCGGCGCGAGCGGGGCCGGGGTGGGCGAGGGCAGCGCCTGCGATCCCGAGGCCTCCGCGAGCGTGTACGTCACGTTCCCCGCGTGCCAGCTGGTCGCCGAGGTCAGCCTCGCGACGCAGCGGATCCTGCAGAGCCGTCAGTTCGTGACCGCGGACGACGGCACGATCACGATGATCGACTCGGGCCCCGATCCGCAGTGCCCGATCGAGTGCCCGCTGCAGTTCGAGGACGGGCTGCCCGACCGCCCCGAGGTCGATCCCGGCGGGGTCTTCCCGGTGGCGATGGCGCTCATCGATCCCGCTGCGCTCGACACCGAGGGTCCGTTCGCGGACGTCGACGCCAACGTCGACTACCCCACGCTGTTTCTCGGCGGCACCGGCAGCGACGAGGTCTACGAGCTCGAGATCCTGCGCACCGAGGGCGGCGCGGGCGTGCGCGGCTTCGCCGGCGGCGACGCGCTGCGACGCCTGCAGCTCGAGGACCCCGCGGGCATCAGCGCGATCCGTCCGACCCCGCCGATGTCGATCGACGGGCGCGCGCACCAATTCCTGTACGTCGTGGTCGGCGACGGCTCCACGCGCGTGGTCGATCGCCGCTTCGATCGCACCGCGATCGGGGTCGAGTGCGACACCCAGGTCGACCCTTCCCAGGCCAGCGACCGCGCGTGTCATCCCATCGATCCCGGCTCGCAGTCGGGCACGGCGGCGCGGCGGCCCTTCGCGGCGGGCCCGGGCATCCGCGGCAGCGACGGCTCGACCATCACCGACTGGACCTTCGTGCGCACCGCCGGCCCGGCCGAGGATCTGAGCCGCAACCCGCTGCGCAGCCCCGGCGTGGTCGGCATCGGCGTGACCAGCCTCGGTCGCGCGGTCATGGCGGTGTTCTCGGCCTACGACGGCTCGTCGAGCACGATCTCGCGCTCGAGCGACGGCCGCATCATCGACCCCATCGGGCTGCTCAACGTCGAGATCCGGCCGCACATGCTGTGGCCGGTCACGGATCCGGAGAGCGGCGAGCCGTCGGTGTTCCCGCTGGTCAGCGACGCCGAACCCGATCGCGCGCTCACGGGCGAGGACCAGCGCACGCAGGTGCTCGCGCCGAGCTTCCGCCGGGTCGACCGCGCCTACACCGTGCCGATCAGCGGCTCGATCTCCGAGGAGCAGCGCACGCTGTGGGAGGCGCTGGGCTCGCCCGAGAACGTCGACCAGCTCGCGCGCTTCGACGACGAGGACGAGGGGCTCTACACCGAGGACGTCGTCCGCGTCGCGGTCCGCGACTACCGCCAGTGGCGCGGCGGGCAGACCTGGGCACTGTCGTGGGAGCCGGAGATTCCCGGCACGCGCAGCGCGACCGGCCGCATCGAGTGCGAGGACCCCAGCGACTACGGCCAGGGCACCTGCCACGTCGGGCCCAAGCCCGTCGGTCCCGACAACCCCGACGGCGACGCGCACTACCAGCTGCGCCTGGTCGACGAGGGCGCGACGTTCTGCGACGAGGGCGTGCTGCCGGGCGACCGGCTGGTGATCTTCGGCTGCGCGCAGGACAGCGACTGCGGCCTGGGCCAACGCTGCCTGCGCGAGGCCGCGTCGACCGGCTCGGCGCCGGGCATCTGCGTCTCGGGGCAATCGTACGAGGAGGACCTCGCGGATCTGCGCAAGGCCTGTGCGCCGTTCATCACCGACCCGTGCGGTCCGCCGCAGCGCGAGTACGTGGTGACGGACGCGACCCAGACCGCGCTGACGCTGGCCGCGACCGACATCCCGGCGGTCACGTGGATCAGCGACAGCCCCTGTCCACGACCGACCGGCGAGCTCAACCTGCGACCCGGCAGCGACGGCAGCGACAGCGACACGCTGCTGTGCAAGTCCCCGCCGGACCCGCCGCCGCCCGAGGATCCGCCGGCGGACCAACGCTTCGAGTGCGAGGCGCGGCTGAGCTGCGTGCTGCCCGAGGGCGCCGAGCAGCCGCCCGGCGGCTGTGCCGAGGACTCCGAGTGCGACTACCTCGAGCAGGCCGACGGCCCGCAGTACATCTGCTTCGACGGCATCTGCCGCACGCCGTGCGAAGGCGGCAGCTTCAACTGTCGCCAGGCGCTGCTGCCGGGCCCGGGCTGCTTCGCGGAGTTCTTCCAGTACGCGGTGACGCTGCGCGAGTCGTTCGCGGTCGGGGTCGCCTCGACCGCGGAGTTTCTCTCCGACCGCGTCATCACCGATCCGGTCACCGGCCAGTGCCGCGAGGACGAGACGGTCTCGGCGCTGCTGACGAGCCGGATCCCGATGGGCGCCGACGCAGCCGCCACCTTCGCGCGGATCCCCGACTGCACCAACCCCGACGAGGCCGCGCCCAGCGATCCCAACCCGTGCCGGATCACGGTCTCGCGCGAGACCGATCCGCGCTCGCCGTATCACCACTTCTCCTACAACGGCGTGCCGGTCGACGCGATCCGCTACTCGAACCCGTTCGGCACCGTGGTGATCGACACGGTCGATCTGATCTCGCTCGCGAGCCCGAACGATCTCCCCGCGGGCAGCTTCGGCGAGTGCTTCGCGAGCTTCCACCGCTCGCGGATCCCCCGCAATTATCGCGAGGCCTTCACGACGCCGTCGATCACCGGCTACGCCGCCTACAACAGCCCCATCGTCGTGGGCGCGACGCCGCTGACCTATCCCGTGCGCGTGTTGCCGGCGCCCGAGACCGAGGCCTCGTTCGCCGTGGATGCCGGCGGCCGCGGCGGGGTCACGGGCGTGCGCGGTCAAGTCGTGCGCATGGTGATCGGCAGCGACTCGATCACCGGCGACCAAGACTTCCGCGTGCGCTGATGGGCGATGGGGCGGCTGCCGTGGCGGCGCGGCTGTGCTGCGGCGACACGCCCTGCAGCCGCCCGCGCGGCCGGGCCGCATGCCCGCCGGGCCAAAACGCGCTATCGTGGTGACCGGGGATGCCCCGCTTCCGCTTCAAGATCGGCGGCAAGACCGTGCTGCTGCCCGAGGGCCAGCACGACGTGGGGCGCATGGCCGGTTGCTGGCTGGTGCTCGACGACGACCTGGTCTCGCGCACGCACGCGCGCTTCCACGTCGGCCGCGACGAGACCGAGGTCGAGGACCTGGGCAGCCGCAACGGCACGTTCCTCAACGGCGAGCGCATCCAGGGTCGGCGCACGCTCAAGGACGGCGACCGCGTCCGCATCGGCCGCGAGCTCATCGCCGTGCTGGGCATGGACACCTCGCAGGCCGCCGAGGGCGACGAGGATCTGCGCCGCACGCTCGCACCGGGCGAGGACACGCGCTTTCCCTCGCTGATCGGCCAGCTGGTCGACAAGGCGCTCAAGGCCGGCAAGATCAAGGACGCCGAGCGCTACGCCGCCGCGCTGTCGTCCCAGCTGGCGACCGCGCGCGTGCCGGTCAACCATCCCGCGGCCGAGGCCTGCATCCGCTGCCTCATCCAGCTCGCCGACCGCACCTCGTCGGGCGTGTGGATCGACCGGCTCTTCAAGCTGCACAACGTGCAGGGCTGGGTCATGGATCCGACCACGCTGGAGTCGCTGCGCAGCGCGCTCGATCGCATCCCGCGGGTGCCCGGACGCGGGCTGCAGGAGTACGAGCAGACGCTCAAGCAGCTCGCGCGCGATGGCACCGCGGTGTCGCCGGAGCTGCTGCGGACGATCGCGGAGCTCGCGGATGCCTACGGCGGCGGCTGATCGTCG
>JAIBBS010000065.1 GCA_019694555.1 Nannocystaceae bacterium
CCGGGCGGCATGCCGGGACGACCGGCGCCGCGTGCCTGCGCGGCCGCAGCGGCGGCGGCGGCCTCGGCCGCGAGCTCCTGCGGCGTCTTGCCCGACGGCGTCGGCGCGGTCGCGGCAGCCTTCGTCTCGGGCGACGGCGCGCGCACGGCTTCCTTGCCCTCGGGCGCATCGCCGGCTTCGGGCGAGGGCGGCTTGGGCCGCGGCTTCTCGGCGGTCGCGACGTGCTCGGTCTGCTTGGGCTTGATGGCGCTGGTCTTGCGCGAGACCTTCTCGAGCTCGGCGGCGTCGAGGTGCTTGCCCAGCACCTCGGCGGGATCGCGGCCCTCGTCGCTGACGCGCTGCGCCATCTTCTCGACCACTTCGGGATCGCTGCGGCTCTGCGCGTTGAGCTCCGACTTGACCAGATCGAGCAGCTCGGGGTTGTCCGACTCGCTGGCGATGCGATCCATGGTCGCGAGCAGGCGCGCCATGTCCTCGCGCAGCTTGTCCTGCTCCTTCTGGTCGAGGTACGACTGCATCAAGCTGACCAGGGTCGCGAGCACGATCAACGCCGACAGCGCCCACGCGTAGCGCGGCGGCTTGCGACGGTCGCGCTCCATCCAGATGCCCAGCACCGCCGCGAGGCCGGCCACGAACACGGCCGCCAGCGTGACGACCAGATCCATTTCGACATCGAAGTTCACGTCTCCGCTCCCGTGGACGGTGGAGGGCGCCGGCGCTCGGTCCCAGGCCGAGGGCGCACCGCACTGCTTGCGACGCTAGACCGCAGCGCCGGGCTTGTCAACGCGCCCGCGGGTGCACGCGCATGCACGATGTCTTTGCATCACCAGCGGCGGGCGCCCGCTGATATCCTGCGACGCGAGATGGCAATCACGCGCGAAGAATCCATCGCCTCGCTGCGGCTGCTCGTCTGCATGGCGAAGGCCGACGGTGTGCTGCACGAGCGCGAGCGCGCGCTGCTGCAAGACACCTTCGGCGACACCGATCTCCCGGATGGAATCTCGCTGCAGTGGCTGCTCGACGAGCCCGTCGACGTGGACACGGTGCTGGCGCAACTGGCGTCGGGCGAGGCGCGCG
Organism: Nannocystaceae bacterium; assembly: GCA_019694555.1. GTDB lineage: Bacteria > Myxococcota_A > Polyangia > Nannocystales > Nannocystaceae > Xiheibacterium. Next base: position 1,078 of record JAIBBS010000065.1, read on the forward strand.
AGCACGCGTACGCCGCCGTGTACGCGCTCGCGTGCAGCGACGGCGACTGCTCGCCGCCGGAGCGGGATCTGCTGATCCACATCCGCGACACGCTCGGGATCGACGCGACCCAGGACGCACACCTGTCGCGGCTGTTCCTGCCGCGCCACCAACAGTCGTCGAACGTCACGCCCACGCTCGACGCGATGGCGCGCGCGGAGGAGGTCACGTCGGCGACGCGCAAGTGTGCGATCGTCTCGGCGCTGCTCGGTGCGTTCCCGCTGCCGGGCATCTCGATCGCGACCGACCTCGTGATCGCGGGACTGCAGGTCGGGCTCGCACGCGACATCGGCGGACTGTGGGGCCAGCAGATGGACACCGCGCAGGCCAAGGGCGTGCTCGCCGGGTTCGGCGTCGGCACGGGCGCTCGCATCGCGCTGTCGAACCTGCTCAAGGTCTTCCCCGGGTGGGGCTCGGCGTTCGGTGCGGCCTCGGCCTATGCCTCGAGCTACGCGGTCGGACGCGTGATGAACAGCTACTTCGAGTCGGGCCGCGGGCTCGATCCGAAGGAGCTCGCGCAGCGCTTCAAGCAGGCGAAGTCGGAGGCCAAGGACGCGTTCGCGGCGGACAAGGCCGCGATCGATCGCGCGCAGTCCCGCGGCGGCGACGAGCTCACCGCGCTGCAGCGTCAGCTCGCCGAGGGCACGATCTCGCAGGACGAGTTCGAGCGCCGCGCCGCCGCGCTGGTCGGCTGACGCGGACGATCCGCGCGCGCCGCGGGCGGCCCACCGTGGATCAAAGCGGCTCAAGCCGGCTCGTTTCGGGGCGATGGTCCCCGACGTGGACGCGATTCGAGCTTCGCTGAGGATCCTTCACGCCAACAGTGCCACGGCCGCGATCGATCGCGAGGCGGCCACGCGCGCGCAAGCGGGCCACAGTGGGCCGGCGGCCGCTGCGGTGGCGCCCGGCGCGACGCCGCGCGTGATCGAGTCGAGCAGCAGCGGCGCACGGGCGCGCGGTGATCCGTCGCGCAGTCGCGACGGCCCCACCGACGACGCGGCGCGGCTGCGCGAGCTGTGGGTGCGGGACATGGCGGTGCGCGCCGAGGCGGCGACCGATCCGCCCGATGGCTCGCTGCCGGAGATCCCGTCGTTCGTGTACGACCTCGGTCCCGACGGCCGGCCCTACGCGGCCGACGCGGCGCAGCACGACGATGCAGTGCGCGAGCGCGAGTCGGAGCCGGGCGAGCTCGGCGCGACGCCCGACGACGCGCGTGCCACCGGGCAGCGCGACGACGTGCCCGCGGTCGCGACGTCGCCCCCGCGCTCGGCCGAGGCCGAGGCTCCGCAGGCCCGCGCGCGCGCGCCCGATCCACCGCGCGACGACGCGACGCCCAGAGGCGACGCGCCGGTGCGCAGCGATGTCGTGCGCGCCTACCGGGGTGAGCCCGACGCCAAGGCGCACTTCGACCTCGTCGTCTGACCCGCGGTGACGCACACTCGCGTCACCGCGCGGTCGACGACCGCGTCGACGTGCCGCGCGGCGCGATCACGGCACCGCGACGCGGCGCCACTTCACGCGCGTCTGGTCGAAGTGACCGCGCACGTGGGGATCCTGATCCATCGCCTGCAGCACGCCGGCGACGTTGCGCGCCCGCGAGGCGATCAGATACTCGCCCGCAGCCGGCGCGTCCCACTCGTAGCGCCACACCGTCCAGGCGTGCGTGCGCGCGCCGGCGGGCAGCGGTGCCTCGGGGAAGTAGCCCTCGGGCTGCAGCAGCGTCGCCGCCTGCCAGCTCTGGCCACCGTCGGTGCTGATGTCGACGCCGTCGATGGCCTCACCGCCGCCCCAGGCCCAGCCGGTCAGCGTCCAGCCGCGCTCGGATCGCTGGCAGCGCGTGACCATCGACTTGAGGCCGATCCACCGCGCCTGCACCCGCACCCACTTGCCGTCTCGCAGGTGCTTGTTGGTGAAGACCCAGCGGTTGTGGATGCCCATGTGCGGCGCGGTCTTGCCCTCGATGTGGCCGAGCCACTTCACGTGCGACATCGAGTAGATGCCGGGCACGACCAGGCGCAGCGGGAATCCCCGCGGGCGCGGCAGCGGCTCGCCGTTCATCGTGATCGCGAGCAACGCGTCGGCGCGCGTGAGCTCCTCGAGCGACAGACCGTAGTGATAGCCGCGGCGCACCAGCGGGATCGGATCGAGGCCGTGGAACGCGAAGTGCGTCGCGGGGCCGGGACCACCGCAGGCCTCGAGCACCGTGCGCAGCGAGGGCCCGGCCCACCGCGCCTGCCCCAGCAGGCCCGCGGATCCCATGATGTGATTGCCGTTGCCGGCGCACTCCATCACGCACAGCCGCTCCTCGAACGGCAACGCCTTCAGCTCGTCGAGCGTGAAGCTGCGCGGCCGCGCGACGCCGCTGACCTGGAGCGACCACGTCGACGCGTCGACCTTGGGGTGGCGGTGGCGGTCGCGACGGAAGTAACCCTCCACCGGCGTGAGCGGCCCCGACATCGTCTCGGTGCGCTGCTCGACCATGCTGATCATGCGAAACGCGAGCGGCTGCAACGCGCGGCCGAGCCAGCGCGCCATGCCCTCGACGGGCTGCAGCGGCAGCTCCGGCGGTCGTGTCGCCAGGGCCGTGCTCTGCTCCGCCCCCGCGGTCTCGGGCAGCACCGCCGGCGGTCCATGGACTCGTTCGGTCATCGGCGTGGTCGCGGTCATGGTCTTAGCAGCGGCCGGCCGCAGCCGTCGAGTGCGCCCGGCGCGACGCGGTAGCGCCGTGCGCCAGTTCCCGCGCAGAAATGACGTCGGGCGGGGCGCCGGCGACCGACCGACCGAACCGTGACAGACCGCATGGGCTTTGTGCCGCGTTCGCAAATCCGGTAGCGTCACGCCCGCCAAGGAGAGAACGAACCGTGCAATTGCGAACGATCTCGACCGCTTGTCTGCTCCTGTGCCTCGGGGCGTTCGCGCCCGGCTGCGACGACGCCAGCAAGAAGGGGGACGACAAGAAGACCGACGCCAAGGCCAAGGCCGACGAGAAGAAGACCGACGACGCCAAGGCCAAGGCCGACGAGAAGAAGGCCGACGAGGCCAAGGTCGACGAGAAGGTCGACGAGAAGGCCGACGAGAAGGCCGACGAGAAGGCCGACGAGAAGGCCGACGAGAAGGCCGACGAGAAGGCCGACGAGAAGAAGGCCGACGACACCAAGGTCGAGGAGAAGGCCGACGAGAAGAAGGCCGACGACAAGGGCAAGGCCGAGGACAAGAAGGCCGCGACCAAGGATCCCAAGCCCGACGAGGGCAAGACCGATCCCGGCCCCAGCGCCGACGGCAAGGCGCTGTTCGGCACGAAGTGCAAGAACTGCCACAACGCCAACGGCGACGGCAAGACCAAGATCGGCGAAGAGAACGACGTCGAGGACTGGACCGAGGCCGGCTGGAAGGGCAAGTGGCCCGAGGACAAGATCGTCGACATCGTGACCAACGGAAAGTCGGGCACGAAGATGAAGCCGTTCAAGGACAAGCTCACCGCCGACGAGATCAAGGCGGTGTCGAAGTACGCGCGCTCGCTGGGCAAGTGACGTCGCGCTGCCGGGTGACGCCGTCTGCGGCGTCAGCCCGGCGCGGCCGCTTCGTCGCCGACCCGCAGCGATACCATGAACGCATCGCGTCCCCCCACCGGCGGCGGGGGCAGGCGCACGGTCCAGGCGCTCTCGCGCATGCACTCGATGAGCTCGGCATCGGTGATGGGCGCATCGGCGGGATCGTCGACGACCCGTCGATCGGGGACGCGCACGTCCTCGATCACCGCCCCGAGCTCGTCGTCGCCGAGCACGTCGAACTCGAGCGCGATCGTGCCGCGGAGCGTGGGCTCGCGCTCGGTCGCCATCGCGATGCACTCGTCCGCCAGGGGGATGAAGTCGCGCTGCAGCTGCTGGACCAGCGCGTCGCGGCCGCCGATGCGATCGCGCAGCGGCGCCGACTCGGACGGCACGGGCGCGTCGCGGGCGTCGGTGGCCGGGGCCTTCGCGGCCTCGCCCGCTCGCCGCGCGAGGATCTGGCGGTGCAGCGCATCGCGTTGCGCTCGCGCGGACGCGCGTGCACCCGCGGTGTGCTCGCGTCGCGACGACGGCGTCGCGTCCGCCTCCGCACGCGCGACCGTGGGCGCGCTCGGCTGGGGCTGCGTGCTCGCACCCGCGTGCGTGCGCGCGCCGGACTCGTACACCGCCGGGTCCCGGGCCGCCGACGCACCGCCGCCCGGACGCGCGACGCCGAGCAGACCGCCGACGAGCACGAGCGCGGCGAGCAGGATCACCACCGCCGCGACCCAGCGACGCCGTGGCGGCACGACCGTGGTCGCGGTGCTCGAACGCCTCCGATGCATGTGCCCACGCTGTACCACGCGTGCGGCGGCGCTCTGACGGCGCGCTGGTACAGTCGGCGTCGGTGCCGGCCGTGCGCACGCGCGTGACCACCCTCGCCGCCTGGGCGATCTTCGCGGCGTACGTGATCGCGGCGCGCGGCATCGGCAACGCGTTCCCGCTGTCGGTGTTCGACATGTACCAGGGCCGCGGCGGCGACACGGCGGCGCGCGTGCGGGTGCGCGAAGCCGACGGCAGCACCCGCGAGCTCGATCGCTACGGCGCGCTGCAGTGCTATCCGCGGCTGCCGATGCTGACCGAGCTGCGGCGCAGCTGCGGGCCCGAGCACCAGCCACTGGACTACGTCACGCGCGACCAACAGCGCTGGCTCGAGGCGCACCTGGTCGACACGCCGCAGTCGCGCGAGGTCGCGATCGTGTCGCGCGCATGGTGGCTGACGCCGCGCGAGCACGGACCCGAGTTCACCGACTGCGTGCTCGCGCGCTGCACCGCCTCGGACGCACCATGAACGCGCTGCGCTTCGACTCGTGGTGGGACCGCTGCGATCGCGCACCGCTGCGCCTCGGGCTCGCGGCCATCGCCGCGCTGCAGTGGGCGCTGGAGGCCTCGCAGCTGGCGTGGCAGATCCACGATCACGCGCACTACCGCGAGGGCGGTGCGCTCGCGCAGGCGCTCGCGCGGATCCCCGGCGCGGCGTGGATGTTGTGGGCGCTCGCGACGATCGGCCTGGTGCAGCTGGCGCGGGATCGCCGGCCGGTGATCGCGGGCGCGTGGGCGCTGACGTGCTTCGCGGTGTTCAGCGCGTGGCAGACCCAGGTGTTCGGCTCGCCGTCGCGCAACGCGTTCTTCCCCGGCGCCGCGCTGCTGGGCTGGGTGTTGGGCCAGCTGTGGGTCGCCGCGCCGCACGACGACGACAACCGCGGGCTGCGCGAGCGCATGGGCGAGGCCGGTGCGATCGCGTGCATCGCCGCGGCCTACGTCGGCTCGGCCACGAGCAAGCTGTGGGTCGGCGGACTCGCGTGGGCCGATGGCGCGATGCTGCGGGCGCTGGTGATCAAGCAGGCGCCGCTGGCGAGCTGGGACTGGCTCGTCGCGATCCGCGAGGCGATCGCCGGCTCGCCGTCGCTGGGGCGCGCGCTGGGCCTCGCGACGTTGGTGATCGAAGGTGGCGGCTGGGTGCTGCTGCTGGGCCGCGGGCTGCGGACCGCGTGGGCGCTCGCGATCGTGGGGCTGCACCTGTCGATCACGCTGCTGTGCACGATGCCGTACCTCGAGCCGATGGCGCTGCTGGGCCTGCTCGCGCTGCCGTGGCCGCGATGGCTGCACCGCCGCGGCGACGACGACGATCGCGGCGGCGCGCAGCCGTTGCCCGCCGTCAGCGTGCTGCTGGCGATGGTCGGCCTGGCGTGGCTGCTCGCGCCGTGGGGCTGGCGCGGCTGAGCACGCGCGCTGCTACTGGGCGCGACCCTGCCGCGTCGCGGCGACCTCGGCGAGGATCGCGTCGAGCTCCTCGTCGGGGAGGTTCTGCCGGTGGTCGGCGATCTGCATGCGCACGCGATCGCCCTGCGCCTCGGCCACGACGATCTCGGTCACGGCGCCTGCGACCGGATCGAGGTGGAGCGTGACGCTGCGGATCGCACGGCGGATGCTCGAGTTGCGCGGCGGCAGCAGATCCAGCCGGTAGCCGCTGCGCGGCACGTCGGTGCGGCAGTCGGCGACGAGCTCGGCGCCGTCGCCGGGCGCGAACGCGGCGCGCAGGTGATCGGCCAGCCATGCGGCCGCCGGCGCCTCGCCGCGCGTGATGACGCCGCGCGCGGCGGCCCCGACCGTCGCGCCGTTGGGCACGATCGCGAGCTCGTCGCCGTCGACGATGGTGGTCGCGCCCGCGAGGCCGTCGTCGCGCAGCACGAAGGTCGCGGGCGCACGGAACACCAGCTGACCGGTCGAGATCAGCGGCTCGCGCAAGAGCGAGGTCTCGCGCGTGGTCGTCACGCGTGCGACCAGGTTGCGCGTGCGCTTGGCGTAGTTGGCCCACAGCTCGAGCCGGTTCTGCAGGCGCTTGTCCGCGAGCTCGTCGGCCGAGACCACGCGATCGCCCAGCGCCAGCGCGGCCACGCCCAGGCCGCCGAACACGACGACGCGACGCGCGATCACGGTGCCTCCTGCGACGGCGGTGCCGCGTGGTCGCGCCCGAACGCGCGCCGCAGCATCGCGCACACGCCCGGCGCCACGAACAACCCGGTGCCCGAGGCGATCACCGCGCCCACCACCACGACCAGGCCCAGCGGCCGCCACACCGGCTCGCCGCTGGCCGCCAGCGCCGCGCCGGCGGCGAGCTGGCACAGGCTCGTGACCACGATGCCGGTCGCGAACAACGGCCGCTGCAGATCGATCGCCCGACACGCACGCCCGGCCGAGACCGTCGCGGACGCGCCCACCAGCAGCAGCGCCGGCACCATCGACGGGCCCACCGGCACGCGCAGCATCGTCAGCAACGCCAGCACCGCGCACTGCGTGACCAACGTGGCGAACGCGGAAGCGATCGCCACGCCGAGGCTGCGCGTGCCCAGCCACACCACGAACGCGCCGAGCCACAGCTGGCACAGCGCCCAGATGCCGAGCCAGTCGGCGAAGCGTTGGCGATCGATCCGCGCGGCCACGGCCGGACCCACGAGCGTGACGCCGCTGCCGTCGGGCGCACGCACGCGCGGCACGCCGGCCTCGACGTCGGGGCCCAGCTGCACGAACGTCCGCACCTGCACGTCGCCGTCTTTTGTAAGGTAGCGGCGCAACCATCCGCCCAGCGGGCCCTGCAGCATCGCGTCGGCGGTGGGCAGACCGCCGTCGCCCGCGGCGCCGCGCAGGAACTCGCCGAACGCATCCGAACGGAAGCCGCGCGCCTCGAGGATCGCGCGCAGCGACTCGAGCCGCGCCGGCAGCTTCAGCTCCGCCAGCGCGGCGCGACGACGCTCGAGATCCTCGCGTCGTGCGATCCACGGCCCCGGCCCGTCCACGCGCACGGCCTCGCCGGGCACCAGCGAAGCCAGCGCGCGGCCCTCGACCGCAGCGCGATCGAGCGCGGCCGCGGCGTCGGGGCCACGGCTCTGTGCGCGCACCAGCGCCGCGGGATCGTAGAACTCGTCGATCAAACGCTGCTGCGTCGCGGCCACGGCGGCGACGTGGACGCGATCGGCACCGCGGTAGCGCAGCGACGACACCGACCACGCGCCCGCTGCGAGCACCACCAGCCCGGCGAACAGCGCGAGCCCGGGCATCGCACGCCACGCGAAGCCGCGCCCCTCCCACGAGACCGCGCCGCCGACCACGGCGTGGATCGCCGGCAGCACCACGCGCAGCACGATCATGCCGGCCGCGACCGCGAGCGGCCATCGCCACGCCCACGCCTGCCACGCGGGATACGGCGACAGCAACAGCGGCAGCAACGCGGTCGCGAGCACCGCGGCCGCGGGCCAGCCGCGCGCGCTGATCCGCTGCAGGTGCAGCGCGCCCTCGCAGCTGAAGCCCAGCAGGAACACGATGATCGCGACCGACCACGGATCGAGCGCGGGCAACATCGCGACCGTCGCCAGCGCGACGGTTGCGAGCCCGCCGACGATCGCGAGCGTCGCCCGCACCCGCCGCAGCACGCCGGCGAGCACCGCGGTCACGCCCGCCAGCGCGAGCGCGATGAGCTGCAGGCCACGCTCGTGCACCAGCGTGGCCGCGGCCTGCTCGGTGCGCGGGCCTCCGACCAGCTCGACCGCGACGCCGTGCTCGGCGACCAACCGCTGCGCCTGCTCGAGCACGACCTGCGGCCCCCGTCGCGAGCGCACCAGCAGCAACAGCGCGCTGCCGTCGGCCGCGAGCAGATCGCCCGCGGCGGTGACCCGCGAGCGGCCGGGGCCCCGATCGCCGCCGGGCATCGCCCCTTGCCGCGGACCGCCGACGGCGTCGTTGCCCGCGGCGTAGCGCGAACCCTCGGCACCGAGCAGGCCGTACAGTCGCAACGGATCGCGGCGCGGCTCGTCGGTCGCGACGCCGAACAGCGGCGACGACATCCGCGCCTTGAGCTCGCCGATCGCGTCCGACATCGACGCGTCGCTCATGCGCGCGGCGATGGTGGCGAGCGCATCGTCGCCGATCAACCACATCGCGTGCGCATCGAACCATCCCGCGGCCTCGCCCACCGGCGGCGCCAGCGGCACGCGCTCGTCGGCCATGCGCTCCGCGATCGTGCCCGCGGCGGCGACCAGCGCGTCGGTGAGGTCACCGGGCTCGCCCGCCGCTCGATCGACCGCGGGCCCGAGCAACAGCAACACCTCGTCGTCGGGCGCGCGGTGTTCGAGCGGCAGCAACGCCTCGGTCGCACCTTCGACCCGCGGGCCCGCGCGCAACCACACCAACGCGGCGATGGCGAGCACCAGCCACACCGCGAGCACGCGACGGGGCCGCTGACGCGCCCATCGTGACAAGGAGATCGCGTAGCTCCCGTCGGTCGGGGGTGTCGCGTCGGCTGCCACGTCGGCGGCGCAAGCGTACCAGCAAGGCCGCGCCGCGTTGGTCGGGGGTTGGCCGCGCGCGCGCCGATGCGCCATGCTTGGCCCACGTGCGACCGTGGGCGCTCGTGGTGGCGATGCAGGGCGGCGTAGCGGCCCCCGACGCGGCCGCACGCGAGCCCGCGCCGGCGGTGGACCCGAGCGCGGTCGCGCCGGAGCGCGCGACCGAGCCCGCCGCGACGGGGCCGATCGAGGGCGAGCTGGTGACGTGGACCGCCCCGCCCGAGTGCCCCGACGACGCGGCGATGGAGCGTCGCATCGCCGAGCTGGTCGCCAGCAGCAGCGCGCGCGACGGGGTCGCGCGCGCGCAGGTGCAGCGTGACGGTGACGCCTACGTCGTCGACGTGATCGTCGCGATCGACGGCACCGAGCACCAGCGCGCGCTGCGGGCCCCCGACTGCGAGAGCCTCGCGGACGCGGCCGCGCTGGTGGTGGCGCTGACGCTCGATCCCACGGCGCTCGGCGGAGAGCCCGACGCGACCACGACCACCACGACCACCACCACCACCACGGTTGCGCCCGATGCCACTGCACGCGCGCCGGCCGAGGCCACGCGCGAGGCCGAAGACGCGACGCCGGCCCGCGGCCGCCGTGCGCGCGGCGAGGCAGCGGATCCTCCGCGGGCCGCGGCCACGCCACGCATGTTCGAGCTGGGCGGTCGACTGTGGAGCGGCTGGGGCTCCGCCCTCGCGCCGCGCGGCAGCGCCTTGCTCGGCGGCGCACTGGTGCTGACGTGGCGCCGCGTCGCGCTCGAGGCCGAGGCGCGCATGTGGCTGCCGCGCGCGCTGTTGCTCGGCCAAGCCGTGGCCGCGCGGATCTGGCTCGGCTCCGCGTTGCTCGCGGCGTGCCTGCGGCCGCCGACCCGGCGGGTCGAGTTCGGCCTGTGCCCCGCGCTCGAGACCGGTGGCACGCGTGCCCGCGGGGTCGAGGTCGTGGAGCCGACCGCGAGCTCGAACCTGTGGGTGGCCCCGGTCGGCCGCATCGCGCTGCGGGTGCCGCTGCGGCGCGGGCTGGGCCTCGTCGCCGGCGTCGAGGTCGCCGCCCCGCTGCAGCGCGTGTCGGTGAACGTCTCGGGCGACCAGCTGTGGCTGGTCAAGCCGATTTCCTTCCGCATCCTGCTGGGGCTGGACGGGCGGGGCCGGCCGTGAGCCGTTGCCCCCGAAACCCCCCGTGCAAGGCCGCAGAGCGCCGATCGTTGGCTTTCGGGAACGGTCGTGACGGAACCGCCGTGGGCCGGGGATGACAGAGCTGACGATGGGTGCACTCGGACACCACCTCGAAGGACCGGACCACCGCTTCCGCGCGCTGTACCGCGGCCATTTCGGCTTCGTGTGGTCGTTGACCGCGCACTTCGGCGTGCCCTCGGGCGCGCGCGAGGACGTGGCCCAGGAGGTGTGGCTGACCGTGCATCGACGCATCGACGCGCTGCGCCCCGACGCGTCGCCACGCGCGTGGGTCGCCTCGATCGCGCGCCACGTCGCGTCGCGTCACCATCGCGCGCAGACCCGTCGCGTCCGCAAGCACGAGGCGCTCTCGCTGATCAGCGATCGCGCCGCCGATGCGGCGATCGAGCCCGACGCGCTCACGCTGGTCGAGGACGCGCTGGCGCGCATGGACCCCGGACAGCGCGAGGTCTTCCTGCTCACGCAGGTCGAAGAGCTCAGCGGACCCGAGGTCGCGCAGGCGCTCGAGCTGCCGCTCAACACCGTGTACTCGCGCCTGCGACTGGCGCGGGCGCGGCTGGCCGAGGCCGTCGGCGCGCACGATCCCGATCTGTCGCGCCTGCGCACCTCGCCGCCGCCGGCGAAGCTCGCCAACCGCGTGTGGCTGCTGCTGGGCCTCGATCTCGGTCGTCGTGGCGGCGCGCTCGCGACGCTCGCGAGCACGTGGTCGGCCAAGCTCGCGGTCGCGGCCGCGAGCGCGGTCGCGACGGTGGCCGCGACCGCGGCGTTGTCGGGCCGCGGCGATGCGCCCGCGCACGCGCGCGATCCGATCACGGTGATCGAGCAGGCTGCGATCGTCTCGCCCTCGCGCGCAGTGCCCGAGGCCACGCCGCTCACGGCGACGCCACCCGCGGCGACGCCACCCGCGGCGATCGTGCGACCGCCCGCACCCCCGACCGCAGCGGCCGCGATCGGCAGCGATGCACCGCAGGTGCTCGCGACGCGTGGGCCCACGGCAGCGTCGCACCGCACGGCCCGCGCCGCCGTCCCGCGCAGCCGCGACGAGGCGCGCGCGCCCTCGCCGGCCACCACGGCCCCCGCTGCGCCCACGGCCGCGGACACCAGCACGCTCGCCGCCGAGGCTGCGCTGCTGCGGCGCGCGGGCGTGGCCCTGCGCGAGGGCGACGTGACCAAGGCCCGCGCGCTGCTCGAGCAACACGCCGAGCGCTACCCCGCCGGTGAGCTCGAGGTCGAGCGGCGTGCCGCGTGGGCGCGCATGCTGTGTGCCGCGGGTGATGCCGCGGGTGCCCGCAGCGCCGCGTCGTCGCTGGTCGCGTCGCATCCCGATGCCGCGGCCGCGGTCGCGGTGCGAGACGTCTGCGCGAAGCCGTAGTGGTTTCCGCCTCGCGCGGTGACGGACGCGAGCCACCGCGGGGATACGACGGGCGGGGAGTGTGTAACGGACGATGGTGGAACGTAGTTGGCTGATCGAATCGAAGTGGATGGCGCTGGTCGTGAGCTCGCTGTTGGGTGGATGCGTGATCGCCGGGAGCAAGGCGGACGCGGGTGACGATGACTCCGCGGGTGGCGACGGTTCCTCCGAGACGACAGGAACGAGCGGCGGAGGAACCGGTGGGTACAGCAGCAGCATGGGCACGACCGACTCGACCGTGACCGGCGCGAGCGTCAGCGGCACCGCCTCGGCCACCAGCGGTGCGGGTGACCCCGGCACCGCGAGCGCGACGGTGAGCACCGGCTGCCTCGACTGCTCGACCAGCGACAGCGGCGGCGACATGAGCGCGCTGGAGTCCTGCGGCATCGAGTACGAGGCGGCGCCGCTGCAGAACTTCTACAGCTGCGCGTGCGAGACCTGCAGCGTCGACTATCAGAACGTGACGCCGGAGACCGGCAGTGCCATCATCGAGGCGTGCGCGTGCATCTGCGACGCGATCGACTGCGGCGGCAGCATCTCGGGCGGTGTCACGACGCAGGAGTCGAGCGACACCGGTGACACCTTCGGCACCAGCGACGGCGGATCCAGCGACGGCGGAAACCCAGACACAGGGGTCGCGTCGGTCACCGATGGCACGGTCTCGGCGACGTCGGCCGGCTGAGCGGCTGCTGGGCGTCTCGCTCGCGCTGCGGGGCTGCATCGTGAATGTCGATGTCGGCTCTGCGGACCAGGGCGACGCGGGCAGCGAGGGCGCGAGCGTCACCGAGACGACCATCTCGACGGCGACCAACATCACGAGCACCGACGCCACCGCGACCACGGCCGCGCCCACCAGCACCAGCGACACCGGCGCGTTCGATCCGGTGGCGTTGTGCGGCGTGACGCTCGAGATGATCGCCGACGGCGGCGACTACCTGTGCGTGTGCGAGGCCTGCGAGGTCTCGCGCAGCGGGCTGTCGCCGACGTCGGGCGCCGCCATGTTGGAGGAGTGCGAGTGCATCTGCATGGCCGCTGGTTGCGGCGGCAGCAACTCGGGCGGCATCGATGGCGGCGTCTCGAGCAGCAGCGAGACCACGCAGACCAGCGGCTCGGGCGAGGCGAGCAGCTCGAGCAGCAGCACGTCGGCGACCACCACCGCGACGAGCGATGGCGGCAGCACGTCGATGTGACGGAACCGACGTCGCATGGGGATTCGACGCACGAGGAGTGCGTGACGCGACGATGAGCAAGAGCAGCTGGACGACAGTGATCGAAATCGTGATGGTGGTGGGCGTGGCCGGCGGAGGCTGCGTGCTGCCGGGCGAACCCAACTCGGGCGGCGAGACCTGGGCCGACGACGGCGGCGACGACGGCCCCGGCGACGACGACGGTGACACGTCGACGACCACCAGCGGCGGCACCGAGGGCTACAGCAGCAGCATCGGCACGACCGACTCGACGGTGTCCTGTGACGGCTCGGTCAGCGCGACTGCATCGAGCGGGCCGTGGCCCGAGCCGACCGAGAGCGCGACCGGGACCGCCACCAGCGGGTGCGGTGGCTGCAACGACGACGACGGCGGCAGCGACAGCGGCAGCCTCGGCGCGCTGGCGGCGTGCGGCGTCGACTACGAGGCTGCGGCGATCGACAACGTCTTCACCTGCGCGTGCGACCACTGCAGCGTCGACTTCAGCCACGTGACGCCCGCGACCGGCCAAGCCATCGTCGAGGCCTGCGTGTGCATCTGCGACGCGCTCGGCTGCGGCGGCAGCGTCTCGGGTGGCGTCACCACGAGCGAGCCCGGCGACACCGGCGACACCGACGGTGGCACCTCCAGTGGCGGCGATCCCGGGTCGACCACGGGCAGTGGCACCACCGCGACCACGTCCGCGGGCGGCTGAGCCGTGGACCGTGCTGACCGGGGACATGGGTGACAGATCAGACCGGCAGCATGGGTGACACGCTGGGGCCGCCCTTCCCCATGGCTTGGCAGCCCACGCCGACGCAGCGCGGCTACTCGTCGACCACGTGGAATTCGATCCGACGATTGCGCTGCCGCCCGCCGGCGGTGGCGTTGTCCGCGATGGGCTTGTCGGGCCCGTAGCCGCGCGTGCTCATGCGCTCGGCTGCGATGCCCTGGTCGACGAGGTACTGCCGCACGGCCGCGGCGCGGCGGCGCGACAGGTCGAGGTTGTAGTCGCGCGAGCCGGTGGAGTCGGTGTGGCCCGCGATCTCGACCTTCAGCTTGGGGTAGGTCGTGAGCACCGAGACGGCGCGCGCGAGGATCTTCTTCGAGCTGGCCTTGATCGAGTCCTTGTCGTGGTCGAACTCGATGCCGTCGAACACCCCGTCGAACTCCGCCACCGCCTTGGGCACCTCGTCGGGGCAGCCGTCGGCGTCCTCGAAGCGGTTGCGGGTCTCGGGCTTGTCGGGGCACGTGTCGTCGTCGTCGGCGATCTTGTCGCCGTCGCGATCGGGCCGTGGACAGCCGTCGGGCTCGACGCCGGGCACCTCGACGCACTTGTCCTCGTCGTCGTAGAACCCGTCGCCGTCCTTGTCGCTGCGGGGGCAGCCGTCGGGCGCGATGCCGGGCACCTCGACGCACTTGTCCTCGTCGTCGAGGAAGCCGTCGCCGTCGCGGTCGCGCGGGCCGTCCGCGGGGGTGGGCTTGCGGCGCCCTCGCGGCGTCCACGACAACCCCAGCAGCAGCTCGCCGGTGTGGCCCAGGCCGTTCTCGACGCCACGCCGCGCACTGACGGTGTCGCGCAGATCCAGCCGCACCATGATCGAGTCGGTCGCGAAGATCTTCACACCACCGCCGAAGTGGATCGCGATGTCGACGTCCTTGCCCAGTGCCGAACGACCGCTGGCGACGCCGAAGGCACCGGTGCCCAGCAACAGAAACGGCGTCACGCTCCACAGGCCCAGCTGACCGACCACGTGGCCGCGGAAGGCCCACAGGTTGGCGCGCGCGTCGACGTCGCGCAGGCGCGCGGGCATCACCGCGCCCTCGAGCTCGAGCCCCAAGAAGCGCAGCGGATAGAAGCCCGCGCGCGCGCCGATCTCCGGCATCGCGCGGCGCAGCCGACGAAAGCCGTCGTCGGGCAGCGCGGTGTCGGGCTGGAACAGCTCCAGCCGCGGCGTCGGCAGCATCACGCCGCCGAAGACGCCGAGCTCGCCCATCATGCGCGTGGGCGCGTGGCGGCGGATCCACTTCTGCTTGCCGTGCGTGGCGCCGGCCTCGTGCGACGTCGTGACCTCGGCGTCGACCTCTGCGCGCGCCGCCGGAGCCACCGCCAGCGCGAGCATCATCGCGAACGCGCCGGGCATGTCAGCCGCCCTCCACGGCGTCGCAGCTGCAGACCATCTCGACCATGCCGGCGCCGGTCTGGATCGCATCGCAGGCGCCACCGACCAGCGCGATACCCATGTCGCCGTCGGTCTGCCAACCATCGGGATCGTCCAGCGGCACCGCGTCGCCGTTGACGGTGACGGTGCACTGCTGCGCCTGCCCTGCCATCAGCGGCTGCTGCAGCGTGAACGCGCACGGCCGCGTGGTCGAGATGATCTCGGCGAACGCCGTGGCGAGATCGTCCTGGTCGAGCGCGACGTAGAACGGTGCGTCGGGATCCCCGGGGCCCACGCCCGCACCGGCGTTGGCCATGTCCTGCAGGTGATCGGCGCTGACCTCGTCGGCCACGCTCACGACCACCGTGCGCACGCCCTGATCGAACGCGGCGGTGGCCGCCTGCACCGCCTCGTCCTGGCCCATCTGCGGGTTGGGCACCTCGCAGGTGTCGGGCTCGCCGTCGGTCACCAGCACGATCACGCGCTCGCCCGGCGCGGGGTCGGCCACCAGCTCGGCGGTGACGGCCGTGATCGAATCGCCGGTCGGCGTGTTGTCCTGCGGATCGGCGTCCTCGTACGCCATCGCGATCTCGTCGAACGCGCCGAGCATCGGCGCCGTCTCGGTCAGCTCGGGGCAATCGGGATCGGGATCGGTGTTGGTGTACAGCGCCAGCCCGAAGCGGATCTGATCCTGGAACGCCGCGACCGCGCCGACGTCGGGGTCGAACAGCGTGTCGCCGAGCACCTCCCAGCGCGTGCTGGTGTCGAACGGCATCGTCATGCTGCCGCTCTGGTCGATCAGCAACAAGAACGTCGGCGGCTCGGCGCGCCACGAGTCCTCCAGCACCGGGCACTCTTGGCCCACCGTGGTGGTGCCCGCGCCCTCCGTGGTCGAGTCGGCACCGCTGGCCGACGCCGACATCGACGCTGCGGTCGCACTGGCCGAGTCGGTCGCCGTCATCGTCGTCGCCGAGTCGGTCGCCGTCGCGGCGCTGGTCCCACTGTCGCCGCTGGCCGACTCCGTCTGTGTGTCGTTTTGCGGGCACTGCTCCTGATCGATGCCGTCGTCGACACACGGCGCCGCGCACGACACCGCGCCCAGGCACGCCAGTCCAACCACGCCAAGCCAATGCGTCTGCATGAGCACGCTCCCCCACTGGCGATTGTCGGCAGCGGCGGACGCAGGATCCACGCCGCGACGCGGGAATCTTCGTAGCCGCGGGCACGCTCGCGACGGCACTGCAGGGTTTCACCGCGGCGATGCCGAGGGATCGACCGATGCGACTCTGCGCAGGCTCAGCCCTTGACGCACACGACCTGACGAAGCGTGTGCAGCACCTCGACGAGATCGCGCTGCGCGTTCATGACCGCGTCGATCGACTTGTACGCCGCGGGCGTCTCGTCGATCACGTCCACGTCCTTGCGGCAGGCGATGTCGCGCGTCGCGGCCACATGGTCATCGACCGTGAAGCGACGCTTCGCCTCCGCGCGCGACATCACCCGTCCGGCGCCGTGGCTGCAGCTGTGGAAGCTGTCGTCGTGACCGCGCCCGCGCACGATGAACGAGCGCGCCCCCATGCTGCCAGGGATGATGCCGAGATCACCGGTGCGGGCCCGCACCGCGCCCTTGCGCGTGACGAGCACGTTCGCGCCCCAGTGGTGCTCGCGTGCGACGTAGTTGTGGTGGCAGTCGATGACCATGCCGGTGGCTTCGAACGGCGGCAACGCGCGCGACATCGTCTCGAGCACCGCGTTCATCATCAGCTTGCGGTTGAGCGACGCGAAGCGCTGCGCCCACTCGACCGCCTCGACGTAGTCCTCGAAGTCCTGCGTGCCCTCGGGCAGGTACGCCAGATCCGCCGCCGGCAGGTCGATGAACCACCGCTGCATCTGTTCCTTGGCGCGCGTGATGAAGAGCTTGCCGATGCGCGCACCCACGCCTCGCGAGCCGCTGTGCAGCATCACCCACACGAGGTCGCGCTCGTCGAGGCAGACCTCGATGAAGTGATTGCCGGTGCCCAGCGTGCCCAGGTGCTCGAGCCGCGGGCCGCGTTCGATCTTGGGGTGCTTGGCGATCAGTCGCTCCCAGCCGGCAGCGAGCGACGACCAGGCCTGCGCGTGCGACGGCGGCGGGTCGCCCCACGCGCCGCGATCGTTGCGACCGCCGTCGTCGGTGCGACCGTGCGGCACGGCGGCCTCGATCGCGCTGCGCAGGCCCTCGAGACCGTCGGGCAGCCGCGAGGCCGGCAGGTCGGTCTCGACCGCCATCATGCCGCAGCCGATGTCGACCCCGACCGCGGCCGGGATCACCGCGCCGCGCGTGGCGATGACGCTGCCCACCGTCGCGCCGGCACCCTCGTGCACGTCGGGCATCACGGCGAGCCAGCGGTGGATGAACGGCAGCGATGCAATCGCCTCGAGCTGACGGCGGGCGCCGTCCTCGAACGGCACGCCGACGGTCCACGCCTTGATCGGTACGCCGCGATGGGCGTGGAAGACCTCGTAGCTGCGATCCGCGTCCGCCATGCGAACGACGACGGTATCACCGCCGCGCGCTCATCGGACCTGGAAACCGGTGCAACCGGAGGTCACCTCGATCTCGCGCGTGCTCGCTGCGATCGAGGTGCTCGACAGACCGTTGTCGCTCTCGTCGACGATCCACAGCATGTCACCGGGCTGGAAGCTGTGGCTCGTCACCGTGTTCGAACCCAGCGTCGAGGTCGTGCCGCTGCCGAACTTGGGCTTGTCGCCGAAGAACAAGCGCACGGTCTGCGGGCACGCGTTGCGCAACGTCACGCTCACCGGTCCGGCCGGCGTGGGGGTGGGCTCGGGGCTCGCGGCGGGATCCGCGGCCATCGGGCCACTCGACGACTCGGGGCTCGTCGGTGCGCCCGCGGTGCCCGGCGCGGCGGTCCCGGGGGTGCTCGTTGCGGCGTTGGACGGCTGGAAGAGGAAGCAGCCCCCGCTCAGCAGGGACACGACCACGGTGCACAGGACGCGCATGCCCCCCGGACGGGTCGGCCGGGCGATGGTTGCGCGCCGGCCGGATGCAAACTTTTTTTGTCCCGAACCACGAAGGACGATCGTCGGCGGCCATTCACGCACATACGACGCGGGCCCGGTGGGGCCGCGAGGGGTGATTGGCATGGCTGGGAAGTTGGGTTGGATTGCTCTGGCATCGGTGCTCGGGACTGTGGCGGCCTCGGCGTGGCCCTCGACGGCGCACGCGGCCTCGGCGGACTGCATGTCGATGGCCGGCTCGTGCACGGTGTCGAACGACGGCCCCGACATGGTGAGCTGCGACTGTGCCGACGGCTCGGGCGGCGGCGGTGCCGGCGACTTCGGCTGGGGTGGGCTCGACGACGCCGGGCTGCAGATGGTCTGCGACGAGCAGCTCGCGGATTTCTGCGGTCCGATCATGCCGCCGGTCGGCCTGCAGTGCGACGGCATGTACGGCACGTGCTGGATCGAGAACGAGCCCGACTCGCTCACATGCGAGTGCAACGACGGATCGGGTGGTGGCTTCGCCGGCGGCAACCTCTGGGACGGCCTCACCGACGACGAGCTGCTCGACGTCTGCTTGATGGAAAACGACGCGTTCTGCGGTCCGCCGCCACCGCCCGAGTGGGACTGCATGAACGACGTCGGCGCGTGCGACATCACGTTGGGCAAGGACGTCTCGTACTACTGCGAGTGCGCCAACGGTGGCTCCGGCGGCGGCTCGGGCGATCCCGACTGGAACGATCTCGACCCCGACGCGCTGCAGCAGGCCTGCTTCGATCTGATCGATTCCGACTGCGGCGGCGTCGCGACCAGCGACACGTCGGCGTCGTCGAGCACGACCGACGCGACCTCGACCACCGACGCGACCGCGAGCGGCAGCGAGGGCGGCAGCGGCGGCAGCGAGGGTGGCAGCGGCGGCAGCGAGGGCGGCAGCGGCGGCAGCGAGGGCGGCTCCACCGGCGGTGACACCGACGGCGGTTCGTCGGGCGGCGACGCGAGCGCCTCGGCCTCGGACAGCGACAGCGCGAGTGCCAGCGCCAGCGCGTCGGCGACCAACGGCGACGAGAGCAGCACCGGCGACTCCGCCGGCGAGAACACCGACACCGGTGGCTGCAGCTGCACCACCGACACGCGCGCGCCGCTGTCGTCGTGGGCCTTCACGCTGCTGGGTCTGGTCGGGCTCCGCATCGGTCGTCGCCGCCGCGCGACCTGACCTGCGGCGACGACCCCACGCCCCGCGCATGTCGCGGGGCGTGGCAATCCGAGTTCAGCCACCCGCGAGACGCGGCGCGATCGTGGGCTCGGGATCGATGCACCAACCCTGCTCGTCGAGCTCGCAGTCGTTGGGCACGCACAGGTACGTGCACTCGCGGTCGGGACCGTTGAGCACGCCGTCGTCGCACAGCTCGTCGGCCTCGACCACGCCATTGCCACACGGGTGCAGCGGCACGTCGGCGACGCCGGCGAAGCGCGAGGTGGCGGGCTCGGGCTCGGTCACGTCGTCGCACGCGGGCAGGAACGAGACGACGGCAACGAGGAACGCAGCGGACAGCATACGAAGCGACATCACGACTCTCCAGGCGCGGTGCCGTCGCATCGGTCGAGCCGCCCGCCATGGGCGTCTCCTTCGCGCGAACCTCGGCACCAGCGTGCGACCCGGGTCGGCCGCACCCCGCTCGCTGTTGCACGAGCGCCGGGTGGCCATGCGGGGCCCTACCGCGGGGGTTTCCGGCGGGTTCTCGCGGCACTCGTGCCGGTGGTCCGACGCGGGTACGCTCCCGCCCGCCGCCGTCTTGTCGGCGCCGGCCCTCGCCGCCATGAACTTCCTCGCGCGCATCTTCGAGAACCTCGAGCAACAACCCGAGCGCACCGCGGTCGTCGAGGTGCACGGCACCGAGCTGCGGCGCCACGACGGTGGCGCGCTGCTCGAGTCGATCGCGCGCGCGCGGGCGTTCATCGCCGGCGCCGGCGTGAAGCCCGGCGATCGCGTGGCCCTGCTCGCGCCCAACTCGGCGCGCTGGGTCTGCGCCGACCTGGCCGCGCTCGCGTGCGGCGGCATCGCAGTGCCGCTGTACGACAAGCAGGAGCCCAAGGAGCTCGCGGTGATGCTGCGCAGCGCCAAGCCCAGCCTGCTGCTGGTCGGCAACGACGCGCTGGCCGCGAGCATCCGCGAGGTCTGGCCCGAGCACTGTCGCATCGCGGCGTTCGACGAGGTGTTCGAGACCCAGCCCGGCAACGCCGGCCTGCACGAGGTCGCGCCGCAGGATCCGGTCGCGATCATCTACACCTCGGGCACCAGCGGCGTGCCCAAGGGCGTGATGCTGTCGCGCGCGAACGTCGACTTCATGATCCCCAAGACCATCGACCGGCTCGGCAAGGTCGCGGTCAAGCGCGACCAGCCCGATCGGGTGTTCCACTTCCTGCCGTTCTGCTTCGCGGCGTCGCGCATGATGTTGTGGACGCAGCTGTCGCGACCCAACCCGATCATGGTCTCGACCGACCTCGCCAACCTCGTGCAGGAGATGGCGACCGCCAAGCCCAACTACTTCCTCAACGTGCCCGCGGTGCTCGAGCGCATCCGCAACGGCGTCGGCGCCAAGCTGCGCGAGCGCGGCGGCATCGCGCTGGGGCTGTACGAGCGCGGCATCGCCGGCTACCGCGCGGTGGCCGAGGGCAAGGCGAGCTTCTTCGATCGCGTCGCGCTGGGCCTCGCGGAGCGCGTCGTGTTCGGCAAGATCAAGCGCACCATCGGCGAGAACCTCGACTTTCTCATCTCCGGCTCGGCACCACTGTCGGAGGAGACCCAGCGGTGGTTCCAGATGCTCGGCATCCCGGTCTACCAGGCCTACGGCCTCACCGAGACCACCGGCATCGTCTCGCTCGACGAGCCCGACCGCGTGGTGCCCGGTCGCGTCGGCATCCCGCTCGACGGCGTCGAGACCAAGGTCAGCGACGAGGGCGAGCTGTGCGTGCGCGGACCCAACATCTTCGCCGGCTACTGGGAGATGCCCGAGGAGACCGCCAAGGTCCTGCGCGACGGCTGGTTCCACACCGGCGATCAGGTCGACATCGAGCGCGACAACCTGCGCATCATCGGCCGCATCAAGAACCTCATCGTGCCGGAGTCGGGCCACAACATCGCGCCCGAGCCGTTGGAGGAGAAGTTCCTCGCCGCGTGCCCGGTCGCGACCCAGTGCATGGTCGTGGGCCACGCGCGGCCGTTCGTGGCGATCCTCGTGCCGGGCAAGCCGCCGGCCGACGCGGTCGAGCGGGCGCTCGAGCAGGTCAACGCGGATCTGCCGGCGTACCGCAAGATCCGCCGCGCCATCTTCGTGGACGAGGCCTTCTCGGTCGACAACGGCCTGTTGACGGCGAACCAGAAGATCAAGCGCGCGGTGATCGAGAAGCACTTCGCGTCGGCGATCGACGCCGCCTACGACGCGGCCAAGGTCGAGCGCCAGCGCGCCGGCGCCAACGCGCCGGTGTGAGCGGTCGAGGTGGGAAGGCTCCGGCGGACCGCACCCGCGACAGCGGGTGGGCCGGCCGCACCCGCCGCGTGCCCGGTCGCAGACGGCGCGCTCACACGACCGTGCCGCCGAGGCGCACGATCGTGAGCAGCGCGCGGAACAGGTCGTCGACGTCGCGCGCGTCGTAGGCGACCGTACGCGCCGCGGTGCGCACGACCCCGGGGATGATCGCGACCGCGTCGGCGATGGCGGTGTGCACGAGATCGACCTCGAGTCCCAAGCGCGGCAAACTGAACGGCCGCCACCGCGCGCGCTGCTCGACCGCGCTGCGGGCCCCGGCGCGGATGAGCTCGCGCGCGCGCACCGGGTGCAGCGTGCGTGCCGATGCGCGCCCGACCGCCCACTTGACCTCGACCGTGACCAGCTCGCCCAGCAGCGCGCGGCACTGCGCGCAGGTGGTCGCGTCGCCGGTCACCAGACCCACCGGCGTGCCGCGACTGCCCGCGACCAGCGCGTTGAGCCCGGCCTCGTTGAGCGGGCGACCGTCGACGCGGACCTCGTAGACGACCACGCCGCGGTAGGTGTGATCGAGGATCGCATCGCGCGTGCCGGCGCCGCCGTGGTAGCCCACGAACAGCGCGAGATCGTGGCGCTCCTCCTGCAGGCCCTCGGCCATGCTGTAGGGCTTGAGCGAGCCGCTGAGGACGGACACGCGCGGGTCGAGCCGATCGAACACCAGGTTGCGCATGTCGCCGTGGCTGTCGTTGACCAGCACCGCGGTCGCGCCGGCATCGAACGCGCCCAGCGCCGCCGCGTTGGCCTCCTCGGTCATCAGCGCGCAGGCGTCGTCGAACTCCGCGGTGCCGCGGCGGCACTGATCGCCGTGCACCACGCCCGCCACGCCCTCCATGTCGACCGAGATGTAGACCTGCATCGCCGCGGCGATGGTAGCGCGGCGCCGACGGGGGCGCCCGCGGGTGCCGCGGGCAGGCGCGGGCTCACGCGAGCACGTCGTTGTCGACCGCCCAGATCGACAGCGCGGCGCGCGAGCGCTGCCCGGTCTTGGCGTAGACGTTCTCGAGGTGCCGCTTGATCGTCGCCGCCGAAACGTGGAGCTCGGCCGCGATGCGCTTGTTCGACAGGCCGCGCGCGACCAGGCGCACGACCTCGGCCTCGCGCTCGGTCAGCGCCTCCGGCAGCGCTGCCCGGCGCCCCCGCACGTGCCCTGCGGCCGCGAGCACCGCATCGACCGCGTCGCGGCACAACCTGCCGGCGCGCGCCGCCTCGACCATGAGCGCACGGCTGGCATCGGCGTCGTGCGCCGCGCGATGCGGCCGCGCCTGCGAGAGCGCGACCGCGACGTCGGCAGCGGCGAGGATTCGGCACGCACGCGTCAGCGATCCCGCGATGGCGCGGTGGGGATAGCCGGAACCATCGAGGCGCTCGTGCGCGCTCGCGGCCAGCACCGCGACGTCCGCGAACGCGGTCGTGCGCTCGAGGATCCGCTCCGTCTCGGCGGCGTGCGTGTTCGCCTCGGCCCGCTCGCGCGGCGTGAAGATCCCGCGCTTGTCCCAGATCCCGTTCTTGACCGCGACACGCCCGAGATCGTGGAGCAGCGCGCCGACCTGCAGCTCGGCGCGCACGGCATCGTCGAGCCCGGCGTGCTCGGCGGCCCGTGCGGCCAGGGCCGCGACCGCGGTCGAGTGGCCCACGGTCCAGGGTGACTTCACGTCGCTGAAGTGGGCGAACGCGGTCGCGATCTCGACCACGCGCGAGGCCGGGATCACGATCTGCGGGCGCGACTCCGCGTCGAGGAACGCGGACCAGGCATCGCCGCGCGCGATCGGTGCCAGCAGCTCGGGGCCCACGCGCAAGGCGATGCTGGCGATCGTCGGATCGAGGTCACGACCCGCGCGCGCGCGCACGGCATCGAGCGCCTCGTCCTGGCCACCGAGCGCGTGATGGGCCGCGAGCCGCCACGCGACCTGGACCACGCGCGCGACCCGACGGATCTCGTCGCCGCGCAGCGTCGCCGGCACGCCGCGCCCGTCCCATCGCTCGTAGACCTGGCCGAGCGAGTGGACCACGCCTTCGCTCATGCCGAGGCGGCGCGCGAGCAGGACCGCGAGCTCGCAGTGCGAGCTGCCGAGCTCGCGGCCGGCGTCGGGCGACGTCGCCAGCCGCGCGAGGGCGGTGATGCGGGCGCCCAGCGGCGCCTCGGAATCGATGCCGCGCAGCGCCCCTCGCACGAGCTCGCGCGGCTTGTCGACGTCTGCGCGCGTCAGCTCGCGCAGCAGCGTCAGGTCGTCACCGGCCGCGAAGCGCTCGGCCATCTCGTACGAGTAGGCCGAGCATCCGAGAAAGCGCAGCAGGCCGGTGTAGTAGACATCGACCAGCTCGAAGCCTTGCACGTCGCAGGCACGCGCGAGCTGCACCGCCACGAGGCTGGTGCGGATGGCGGTCTCGGGCGGGAGTCCGGCGGCGTGATCCGTGGCGACCGAGAGGCTCCCGATCACCTCCGCCAGACGTGCGCCGTGCGGACCCACGCCCATGCCCGCGATGGTACCACCCGCGCGGCCGTCAGCCCGGCACCGCGCCGAGCTGACGCAGCAGACCGAGCGTGTCCCACACGACGCGGTCGCGGAGGATCTTCGAGCCCTCGAAGGTGCTCAGCGTGATCCCCTCGAGGTTCTCGACGCGTCGGCCGCTCGGTGGGATGCCCATGAGTGCGCCGCGATGCGTGCCGCTCACGCGCCAGCGCGACGTGACGACGTTGCCGTCGACGAACTGCTCGACGATCTCGAAGCGGATGTCGGGAAAGGACTCGCGGTAGCCGCCCACCAGCGCGCGCAGGCCCTCGCGCCCGCGGACGACGTTGCCCGGCGTGGCCGGATCGCAGTTCTCGTACGGCTCCGCGATGGCCTCGTCGATGAACCCCAGGCGTCCCTGGCCCCAGAGTTCGTCGTAGTAGCGTCTCACCAGTGTCTTCATCGAATCGGCGTCCATTGCGACCTCCTTGATGAAAGCAAGCTGCGCCATCGCTGCCCGCGACGACATGGGCCGTTCGGCCCATTTTCGCGCCGCACGCCCACCGAGGGCGGCGGCCCCCCCGAGCGCGTGGCAGCGCGCAGGGGTAACATGCACGGCTCGGCGTCCGACTCTCGGAACGCCGCCGCGACGATGCCGCTCGATCCCACCGCGCCGCGCAGCGACGCCGAGGCCGTGCCCTCGCCGCGGCCGCGCCTGCGCACGCGCGTGTGGCCGTGGCTGCGCCGTGGGTTGCAGCTCGCCGGCGCGACCCTGCTGGTACTGATCGTCTTCGCCACCGTCGACGGCTGGGTCGCCTTCGGCAAGTCCGCCAGCGGCGCGCGAGCGCAGCGCATGCAGGCCTCGCCGCAATTCACCGACGGCGCGTTCGAGAACCCCGAGCCGCTCTACAACGATTTCTGGACCACGCTGGCGGTGATGTTCAGCGGCAGCGCCGACGCCGTGCCGAACACGCCGATCCCGGTGGTCTCCGGCGACGCCGCACGCTTCGAACGACCGCCGGCCAGCGGCCTACGGGTCACGTGGCTGGGCCACTCGACCATGCTGGTCGAGCTCGACGGCGCGCGCGTGCTGACCGATCCGGTGTGGGGCGAGCGCAGCTCACCGCTGACGTGGATCGGGCCCAAGCGCTGGTACGCGCCGCCGCTGCGGCTCGACGAGCTGCCCGCGCTCGACGCAGTCGTGATCTCGCACGATCACTACGACCACCTCGATCAGCCCACGATCGCCGCGATGGCGCGCTGGGACACGACGTTCGTGGTGCCGCTGGGCGTGGGCGCGCACCTCGAGTACTGGGGCGTGCCCGGGGATCGCATCGTCGAGCTCGACTGGTGGGATCGCGCCGAGGTCGCGGGCCTGACGATCGTGGCCACGCCCGCGCGCCACGCCTCGGGCCGCACGCTGTTCGACAAGGACGAGACGCTGTGGGCCGGCTATGCGCTGCTGGGCCCGCAGCACCGCGTGTACTTCTCCGGCGACACCGGCCTGTTCAACGCGCTGCGTGACATCGGCGAGCGCCTGGGGCCCTTCGATCTCACGATGATCGAGTCGGGCGCCTACGGTCGCGGCTGGCCCGACTGGCACCTCGGGCCCGAGCAGGCGGTCACCGCCCACCGCATGGTCCGCGGCGGCGTGATGCTGCCGGTGCACTGGGGCCTGTTCGACCTCGCGTTCCACGGCTGGACCGAGCCGATCGAGCGCGTGCGTGCGGCCGCGGCCGCGGCCGACGTGACCATCGTGGTGCCCAAGCCGGGGCAGAGCTTCGAGCCCGCGAACCCACCGCCGGTCGAACCGTGGTGGCCGGAGCTGCCGTGGCAGACCGCAGCGCAGGATCCGATCGTGGCGACGAAGATCGATCCCGCCGTGTTGCCGTGACGCCGACTCGGTCTCGGCAGAGGAGGCTTTGCTGTCTCTGCCCGCGCCCGGCCATGCCGGTCACGGGACCCCGCGCGTTCCGATCGCTGCGCGACGAGAGCCCGTCCGCATCCGCTGACAATCTCTCTCAGGGCTCGAGCGCGCCGATGGCCGGACGCGCCGGGCGCGTGCGGCCGCGCTGATCGGTGCGCGGCGCGTCGTCGCGCGCACCCGCGCCGACCAAGGGACTGCCCGCCTGCGGCCGCAGATCCGGTCGCGTGCGGGTGCTGCCCGCGGCCACGATCTTGGGATCGCGATCGCCGTAGAACGACGCCGCATCGCGCCGCGAGACGATCGAGGTCGGGCCCTCGCCGCACTCGGCCAAGGGCTTGCCGCCGTTCCACCACAGGTTCGCGACCAAGCGCAGCCCCGCGACGCTGTCGGCGTTGGCGTTGAGCGGACAAGTCATGCCACCGGCCGCGGTGCCGAACAGGTTGCCGACCGCGAGGTTGTCGCGGTTGCGCAAGACCTCGCCCACGCGCCGCGCGGGCCCCCAGTAGTCGTCGCCGCCCTCGATCACGCTGTTGTACGCGCGCAGCATGTCGCGGTCGCCGACCTCGTAGTCCGACGTGACCCACACGGTGTTGTGGCTGGCGACGCAGTCGTGACAGCCGAAGAAGCCGAAGCCGGCCTCGGCCGCGTTGATGACGATGTTGTTGCGCGCGACCTGGTGCTTGCCTTCGTAGTCGGCGTCGACCGGCCACATGTACACGTTGCCCGAGCCCTCGCCGCCGAGCATGAAGCCGCGGTGACGGGCGCGCACGACCACGTTGCCCTCGAACAGCACGTTCTCGGAGCCACCCTTGGCCTCGATGCCGACGCCGGTGCCCATGAGATCCTCGAGCAGGTTGTTGCACACGAACAGGTCGTGCACGCCGACGTTGTCGATGCCGTGCCGTGCCGTGCGCGAGATGTGATTGCCGATCAGCCAGATGTGCTGCGCCTGGTTGACCTTGATGCCGTCGCAACAACCGCTCTCGTAGCCGTTGGGATCGCCGTCGCCGTCGGGCCCGCGGTTGAGGTTGCGCGCGGTGACGTCGCGGACGAGCACGTGGTGCGACACGTCCCAGCGGCCGTGGCTGGCGCGGTTGGTGGGGTCGATGGGCTTGCCCGCGATGTGCACCGCGGAGTCGCCGTAGTAGCCGCTCGCCGGGCCGACGGTCACGTGCTCGAGCGCGACGTAGGCCACGTGATCGAAGGCGATGGCCTGGCCGTTGCCGTCGGTGCAATCGATCTGCACCTCGCCCTCGCCGCGGATCCATAGCGGCGCGTCTGCGGTGCGCATGTGGTCCTCGACGTACAGGCACTGGCCGCGATAGGTCCCCGGCGCCAAGGTCACGCGCGTGGGCTTGCGGCGATCCGAGCTCGCAATCGCGTCGCGGATGCCGTCCATCGTGCCGGCCGGCACGCGCACCTCGGTCCATGCGTCGGCGGCGATGCGCTCGACGAACAGCGGTCCGCCGCAGCTGCCCACCGGCGGCGGCGTGGCGGTGGCCGTGCTCGCGCCCGGACGCGCCGCGGCGGCACTGGGCGTGGCGGTCGCGGTGGTGGCCGCGGGCGCGGGCGTCGTCGCAGCGGCCGCGGGCGCGGTGGCCTGCGGTGCGGGCTCGGTCTGGTTGGGCGCGCCGGCCTCGCGGGTGCAGGTCAGCGGCAGCAGCGACACGATCGCGAGCAAGGACACGGGCGCGACGGCGGACATGCCCCGCTCATACGGTGGCGCGCACGTCGGCGACAGGGGGTCTGGGCGATCCGGCGTGCGCGGGCCCAGCTCGGGCCGCGTCGCGCGCGGACGAGCGGTGGGGGCTCGGTGGCGCATCGCACGGGAGCGTGACAGACGCGGCACGACGCGGGAAGCGACGCGGTGAACGCGGGCGCGGGGATCGAAATCCTGCGCCGGCGCGATGCCGCGGGCGCGGATCGACCACCGACCCTGGCCGCGCAGCGTTCAGCGCTCGGCGCGGGTGCGCGCGCGACCGCGGTCGGGCGGACGCGACGGACCGTACGCGCGCACGAAGCCGTCGACGTGCGCGCGCACGAACGCGTCGAGATCCAGGGGTCGACACGCGCTGCCGCCCAGCCCGTGCTGGTGGAGCAGCGCGAGCACCACCGGCGACACCAGGGCCAGCGCGGCGAAGCGGACGTCGTGATCGCCCAGCTCGCCCCATCGCCGATGCTGCTCGAGCCGGGCCTCGACCGCCTGCAACAACGGCTCGAGCAGCCGATCGACGTAGGCCGGACCGAGCACGCCGTGGTGCAGGCCGATCGCGAGGCCGGTGCCGTAGATGCGACCCACGCCGAAGTCGCGCCAGCCTTCGAGCAGCGCGCGCATCATCGCCACGAGCGACGGCCGCAGCCCGCCGCGCCGGGGCTTGGCGGTCGCGGCGAGGTAGGGCTGGCCCTGTCGCAGCATCTCGGCCATCGCTGCCACCACCACGCCGTCGCGATCCTCGAAGTAGTGGCGCAACGTCGGCACGCTGACGTCCGCGGCCGCGGCCAGCTCGCGCAGGCTCGCCGCGGGCCCCAGCGCCAACAGCCGGGGGATCACGGCAGAGGCGAGCGCACGGCGCTTGTCGTCGTGGCCCGGGTTCTTGCTGCCGGGAGTCCGCCCCACGTCGTTTTTATATCTCGCGTGGAAGAAAAATCAATCCGGGGCCTTGCCGCCGCGGAATCGTCCGTCAAAAACTGTCCCGGGCGGGATAGACAATGTACGAAGACCTCCAGGACCGCTGGTACGTGATCGCCGATGCCGCCGAGGTGCGCGCCGGCAAGCCGCTGCCGCTGCGCCGCTTCGGCGAGGATCTCGTGCTGTGGCGCGACGGGCACGGCCAGGTCGCAGCCGTGCTCGATCGTTGCCCGCACCGCGGCGTGCCGCTGCACAACGGTCGGGTCCGCGACGGCGACATCGAGTGCCCCTTCCACGGCTTTCGCTACGACGGCCGCGGGCAGTGCACGCGCATGCCGTGCGAGGGCGACGAGCCGGGCTTGGTGTCGCGCTACCGCACGCGTGCGTTCGTGCTGCGCGAGGCCCACGGCTGGATCTGGCTGTGGCGCGGACAGCCACGCGAGCACTACCCCGAGATCGCCTACTTCGACGAGCTGCGCCCCGGCGACGCGCAGCACACGACCTCGGTGGTGTGGAACACGAACTACATCCGCTGCATCGAGAACCAGCTCGACTTCACGCATCTGCCGTTCGTGCACGGCAACACCATCGGCAAGGGCATGTCGAAGGGCCGCATGATCGTGCACACCCGGATCGACGGCGATCGCATCCGTGCGTGGGCCGACGTGGGCCCGAACGAGGCACGCGATCGAGAGCCCGCCTACCTCGAGCTCATCGCGCCCAACATCTGGATCCTGACCTTTGCGAAGAGGATGGTGAACTTCCTCGCCTTCGTCCCGATCGACGAGACGCACACGCAGCTGTACCTGCGGCTGTACCAGCGTGTCATCACGGTGCCGGGCTTGTCGTGGCTGTTCGGCTGGATGATGAACCTGGCCAACCGCGTCGTCTTGCAGCAGGACCGTCGCGTGGTCGAGGCCTCGCTGCCACCACGGCCCACGCCCGACGTGCGCGAGATGCTGGTGCCCACCGACGCGCCCGTGATCGCGTACCGGCGCATGCTCACCCGCGAGGCCAAGGCGCGGCGGCGATCGTTGCCGCTGCACGCGGACGCGCCGCGCGAGCCGACGCCGTAGCCGCGTCGCTGCCCGTCGCGCGAGGCCTCACGAGTCGTCCTGCCGGAGCGGGTGCGACGGCGTCGTCATCGCTGCGGTGCCGGAGCCGAGCTCGCCAGCGCAGCTCGCCACGCCGCGATGTCTTGCTGGAAATCGGCGGCGGCATTCGCCTGCGCCGCACGGGTCGCGGCGCGCTCGGCCAGCGCGCGCACCTGCTCGAGATCGCCGCCGCGATCGTGGATCGCCCGCGACAACACCAGCTCGACGCGCCCGCCGTCGACGATTGACTCGGGCTGGCGCCGTTCGATCTCCTCGGCCTCGCGCGCGAAGTGCTCTGCGAGTTCGGGGTGACCGCTGTCGATCTCCGCCCACGCCAGGTCGACGAGCCGATAGGCGACGCGAGGGTCGTGGTCGCCCAGCGCCTCGCGCGTGAGCTCGACCGCGCGCGCGAGCGCCTCGCGGGCCGCCTCGGTCTGTCCCAGCTGCAACAGCGCGACGCCGAGGCCGTGCGACAAGCCGGCGCGCGTGTCGGGGACCGACGGTGCGTCGTTCAGCGCGTCGAGACCGCGACGGAACCACGCCACGGCTGCGTCCGCTCGCCCGCGCGCGAACTCGTGTTGCCCGAGCATCGCCGCCGCCCGTGCGCTCTGGGCCCCGCGCGGACCGTAGCGTGCGAGCGTGATCGCGTAGGCCCGCTCGAGCTTGGCGGTCGCGTCGGCCCATGCGCCCTGCTCGGCCTCGGCCGCGGCCAGGTTGGCGAGGATGGGCGCGAGTCGTGCGTGCTCGCGGCCCCAGATCTGCTCCGCGAGCGCGAGCGCAGCGGCGCCGCGCTCGCGCCCGGTGTCGAGATCCCCGCGCGCGAACGCAACCGCTCCGAGCCCCTGGTCGATCGCGACGATCGTCGGGTGACGGGGTCCCATCGTCGCCACGACGTCGCGCCGCAGCGCGTCGTAGCGCTCGACCGCGCGCTCGAACTCGCCGAGCTGCGCGAGGACATCGGCGGTGCACAGCCGCGCGGCCCACTGCAGGCGGAGCTGCCCGGGTTCGCCCCGCAACGACTCCTGCACGCGCTCGCACGCCCGTGCGGCGGCGGGATAGTCCTCGCGCCTGCGCGCGACCACCGAGCGCGCCAGCGCCAGCGTCGCGTGAGCCACCGGATCACCCGCACGCGCGGCGAACGACTCGCCGAGCTCTTCGTACACCGCAACGGCGTCGTCGGTCGCGGACCAGCCACCGTCGAGCACGATGCGCTGCGCGATGGCGGTAGCGACCACCGCCGCGGCGTCGGCCTCGATCCCGCGGCGGACGGCCTCGCCCAGCGCCGCGCGGGCGGGCTCGTCCTGGCCGCGGAGGCGTCGCGCCTCGCCCAACGCGACGTATGCCCCCGCGGCGAGGATCGGCGCGTCGGCTGCATCGGCCGCTTCGACCGCTGCGAGCGCGAGCGGTTCGGCCTCGTCGCCGCGCTCGAGTGCGAGCGCGCCCTTGGCTCGCTCGAAGGACGCGCGCGCGACGGCCGGCTCCGCGTCATCGCGGTGCTCCTGCGCCACGCCGCAGGAGCCCGGTGCGCCGACGTCGTCGGCGAGATCGACCAGCGCCCACAGCTCGTCGGCGCGCGCGCGTGCGGCCAACTCGAGCAGCGCGGCGACGCGCAGGCGCTGCAGGTCGAGGCACGCCATCGTCTGCTCGAGGAACTCGCGAGACCGCTCGCGTCGCACCAACACTGCGTGGCAGGCGTCGCCGCGGCGCGCGGTCCACTCCTGCGCCCACCGATCGAGGGTCGATTGCAGCACCGGCGCGACCTGCTGGCCCGTCGCCGAGGCCGCGAGCGCGTCCGACAACGCGGCGCGGCTGCGCTCGTCGTAGACCCCTGCGAGCTCCGCTGCGACGGCGGCACAGGGCCGGTCGCTGCCTGCGAGCCACATCGCGCCGCCCGACGCCACCACCACCGCCGCGGCCACCACCGCGACGCGACGCGGACTGCGTCCGTCGCGTTCGAGTGCCTCGACGAGGGACTGCACGTCGGGCCAGCGCCGGGCGGGATCCTCCGCCAACGCACGATCGAGCGCTCGCATCGATCGCCCGAGCACGGTGGACACGCGCGACGCGATTGCACGCAGCTCCTCGTGTGTGGGCCGCCGTCCGCCCAACAACTCGCAGTAGGTCAGCGCGAAGCTCCACTGATCCGCGAGCGCGCCGGCGGGCTCGCCCCGCAGGCACTCGGGTGCCATGTACGCCGGCGTGCCGCCGCCGGCCGCCGCGAGCTCGTCGCGATCGAGCGCGCGCGCCAACCCGAAGTCGATGATGACAGCGCGCGGCCCCGCGGACGTGGGCTCGACCATGATGTTGTCGGGTTTGAGATCCCGGTGCACGGTCCCCGCCGCATGGGCTGCGACCAGCCCCGCCGCGGCCTGCAGCATCACCGCGCAACGCTGTGACCTCGAGGGCTCGGTCGCCGCCCACCGTCGCAGCGTCACTCCCTCGACGAAGTCCATCGCCAAGAACACTCGCCCCGCGCACACGCCGACGTCGTGGACGCCGACCACGTTGGGGTGACGCAGGCGGGCGAGCGCGCGCGCCTCGGCGATCGACAGCGCCTGCGCGGCCTCGCCATGCACACGATGCAGCAGCTTGAGCGCGACTCGCCGTCCCAGGTCCGGGTCCATCGCCAGATACACCTCGCCCATCCCGCCACACCCGATGCGGCGCAGCACGATGTAGCGGTCCAGCATCGCGCCCTTCGCCAACGGCTGTGGCAGACGTCCTTCACCGGCGACGGCAGGCTCCGGACCCGTCGAGACCGCCGCGGCAGCCGAGGTATCGAACGTCTCCACGCTCGCGCCCGCGCGCGATCGTAGCACGGCCCCCGCAGCGGACCGGCGCCGCTATGATGGGCTCGGATGGACCGCGAGGAGCGGACGACGTCGCTGTGGGCGGCACACCCGAAGGCGCCGCGGACGGTGCGAACCCCCGTGCTCATTCCCCTGGTCGCCACGCTCGGCGAGCGGGCGATCCTGCTCGAGCGCGAGTCGTTGATCGGTCGCGCCTCCGACTGCGCGCTGCGCCCGCGCGCGCGGGGGTTGTCGCGCCACCACGCCAAGCTCGTGGTCGCGATCGCCTCCGTGGCCGTCATCGATCTCGACTCGCGCAACGGCACGTTCGTCAACGGCACTCGCATCGAGACCGCCGAGCTCCACGAGGGCGACGAGATCTACTTCGGCCCGCTCGCGGGCTACCGCTTCGCCCGACTCGCGCCCGAGGACGCGGGCGCAGACCAATCCCGGCTCGACGACGTCCTCGCCGTGCTCTCGCCGCGCGAGCGGGAGGTCGCGGTGCTCGTGGCCGACGGCCTCACCAACGCCGCGATCGCACAGCGACTCTCGCTGCGACCGCGCACGGTCGCGACGCACATCGAGCACATCTTCGGCAAGCTCGGTCTGGAGTCGCGCGGCGAGCTGATCCGCGTGTGCGCGCTCGCGGCTGCCCGATCGACGCGCTGACGCCGGCGGTGCCACGGCGCGCGCTGGGCTAGCGCACCGGCTCGAACGCTGCGATCAGGTTGCATCGAACGTCCAGGTCGAGCAGCGCCGACGTGCACGCGGGGCCCGCCAACTCGACCACCGCGTGGGCGAGGTCCTCCACGGTCGCGCTCGCATCGACGCGGACCCGGACGCGCACCTCCTTCTTCGAGGCCGCCTGCTCGCCCGCCCAGCGTTCGAGCGGGATCGGATCGTCCGCGTCCGCGGTCATCGCGAGATCGCGACCATCGTCCAGACGCACGGAACCGCGGCGCAGCAGCAACGAGGGTCCGGGCTCGCGCGCCGACGATCGCTGCAGATCGATGGCGGAATACCCCTGGTCGGGCGTACGCGCCAACAGCACCAACGCTCCGGCTCGCTCGACGTCGGCGACGCGCTCCGCGATCACCATGGCGTACGAGGCGGGCAGCTGCGCGTCCGCCGCGAGGATGATCGGCACGCGCTCCTCCTCGTGGAGCTCGGGGTCGAGCGCGCGGGCGACCGACGCGAGCTCGCGCTCGAGCGCCGGCAGCAGCGCGGGCCACTGCGGGGTCGGGACCTCGTCCGCGCCCGCGATCCAGGCGCTCTCGCGACCGATGCGGACGACGATCCCCGGCGGCAGCAGACCCAGCCCGACCGGACGCGGCAGCACCGGCAGCGAGATCGTGTCGAGCTGCAGCTGTGGCGGCCTCACCCACGCGAATGCGAGCGCGAGCTGCCGCGCGACGCCCTGGTCGACGCCGTCGTGCACGAGCTCCCCGAACACCCGGAACGGCAGGTCGTCGCCCGACAACGTGAAGTCGTCGACGTCGATCAGCCCGAACGCGAGAAAGCCGCAGCGGTCGAACCAGAGCCGCCGACGCTCGGCCCAACCCGTGGAGATCAGCTCCCCCGGAGAGACTTCGAACGTGTGGCAGATCCGCCGGTCGGCCTCGGCACTGCGCTCGATCCCGAGCAGCGGTGCCGCGTCGCCGGTCGCGACGGCATGGAGCTGCGCGCGTGCGTAGCCGTCGATGCCGGGGCACGCCCGCTCGACGGCATCGGCCAGCGCGCGCGTGCTCTCGAAGGCGGGCGCACTGCCGAATGCCGCCGGCACGGCTGCACGTGCGGTGCGCAGGCGCGCGAGCGCGTGCTCCAACGTGTCGGCATCACAACGTCGGGTCACGGTCGTCGGTGTCGGAGTCTGCGTCGGCTCGGCCGTGGGGGTCTCGGTCGCCGCTGGTGCGGCCGTCACCTGCGTGCCCGCGGCGGGCTCGGGGCGTTCGCAAGCCGGCACGGCCGCGGCGAGAAGCAACGCGACGAACGCGCGACGCGGAACATGGCTGGGGCTTTGCACAGGCCTACTCATGCGCTTGCGTGGGCGTAGCGCCATCGGTCGGGTTGCCGATGCCGGCGCGCGTTCGCCTCACATGCGTCGGCAGCTCGCGGCGCGGGGCATGCGGATGTCGCGGACTCGCGCCGATCGCATCACGACGTCGATGGGGACTGCTCGATGTGAAACACTCGGCTCGCAGCCTGCGAGTGCGCCATCGCGCGCGTGCACGACCCGACGCGCACGCGCGCAATGGCGCGCGAGGCAGTGTTACGGTGCCACGATGCGAGCGCCCAAGATCGTCACGAGCTTGACCTTCTCCTCCGTCGCCCTGCTGACCGCAGGCTCGGCGGAGGCCGCAACGCCCACGTACCACAACAACCTCGCGTCGCTGACCGCCCAGGTCGGCTCGACCGTCACCGACGACTACTCCAACCCGGCGTACGTGTTCATCCAGAACAACGCGACGATGAGCGCGGTGCTGGGCGAGACCGACTACGAGACCACCGGCTTCGACAACCTCAACATCGTCAGCGGCGGGGTCTACTGCGCCGGGTGCAACGGCTCGTTCCGCCTCAACTTCCAGAGCACGTCGGTGGGCACCGCGACCGGCGTCCGCGGCGTGGGCCTCACCGACACCTTCAACGCCGGGGGCGCGGAGTATTTCGCGTTCATCACGTTCGGTGACGGCACCACCGACAACGTGCAGATGCCGCCCGCCGGCTCGTTCTGGGGCGTCTCGGCACCGGAGCAGATCACGTCGATCCACTTCGGGCTCTCGGGCGGCGGCGCGACCCAGGGGGGCAGCTTCGGCATCGACAACCTCGTCATCGGCGGCAACGCGACCAACTGCTGCACGGCCCACGACGGCACCGGCTGCGACGACGCGACCTGTCAGGCGACCGTCTGCGGCATGGACGGATTCTGCTGCTCCACCGCCTGGGACAACCTCTGCGCCACCGAGGCCACCGATTCGTGCGCGGTGTGTGGCGCGGCGGTGTGCGGCGACGGGGTGATCGGCGGCACCGAGGAGTGCGACGACGCCGGCGAGTCCGCGGCCTGCGACGCAGACTGCACGTTGGCTTCGTGCGGTGACTTCGTCATCAATGGCTCCGCGGGCGAGAGCTGCGACGACGGAGGTGAGTCGCCGACCTGCGACGCAGACTGCACTGGCGCCACCTGCGGTGACGGCGTGACCAACGTGACCGCCGGCGAGAGCTGCGACGACGGTGGCGAGTCGGCGAACTGCAACGGCAACTGCACCATCGCCTCGTGTGGCGATGGCATCACGAATGCCTCGGCTGGTGAGGACTGCGACGACGGCGGCGAGTCGCCGACCTGCAACGCGGACTGCACGGCAGCGTCGTGCGGCGACGGCATCCTCAACGCCAGCGCCGGCGAAGTCTGCGACGCCGGCGGCGAGTCGCTGACCTGCGACGCGGACTGCACGCCCGCCAGCTGCGGTGACTCGACCGTGAACAACACCGCCGGTGAGACCTGCGACGACGGGGGCCGCTCCGCCGACTGCAACGCCGACTGCACGGCAGCGTCGTGCGGCGACGGCATCGTGAACGCCACCGCCGGCGAAGCGTGCGACGGCGACGGCGCGGGCACCCCGGGCGAGACCGCGACCTGCGACGACGACTGCACCTCCGCGATGTGCGGCGACGGTGTCGTCAACGCCACCGCCGACGAGGAGTGCGACGACGGCAACACCGACGATGGCGATGGCTGCAGCGCAGCCTGCGTGACCGAGGAGCCGATGGGCACGAGCTCGGGCAGCGATGGCGGCAGCACCGACGGCGGCGGCAGCACCGACGGCGGCAGCACCGACGGCGGCGGCAGCAGCGGTGGCAGCAACGACGGCACCGCGACCGACACCGCGGCCGACACCTCCGGGGGCAGCGGCAGCGCCTCGGCCAGCGCCAGCGGCACCGACGGCGCCACCGACTCGGCGAGCGCGGGCGACAGCGGCGCGGACTCGGGCGGCTCGGACAGCGGCGGACGCGGTGCGAACGACACCGGCGGTTGCGCCTGCAGCACCGACGACGACGACAACCGTCGCGGCGCGGCGTGGTCGCTGCTCGCGATGGTCGGCCTCGGTGCGCTCACGCGTCGCCGTCGCCGCAGCTGAGCTCGCGCGGACGCGGCGCCTGCGGGTCGCACGACCGCGACCCGCGGGGCCCCGCGCGCACGACGATCGAGCCGCGGGGCGGTCCGACCCGGCCGCCCCGCAGCGCCGTCAGTGCGTCGCGATCATGTCCCAGCAGGCCTGCTCGGCCTGCGCGATGACCTCGGGCACCAGTGCGATGCGGCCCTCGGAGTGCGCGCGCATCATGCCGACGAACGCTCCGAAGGCGAGCTCCATGAGCACGGTGGGCTCGAGCGGCTTCACCAGACCCGCCGCCTGCGCGAGCCCGATCATGTGGCGCGCGAAGTTCTTGAGGTTGCGATCGAGCGCCACGCTCTGCGCGTCGAGGTACGACGCATGGTTGTGGGTCTCGATGAACATGAACGCGGCCGGCTCGTCGCGCGCGAACGCGATGATCTCGAGCCACATCACGCGGAACTGTTCGCGCGGCGGTGCGCCCTGCGGGAAGGCCTCGAACACGCGCTGGGCCACGACGCCCTTCCACGTCCGGTACAGCTCGTTGACCAGCGCTTCCTTGCTCGGGAAGTAGTGGTAGATCGTGCCGGCGGCGACCTCGGCTCGCTCGGCGATCTGCGGCATCGCGGTGCCGTGGAATCCGCGCTCGACGAAGCACTGCAGCGCCGCGGCCAGGATCGACTCGCGTCGATCGGCGCGGGCCGGCGGCCGACCTCGCTTCGCTGCCTGGGCCAATTTCCGAATGAATGTTCGAACAATTTCGGGGGCTTGTCCAGGCGCCGCGAAAAAACGCTTGCGCACGGGCATCCAGGGTGCTTTCCTCCGCATGTCGATTTATCGAACGAACGTTCAATCGATAACCAACTCATCCGCCTCGGAGCCCCCGACCATGCCCCTGCGCCGCCTCCTGCCCACCCTGCTCGTGTCCACCCTCGCGCCGCTGCTCACCGCTGGCTGCGACCTCGACGTGCCCGCCGGCGACATCCGCGATCCGCGGGTGTGGGGCGACGCGTTTCTGGCCAAGTACGCCGACGAGCTCGTGCTGGGCGAGCTCGAGCCCGGTCCGACCCCGCTCGAGACGCCGCGGGTGGTGCTGCTCATCACCGGCGTCACGATCCCCGCGGCGTGGTTCGAGCCGGTGAAGGCGCGGCTCGAGCGTGACGGCTTCATCCCCGTGGTCTACGAGCCGCCGGATCTGCTCAGCGGCGATCTGTTCATGAACAGCGAGCGGCTCGCCGACGTGGTCGAGCAGGTCCGGGCGGAGCACGGCGTCGACCGCATCGACATCCTCGCCGAGTGCACCGGCGGCCTCATCGCCCGCCACTACATCCAGTCGCTCGGCGGCGAGGACAAGGTCTCACGCCTGGTCACGTTCATCTCGCCGCAGCACGGCCTGCCCAAGGCGCCGCTGGCCGAGGCCGCGGTGGGCTGGCCCGCGCTGCAAGACCTGACCCCCGGCAGCGAGTTCCTCTCGGCAGTCAACGACGCGCCGATGCCCGAGCACGTGCCGATCACGTCGATCTACACCTGCACCGACGAGTACATCCAGCCCTACGAGACCTCGATCATCCCCGGCGCGCGCAACATCGGGCTGTGCGACGGCTTCGTCGGTCACTTCCAGTTCTTCTACGACCCGGCGATCTATCTCGTGATGCACGGCGCGCTCACGGAACCGCTCGCGGCCGACCCCGACGAGGCCGATGGACCCGACGATGCGCCGGGCGACGACGCGCCGGGCGACGATGCGCCGGACGACGACGACGCGCCCGACGACGCGGCCGAGAACGACGACGGCACCCACGCCGGCTGCAGCGTCGACCCGCAAGAGCGCGGCGCCGCAGGCCTGCTGGCGCTCGGCGTGGCCCTGGGCCTGCGTCGTCGCGGCCGCCGCCCGCGGGCGCAGCAGCCGCGCTTGACGAGCGACCGCGCTGCGCCCAGCGTGCTTGCGTGAGCTGGATCGACCACG
>JAIBBS010000066.1 GCA_019694555.1 Nannocystaceae bacterium
TGGACCCGTTCCCGCCCGTGTCGTCGCCGCAGGCACCACCCACCAGCGGTGCGATCGAAACCAAGATCCGTACAACCCTCGTCATGCGATCGAGGCTGTCGCACCCACCCGCACGCGTCCAGCGCGAACACTCTCGTCCTCATCCCCGCCGCGCGCCCTGGTAGCCTTGCGCATGGCTCGATCGCTCCTGCTCATCCTCGCGCTCGCCAGCGCGTGCGACTCGCCCGCGCAGTCCGCCCCCGACCCCAAGGCCGCGCCGAGCCAGCGCGACGCCGACGGCAAGTCCGCCGAGCCCTCCGCCCCGACGCCCGCCGCGCCCGAGCGCCGCGCCGATGCTGCGCCCGCGGCGGCACCGACACCGGGCGTGAACGATCCAGTCCCGGCCAACGCCCACGTGTGCGAGCGCTTCGGCCGCGCGCGGGTCGGTCACAAGTGGACCTTCCAGAAAAAGCCGATCGTGTTCGGCGAGCCGACCTCGTTCGAGGACTCGGGCTACACCGTCGACAGCTACGATCTCGCGACCCACAAGCTGCGCATGCACCACAAGCGAACGAGCTACATGGTCGACACCACCGCGGTCCTCGATCTCTCCGAGGACTTCCGCTGCGACGACCAGGGCATGTGGTTCGTGCAATCCGGCGGTGACGGCACCATGACCGCCAGCGCCGACGACAAGCGCTGGTCGACGGGGCAGTCCACGGTCTACGACCCGCCGATGCTGGTGCTGCCGCCGGTGCTCGAGGTCGGCGCGCGATGGCAAGCGAAGTCGGCCCAGCGGCACACCACGCGCGCGGAGGGATCGCCCGATCGCGAGGTGACCACGCAGATCGATCGCAGCTGCGAGGTCAAGGCGAAGGAGCAGGTCACGGTGCCGGCGGGGAGCTTCGACGCGCTGAGGGTCGATTGCACCGACACCGTCGGCGGCAGCGTCGCGACGATCTGGTACGTCGACGGCGTCGGCGCGGTGAAGTTCGGCGACAGCGGCCCGCGGCTGACGGTGCACGAGCTCGCGGGCTGATCGCGGGTCGCCAGCTGGGCGTGCTGGCGCCCCGATCTGCGTCGTCGGGACCCGATCTGGGGTGCGCCAGGCGGGCGCGCGCCGCCAAACCGCAGAGATCGCAGTGGGCACGGCGGCTGCACTGCACCCCGGCATGCCCTGGCATCGCGCCCTGCTCCCCGTGCTGCTCTCGTCGGCGTGCGCGACCGCGCACGCGTACACGGCCGAGTCCGCGCCCGGCCGGACGTCCGCGCCGACGCCCACGGCCCGCGCCGCGCGTGCGCCGGCCGACACGCCGCCGCAGTCCCGCGGTCCCGCGCCGATCGTCGGCGACACCGCGGTCGACGTCGGCAACGGCCGCTCGCTGCGGATCCAACCCGACGGCGCGATCTCGCTGGGCGACACGCCGCTGTACTTCGCCGGCATCGGCAGCGCGAAGTCCTACGAGCGCATCGCGCTGGGCGACGACACCCTTGTCGTCGTCGGCTTCGCCTTCGACGACCAACCCTCCGAGCCGGGCTACCTCGTGGCCCTGCGCATCGATGGCACCGAGGACCGCGCGCGCTGGCGCCTACAGATCCGACCCGCGCGACCCTTCGATCCGTCGGTGCTCACATGGCGCACGCTGGTCGCCCAGACGCGGCTGGTGATCGTGCAGCCCGATCGCGTGCTCTGCCTCGACGCCGCCACCGGCGAGCAGCGCTGGGCCTTCGGACACGACCGACCCCGACTGCTGACCGAGTCCGTGCTGGGCGACGACATGCTGGTGGAGCGGCCGAGGCTG
The DNA here is from genome assembly GCA_019694555.1 of Nannocystaceae bacterium. Taxonomy (GTDB): domain Bacteria; phylum Myxococcota_A; class Polyangia; order Nannocystales; family Nannocystaceae; genus Xiheibacterium. The sequence goes on from JAIBBS010000066.1 coordinate 1,782, forward strand.
CAGTTGGGCGAGGCGAAGCTGCTGCGCGATCGCGTGATCGTCGAGGCGTGGCACAGCGACGATGTCGGGCCGCTGCGTGCGCCCGAGCCCGCGACGATCGAGCTCGATCTCGCGACCGGCCATCGCGTGTTCGTGGACACCGCGCGCCCGCGGCGAGAACCCACGCCGCTGTTCGCGTTCAACCGCGAGCCGCAGATCTGGACCGGCCACGACGATCCGCCGCCGCGCCATCCCGATCCACCGCCGCCGCACCTGGGCGGCGTCGCGATCGGGCCCAGTGCGCTGGTGTGGAACACCGCCACCGGCGAGGGCGTGATCGTGAACCCCGACGCCGACGCCGTGCCCGAGATCGTCGCGTTCGCCCGCGATCATCGCATCGACGTCGGCGGTGTGAACCGTGCGGTGCGATGGCTCGCCGTGGTCGACACCTACGCGCTGGCCGAGTCGGCGCTGGCCGGCAAGACCGCCAAGGCCCGCGCACCCTCGAGCGGCAAGGACCTCGTGCGGCTGCAGTACGTGTTCGCGACGCTCGACACCGGCGCGCACGTCGACGCCGATGCGGTCGCGCGCGCGCTCGGGATCACCGCAGCGCGTCGCGTCGCCGAGCTCCCGGGCGCGATCGCCCTGCGTGTCATCGCCGAGCCGGGCGACGGTCGCTCGATCGAGCTCGCCTGGGGCGCGATGCGCTTCGCCGACAGTCGCTGGCGCGTGAACCAGCGCGCGGTCGACCCACTCGAGTGAGTCAGCCGCGCGTGCAGTCGGCGCCCGAGCCGTTCTTGGTGTTCTTGATCGACAGGCTCTTGCCGCCGTCGCCGAGCACGAGCTCTTGCGCATCGGCGGGGAAGGGCTTGCCGTCGAGGTCGAGCGTCACGTCGATCACGAAGCGCTCGCCCTTGGCCTCCTTGACCTTGAACGTGCCCTCCATGGTCGCCGAGGAGTACTTGCGGGTGATCTTGTCGCCGCTGATCACCAGCGTCTGACCGTCGCCGCCGTCGTTGCTCTTGCAGGTCCAGGTGCCTTCGAGCGCCTTGGTGTCGGCGCCGCAGGCGGGCACCAGGGAGGCGAAGACGAGCGCGAGCGCGAGGCGGGGGAGCATGCCCGACAGGACGCACGCGCGTTCGGGCGGTTGCACGACCGCGGTGCGATGGGCTTGCGTCCGTGGAAGCTCCGCTCCCTCTCCACCTGCCCGGCCAAGTCGGTCACGGGACCTCGCACCGTGCGGTCGCGTCGCTCAGCGCAGCACCACCGTGTTCGAGCTCGCGCCGTCCACCACCAACCGCGCGTACAGTGGATGCGCGTCGTCGAAGCCGTCGCGCACCCAGCCCGCGACGCCCACGACGTCGATCGCCTCGTCGATGGCCACGAACTCGGGCTCGCGTGCGAGCTCGAGCATCACCGCGCTCGCGCCGGCGGGCAGGGTCCACGTCAGCGTCGCGTGCGGCAGCCCGCGGCTCGCGAACAACACCGTGTCGCCGGCAGGCACCGAGCCGTCGCGGCCCTGCGCCGTGATCGCGAACAGTGGCGAGACCGTGCGCTGCGGCGCGCCGTCGCGCGTGCAACCGTCGGTCACGACCTGCACCCACGTGGTCTGGCCCGCCGGCGGCAACGGCACGTCGTGGGTGGTCGCGCCCGGCTCGAGCATCGCGTTGACGGTGTCGATGGTCGCGAGCGTGCCGGTGGCTCCGAGCACCGGCGAGCTCGACGCGGTGAAGTAGGTCGCGCCATCGGGCGTGCCGTCGGACAGCCGCAGGCGCACGCCGTCGGCGGTGTCGGCCTGGCCGATGACCTCGCGCGCGATCACGGCGCAGGCATCGGCGCGCGGCGAGCTCATCACGCTGCCCAGTGCCGCCACGGCCGCACCCGCGACCGAGATGCCCTCCCAGTTCGCGACCGAGATCATGCGGTTGTTGCGGTAGTCCAGCGAGTCCTCGATCGCGGTCTGCCACGCGTCTGCGGTCGCGCCGCCGCTGGGATCGAACGGCAACCACTCCGGGCTCGCCCACGGCAACACCCGGCGATCGTCGTTGGCCTCGACGTACTCGCCGATCGAGGCCGCGGGATCGGTCGCGCCGCCGAAGTACATCGACCAGCCCGGCACGACCGACGGCACGTACGCCGCCTCGTAGCCGTGCGGGCCCGCGGCGCCGAAGGTGCCGCCGGTGTGGCTGTAGATCTTGGTCGCGGGCAGGCCCGCGTCGGTGATCCGCGCCGCGAGGAACGCGACGTAGTCGTGCACGATCGCGTCGAGCTCGGCGCGGCCCGGCGGCACGCTCAGGCCCAGATCGAGCGCGCCGTGCCAACCCACCTGCATCGCACCGCCGCTGGGCGAGCTCGCGAAGTCGGGCGGACACTGGCCGTGGTTGTACGCGCCGCACGGACCCCCGCCGGGACAGCCGGGCGAAAGCGGCAGGCCCGGATCGCACGCGGGATCCTCGGCCAGCCGCGCGTTGCCATCGGCGTAGTAGTAGTGGTTCACGCCGATCGACAGCTCGGTGCCGATGATGACGCCGCCGAAGAGGTACTGCTCGTCGTGGGCCAGCTCGCGCTGCAGCGCCACCAGCTGCGGCAGCACGTCGTCGAGCACCTCGCCGATCGCCGCGCGCAGCTTCGGCGACGACAGGTTGGGGATCGGCGTGGCGACGCGGATCTGCGAGCCCCAGTTGCGCCAGAACACCTGCGGCGCACCGTCGCCGGTCTGGCCGATCCACTCGACGTTGTCGAGGTTCGCGGGATCGTAGCCGGGCTGCGCCGGATCGAAGAAGTTCCACAGATCCGGCCGCCGACTCCACCAGTTGACCGCATCGAGGTTGACGATCACCGGCAGCCGCGCCGCGCGTGCGCCCTCGAGCATCGCGGCGAGGTAGTCGTGCACGCGCTGGGGTTCGGCGTCGAGCAGATCGAGCCCGATCTCGAGCGTGAGCCGGCGGCTGCCGACGTGCTCGGCACCGATCATCGTGCGCACCTCTTCGAAGCCGGCGGCGAAGTACGTGCGTCGCTGCTGCGGATCGGGCAGCGCGTCGAGCACGTTGGGATGGAAGATCGTGCAGGTGTACGCGTTGCCCAGAAACGGCAGCCCCGCGAGCTGGGGCAGCAGCGCGATGCATCGATCCTGCTGCGTCGCATCGCCCAGCTGCGTCGGGCTCTTGCGCACCGCGACCAGCTGCGGCGCGCCGATGTCGGCGAGCACGGCCGCGCGCGAGACCGTGGTCGGTGGCGGCTCGTCGGGCGCGCCGGTGGTGGTGCCGTCGCTGCCGCTGCTGCCTTCGTCCGCGCCCGAGCTGCCCGCGTCGGCCGCGGAGCTGGTCGCGGCCGTGGTGTCGACCGCGCCCGAGCTACCCTCGGTGCCGCCGTGCGCCGCGTCGTCGTGGCGGCAACCCAGCAACGCGATCGTCAGCGCCCACGGGTGCCTGCGCATCGGATCACGGTACGCCGCGGCCGGCCCGGGCGGCCATCGGGCGTCCTGCGTAGCACCGCGGTGCGGCCGGCCCCGCGGGCACCGGGCTTGACGCCGCCGGGCGCCCGCGGCTACACGATCGCCCGCGCGGGCTCGCCCGCGTCCACTCGGGAGCTTCGGCGGCGAAGCGCCTGTCCGCGACCCCGCGGACCGGCGGGACCTGGCCGAAACCCGCACCGCCCGCCGGCCGAGCGCCGCGTGGGCCAAGGAGCATCCAACCATGTCCAGCAGCTACGGCAACCTCGAGGTCTCGGTCCGCACCCCCGACGGCAAGGGCGGCGTGCGTCGTCTTCGTCGCGAAGGGAAGTTCCCCGCGGTCATCTACGGTCACGGCGGCGACGCGGTCTCGATCGGCATCGATCCGCTGGCCTACGGTCGCGCGAGCGATCCCAAGATGGGCTTCAACACCTTCTTCCAGCTGTCGCTGGTCGAGGCCGGCAAGCCCACCCGGATCGAGCGCTGCATGATCGCCGACATCCAGCGTGATCCGCTGACCAACGGGGTCATCCACATCGACTTCATGCGCGTCGACCCCGAGCGCGAGGTCGTGCGTTCGGTGCCGGTGCGTGTGACCGGCCGCGCCGCGGGTGCGGTCAAGGGCGGTCGAGTCGACGTCACGCGTCGCAACGTGCGCGTCGCGGCCAAGCCCGCGTCGATGCCGTTCGAGGTCGTGCTCGACGTGACGCCGCTCGACAACGGCGAGAGCATCAAGACCAAGGATGTGAAGCTGCCCGACGCGCGCCTCGACGAGCCCGCGGAGCTCACGCTCGCGCTGTGCCACCTCGCCCGCGCCAAGACCGAGGACGAGGCGCCGGCTGCCGGTGGCAAGCCCGCGGCCGCTGCCGGTGGCAAGGCCGCGCCGGCTGCCGCCGCGAAGGCCCCCGCCGCGAAGGCCCCCGCTGCGAAGGCCCCGGCCAAGAAGTAGCGGCCAGGCCTGGCCCCCGCCATGAACGACGCGGCGCCATGGCTGCTCGTGGGCCTCGGCAACCCCGGGGCCAAGTACGCGGGCAACCGCCACAACGTCGGCTTCATGGCGGTCGAGCGCTGGGCCGATGGCTTCGCCACCGCCGGCGCCGACGAGTGGCGCGAGAAGTTCAACGCCCGCACGATGACGCTCGCGACCCCGCACGGCCGCGTGGTCGTGCTCGAGCCGCAGACGTACATGAACCGCTCGGGCGCCGCGGTCGCGGCCGCGGCCAAGTTCTTCCACGTGCCCGCGGCCAAGGTGATCGTCGCGCACGACGAGATCGACTTCGTGCTCGGGCGCGTGGCGGTCAAGCAGGGCGGGGGGCACGGCGGCCACAACGGCCTGCGCGACATCATCCCGGCCCTGGGCTCGGCCGACTTCGTGCGCGTCCGCATCGGCGTCGGCCGGCCCACGCACGGCGAGGTCGCCGACTGGGTGCTCTCGGATTTCGGCCCCGCCGAGCGCAGCATCGAGCTGCCCGACATGCTCGCGCGGGCGCAGGCGGCGATCACCGCGATCCTGCGGGACGGCGTGGCCGGCGCGATGCAGGCCACCAACGGCGCGAACCCTCGCGGGTGAGCCCGCGAGCCGTGGCGCCGCTTACGTCGGTGCCCGTCCCAGAAGTTCGCGCGCATGTGCGATCGAGCGTGCGCTCGGGCGCCGTCACGCGACGCCGGGCCCCTTCCCATCGGGCCACCTTTGCGTGTATGTCGTGCCGCGCGCGCCACGGGTGATCGGCCGCTTCGGTGAAGGCCGGTCGCCCGCTGCGAAGAAAGCAAACTTCCGTGGACACCCAGACGCTCCTCTACATGATCCCCGCCGCCGGCCTGGTCGGCCTCGCGTACGCGTACGTGACGGCCTCCTGGATCGGCAAGCAAGACCCCGGTGACCGTCGCATGCAGACGATCGCCGAGCAGATCTTCAAGGGCGCGATGGCCTTCATCGCAGCCGAGTACCGCGTGCTCGCGGTGTTCGTGCTCGCGGTGGCCGCGTTGCTCGTGATGCTCAACGTCTCCGCCGGATCGTCGCCGCTGGTCGGCCTCGCGTTCGTGACCGGTGCCGGCTGCTCGGCCGCATCGGGCTACTTCGGCATGCGCGTCGCCACGCAGGCCAACGTGCGCACCGCTGCAGCGGCGCGGCGCGGCCTCGCACCGGCGCTCATCATCGCCTTCCGCGGTGGCGCGGTCATGGGCATGAGCGTCGTCGGTCTGGGCCTGCTGGGCCTGGGCGTGCTGATGGTCGTGTTCAACGCCCAGTTCAACGCCAGCGCCAACGTCGAGTCGGTCGCCGCCAACAAGACCGCGCTGTACCAGGTGGTGCAGCTGCTGGCCGGCTACTCGATGGGTGCCTCGTCGATCGCCCTGTTCGCGCGCGTGGGCGGCGGCATCTACACCAAGGCCGCCGACGTCGGCGGTGACCTGGTCGGCAAGGTCGAGTCGGGCATCCCCGAGGATCACCCGCTCAACCCCGCGACCATCGCCGACAACGTCGGTGACAACGTCGGCGACGTCGCCGGCATGGGCGCCGACCTCTTCGAGTCGTACATCGCCGCGATCGTCGGCGCGATGGTCATCGGCGTGACGCTGGCGCAGGGTCGCCTCGAGGCCGTGATGCTGCCCGCGGTGCTCGCCGCCGTCGGCGTCATCGTCTCGGTCGCCGCGACCTACGTCGTCAAGACCACCGAGGACGGCAACCCGCAGACCGCGCTCAACGGTGGCTCCACCGGCGCCGCGGTCGTGATGGTCGTGCTGGCCTACTTCATCATCGACTACTTCGTGGGCATGGCCAAAAACGGCGGCCACCCGATCATGATGGACAAGACCGCGCTCACGACGATGTCGCTGTTCATCCCGATGGCCGCGGGTCTGGCCGCGGGCGTCGCGGTCGGCTTCATCACCGACTACTACTGTTCGAAGCACAAGCCGGCCGTGAACGGCATCGTGCAGCAGTCGGCCACCGGTCCCGCGACCAACATCATCGCGGGCCTGGGCGTGGGCATGCGCTCGACCGCCGCGCCGGTGCTCTGCATCGCCGCCGCGATCTACTTCGCCAACTCCTACGCCGGCCTCTACGGCATCGCGCTCGCCGGTCTGGGCATGCTCTCGACCACCGGCATCCAGCTCGCGGTCGACGCGTACGGCCCCATCTCGGACAACGCCGGCGGCATCGCGCAGATGTCGAACCTGCCGCCCGAGGTCCGCGGTCGCACCGACAACCTCGACGCGGTCGGCAACACCACCGCCGCCATCGGCAAGGGCTTCGCGATCGGCTCCGCCGCGCTCGCCGCCCTGGCGCTGTTCGCCGGCTACCAGGAGATCGCGCTGCACGACAAGCCGATGACCCTGACCGACCCGCAGGTCACCATCGGTCTGCTCATCGGCGGCATGATGCCGTTTCTGTTCTCGGCGCTCGCCATGAAGGCGGTCGGCGAGGCGGCGATGGACATGATCCAGGAGGTCCGCCGCCAGTTCCGCGAGATCCCCAAGCTGCGCCCCGCGCTCGAGCTGGTGCGCAAGGCCGAAGAGGACGAGCGCGATCTGACCACCGAGGAAGAGGAGCAGATCTTCGAGGCCACCAAGGACGCGCAGGTCGCCAAGTGCGTGGCCATCTCCACGCAGGCCGCCATCAAGCGCATGATCGCGCCGGGTCTGCTCGCGCTGGTGACCCCGGTCGTGATGGGCTTCTGGTCGCCGCAGGCGCTCGGTGGTCTGCTCGCCGGCACACTGGTCTCGGGCGTCATGCTCGCGATCTTCATGTCGAACGCCGGCGGCTCGTGGGACAACGCGAAGAAGCAGGTCGAGGAGCAGAAGAAGGACTTCGACCCCAAGGTCAACACCGGCAAGGGTTCGGACCGCCACAAGGCCGCCGTCATCGGCGACACCGTCGGCGACCCCTTCAAGGACACCGCGGGCCCGAGCCTCAACATCCTCATCAAGCTGATGTCGATCGTCGCGGTCGTGATCGCGCCGTTTTTGCACTGATCCGCTTCGCTTCCGCGAACGCGTTCGCGCCCCGCTGGCTCCGGCCTCGCGGGGCGCGGTCGTTTGTGGCGCGCGCGTCGTTCAACAGGCCCCGCACTCGCAGGCCTGCTCGCAGCGATCCAGGTACGGCACCGAGGTGCCGGCGCACTCGGCCAGGCACGCGCCCTCGCTGCAGCGCACGCTGGTGCCGGCGCAGCTGCTCGGATCGGGGCCGCACTCGATCGAGCACTCACTGAAGCCGCAGCGCTGCTCCGCGTTCGCGCACGCGTCGGCGCCCGAGCACGACAGCGAGCACGCGAAGTCGGAGCCGCACGTCAGCGTCAGGCCGCTGCACACGCCCTCGCCCTCGCAGTCGACGTCGCAGGCGAACGCCTCGGGGCAGACCAGGGTCGCGTCGGCACAGCTCTGATCGGGGCGACAGAGGATCTGGCACTCGTTCTCGGCGCACCCGCCGTTGCACATCGCGGGGCAGTCCACCTGCGGCATCGGCTGCTCCACCGGGGCGCAGCTGCTGGTGCCCTCGCTGCTGCCGCCGTCCGCGGTCTCGTCGGCCTGCGGCGCTTCGCCGAAGCACGCAGCCAGCAGCGCGAATCCAAGCACTCCGAGGGCACGGTGCGGCGATCGCATCGCACCAGCCTCGCAGGCCAGGCTGAAACCAGCCTGAAGCGAGGCGGCCTGCGGCGCCTTCGCTCAGCCGCAGCTGCGCGACAGCGAGACCTCGATCGGCGCGTCGGCCAGCGGGCCCCCGCGGGAGAACGTCAGCGTCGCGTCGCCGGCCTCGCACACCACACGGTTGCCGCCCTCGAGGATCTCGAGCGCGCCGCAGCCGGCGATGCCCCCGGCCGCGATCGACTCGAGCGTCGCGTCCACGCGCACGGTGCTGCGGCCCAGCGTCACCGGGCCCAGCGCGGACAGCCGCGCGGAGAGCTCGACCACCGCCAGGCGGCGCTCGCCGCCGAAGCGGTACTCGATGTCGCCCACGCGGCTGGGACGCGGTGGGTCGGTCTCGGTGTCGCCGAACTCGCCGACCGTCAGGCCGCGCGCCTGCAGCGACGCCTCGGCGTCGGAGATCGAGCGGCACAGCAGCGCGGGGTCGAAGCCGGCCGCCGCGGTCAGGGTCGCCATCGCGGGCGCCGGCGGGGCCGCGGGGGTGGGCCGGACTTCGTCGCGCGGCTGCGGCGCGGAGGCGGCGGCGGTGCAGGCGGACGAGAGCAGCAGCAGGGCGAGCAGGCGGTTCATGCTGCTTCGCACGCGCGTCGCGGCCGCGCCGGTCTGCGGCACCGCCGGCCGTGACCGATCGATGACCGGCCCTGCGACCCACCGGCCGAGCGCGGGCTTGCGCCCGCCGGCGGCCTCGGGTACGTGATCGGCCCCCGCGACGGATCCTCCGCCCGCGGCTGACAACGTCACTCCTTGCTCCCGCGGCTCGCGGGGGCCGAACGTCCACAGGGAGCACCCATGTCCAAGCCCATCACGAACGGGCGCGTCGTCTCGCAGCGCGCTCGCATCGGTACCCAACGCGAGTACGAGACCGTCACGATCCTCCGTCCGGAGACGTCGCGACCGGAGATCGGCGAGATCATCGCGCGCATGCAGGAGGTGCTCGGCTCCCGCGGCGCGAAGCTGATGAAGCTCGACAGCTGGGGCACGCGCGTGCTCGCGTTCCCGATCGCGCACTGCCGCAAGGGCATCTACCTCTACTGGCGCTACCTCGGCGGCTCCGACGTCGTCGCGGAGTTCGAGCGCCACATGCGTCTGTCGGACAAGATCGTCCGCTTCTACACCGTGCTGGTCGACGAGGACGTCGACCCCGAGGCGCGTCCCAGCGAGGTCACCGAGGAGCTGATCGAGGCTGCGACCGATCCCGGTCCGGATCCCGACGAGCTGGCGCGCCAGGCCGCAGCCGAGGCGGCTGCGCGCGAGGCCGCGAGCGAGTCGCGTCGCGAGCGCCCCGACGTGTTCGAGGGTGAAGAGGAATTCAACGCCGAGGGAGACAACTGATCATGCGAGACGACTTCCGAGACTCGAAGGACCGCGATCGCGGCGATCGTGACCGGGGCGAGCGTGGCGACCGTGAGGGTCGCTCGCGCAAGCGCTTCAACATCGCCGAGATGAAGGATCTCGTCATCGACTACAAGAATCCGCAGATGCTGAAGAACTTCCTCACCGACCGCGGCAAGATCGTGCCGGCGAGGATCTCGGGCCTGACCGCCCGCCAGCAGCGTCAGCTGACCCAGGCGATCAAGCGCGCGCGCATGCTCGCGCTGTTGCCGTTCACTTCGGGCTGAAGCCAGCGACAAGGACCAGTGCCATGGAAGTCATCCTCACCAAGAACGTCGACAAGCTCGGCAACGCCGGCGACGTCGTCAAGGTCAAGCCCGGTTACGGTCGCAACTATCTGATCCCGCGGGGCCTCGCGTTGCTCGCGACCCGCGGCAACATCGCGCAGCACGATCATCATCGTCGTGCCATCGCGCGCGAGCTCGAGCGCGTCCGCGCCGAGCACCAGAAGCTCGCGGACCAGCTCCGCGGCATCAGCGTCTCGATCGCGCGCAAGGTCGGCAAGGACGACAAGCTGTTCGGCTCGGTCGGCGTGCGCGACATCGCCGAAGCGCTCGAGACGCAGAAGGTGTCGATCGACAAGCGGCTGATCCAGCTGCCCGAGGCGATCCGCACCGTCGGCGCCCACGAGGTCGTGGTGCGATTCGCCGGCGACATCGAGGCGACCATCAAGGTCACCGTCGTCGGAATCTGACGCGCGAGCACGCGCCACCGTCGCGGCCACCCGCGAGCCTCTCGCTCGCCGGTGGCCGCTTCGCGTTCGTGCACGACCATGCCCGACGCGCGCGCCGCCGCGGCCTGGCGCGGGCTGGTCCGCCCGCGCCGCGCTGGTACACTGGGCGGCCCGTGTCGCGCCCGCTGCCGCACAACAAGGAAGCCGAGTCGGCCGTGCTCGGCGGCGTGCTGCTGCGCAACGACGCGCTGGGCGACGTCGCCTCGATCATCGGCGAGGACGACTTCTACGTGCCTGCCCACCGCGCGATCTACCGCGCGATGGTCAAGCTGTCCGACCGCGGACAGCCGGTCGATCTGGTCACGCTGGAGTCGCAGCTGCGCGCGGCCGACGAGCTGGGCCTGGTCGGCGGGCTCGAGGGCTTGGCCAAGCTCGCCGATCGCTACGCCAGCAGCCACAACGTCGGCGCCTACGCGGAGCTGGTGCGGCAGTCGGCGGCGGTGCGCAACCTGGTCGTCGCGGCGCAGGAGATCGCCGAGGAGGGCCGCGAGGAGCTGCCCGACGTCGACGAGTTCATCGACAACGCCGAAAAGCGCCTGCTCGAGGTCAACCAGCGCGGCCGCCAGGGCAGCTACCGCTCGGCCAAGGACCTCATCCACGGCGTGTTCGAGAGCATCACCGAGCGCGCCAAGCTCAAGAACCCGATCACCGGCGTGCCGACGCAGTTCACCAAGCTCGACGAGATGACGGGCGGGCTGCAGCCGGGTGATCTCATCATCCTCGCGGCGCGTCCTTCGATGGGCAAGACCGCGCTGGCGCTGAACTTCGCGCAGCACGCCTGCATCACGCAGATGCGACACATGCACCTGCCGGAGGAGGAACGGCCGTCGCGGTTCCCGACGCTGTTCTTCAGCCTCGAGATGAGCGCGGGTCAGCTCATCGAGCGCATCTTGTGTTCCGAGGCCCGCGTCGACGCGGGCAAGCTCCGCGGCGGCCGCTTGATCGAGCAGGAGTTCGCCGAGCTCGTGCGCGCCGCGGACCGCATCTACCGTGCGCCGCTGTTCATCGACGACAGCGCCGCGCCGACGATCCTCGAGATCCGTGCGCGCGCGCGTCGGTTCCGGCAGGACCGCCAGATCTTCCCGCCCCCGCCCGAGGGCCGCGAGTCCAAGCGCCCGCCGCTGGGCCTGATCGTGGTCGACTACCTGCAGCTGTGCCGCGGTGGTCGTGGCCGCTACGACGTGCGCGAGCAGGAGATCAGCGAGGTCTCCCGCGGGCTCAAGGCCATCGCCAAGGAGCTGCAGCTGCCGGTGCTGGCGCTGTCGCAGCTCAACCGCGGCGTCGACAGCCGCGCGGATCACCGGCCGCAGCTGTCGGATCTGCGCGAGTCCGGCGCCATCGAGCAGGACGCGGACGTCATCATGTTCATCTACCGCGAGGAGCGGTACATGACCGACGACGAGAAGAAGAAGGCGGTCGAGGGTCAGTCCGAGGTCATCATCGGCAAGCAGCGCAATGGCCCCACCGGCACCGTGCATCTGACCTTCGTCGGCAAACACACCCGCTTCGAGAACCCCGCCGGCGAGCTCTGACGGGCCTGTCGCGAGCGTCCGGCCGGGGCCCGGCCAGGCCGCCTTCGGGACCGGGTCGTCGCGGCCCTGGCGGGCCGTCGACCCGCGCGGGCAACCTAGCGGCTGCGCCGCCCTCCATGTTAGCTTCCGCCGTGGCGATGTCTGGGCCCGTCCCCGAACAGATCGGCCATTTCCGCGTTCTGCGCCTGCTGGGCAAGGGCGCGATGGGCGAGGTGTTCGAGGGCGTGGACGATCAGCTCGGGCGCCGCGTCGCGCTCAAGATCCTGGGCGCAAAGCACCGGGAGTCCACGGAGTTCAAGACCCGGTTCCTCCGGGAGGGCCGCGCGCTGGCGGCCATGAACCACCCCAACATCGTGCAGATCTACGCCATCGGCGAGCACGAGCGGCGGCCGTTTCTGGCGATGGAGTTCCTCGACGGCGAGGACATCGGCGGCACGCTCAAGCGCGGTGGCCCGCTGCACCCCGGGGACGCGGCGGAGATCATCCGGCAGTCGGCCGTGGGTCTGTCCGAGGCGCAACGCGCCGGCGTGGTCCACCGCGACGTCAAGCCGTCGAACCTGGTCGTCACCACCGCCGGCATCGTCAAGGTCACCGACTTCGGCCTGGCCAAGGCGCTGCAGGAGGACCTGTCGATCACCGCGACCGGCGTGTTCGTCGGCACGCCGGACTACCTCGCGCCCGAGCAGGCGATGGGCGACGAGGTCGACGCGCGCGCGGACGTCTACGCGCTGGGCTGCTCGATGTATCACATGTGCAGCGGTCATCCGCCGTTCCGCAAGGGCGGCCAGGACGACCACTACACCGCGGTCGTGCGTCGCCACCTCAAGGCCGAGCGACCGCAGCTCAAGCTCGAGATCGCCGGCTTCGACGAGGAGCTGTCGGATCTGTGCCGCCGCATGATGAGCCGGCGGCCCGACGTGCGGCCCACCTTCGACGAGCTGATCCAGAAGCTCGGCGAGATCTCGCGCCGCCTGGGCGGGCGCGTGCCGCCGCGGCACCAGGACGTCGAGCTGCTCAAGAACGGCACCGCGACCGACGGTGAGCGCACCGAGCCGCCGGCGGTGCACGATGGCGGCAACGGTGGCGGCTCGAGCAGCAAGATCGTCGCGATCGCGGTGGTGGCCGGCGTCGCGATCGGCGTGGGCGTGTCGGTCGCGGCGCTGTACGTGTTCAACAAGTAGCGGACCGCGATGTCCTCGGTTGCGCGCGACGACGCCTCGGCCCTGGCCCGCCGGGCGCTCGCGAGCTTCGGCGAGCGCTTGGCGCTGCACGCCGACGACATCGGCACCGAGCTCGCGCGCTCGCTGCACCTGGTCGCGTGGGATCGCGAGCAGCTGATCGGCGCGGCGCAGGCCCGGCTCGACGCGATCGCGACGACGCGCGTGCTCGATCGCGGTGGCGTGCCCGCACGCATCGCCGAGTGGCGCACGCAGCCGCTCGAGGCGCTCGACGCGGTCTGGGCGCTGCTGGTGGCCGGGCGCCGCGTGGCCTACGAGGCCGAGGCCGGCGCGTGCGGCTCGACCGCGGCGCTTCTGGCCGAGGCCAGCGCCGAGCTGCCACCGGGCACGCTCACGCTGCTGCCCACGCCGGCGGAGCCGGTGGGCACGGGCAGCGGCGCGTCGGCCAGCGGACTGTCCGCGTCGCAGCGCGCGGCGAAGATCGATCCCGGCGATCCCACCACGTGGCCGCGCGTCGGCGTCGCGGCGGCGGTGCGCCGCGTGGCGTGGATCGACGCCGACGCCGATCACGAGCTCGCCGCCTACGTGCTCGCGCGGACGTGCCTGCGGCGCAGCGGCCTCGATCCCCGCGGCGTGCAGGTGGTCTACGCCGCCGGCAACGTCGAGCGGTTGCAGCGACAGATCCAGCGCCTGTGGGTCGGCGCGCAGCTGGGGCCCGCCGACGATCCCCGCTCGTTCGCGGGCCCGGTCGACGCACCCACGCGCGATGCGTTCCTGGTCGCGCACGCGGCGTGGTCGACCGCGCCCGGCGTCGCGACGTGGTGCGCCGGTGCGGAGCTCGAGCACGCCGACGGCGAAGCGATCTACCTCGCGCCCGCCGCCTTCGCGACGCCGTGGCCGCTGCCCGAGCTGCCGCGGGTGGGCCCGATGTGCTGCATCGTCGCGTGCACCACCGAGCAGGCCATCGATGCGGCCAACGCCGCGGCCAGCCGCGGCGCGCAGGTGGTGCAGGTGGGAGGGCGCGCGGGCACGCTGCGCGGCGACGTGCGTCACATCCGTGGCGCGGTGCTGGTCGAGCGCCTGCCGCCCGGGCTACCCGAGCCGCGGCCGAGCTGACCGCGGGCGATCACGGCATCGGTTGGCCTTCGAGCAGGCAGTTGGGCGAGCAGCCGTCGCCGGGGTTCTGGTTGGTGTCGTCGCACTGTTCGCCGGCGAGCAGGTTGAGGTGGCCGTCGCCGCACATCGGGTAGGTGCAGTCGCCGTCGCAGCTGGGCGACTCGCCGCCCGCGTCGCACTGCTCGCCGAGATCGATGACGCCATCGCCACAGCTCGGCAGGCCGCCGGTGCTGCCGCCGCCGCTCGAGCTCGCGCTCGCATCGGTGGTGGTGCTCGCGTCGGTCGTGGTGCCTGCGCCCGTGCTCGCGTCGGTGGTGCTCGCGTCGGTGGTGCCCGCGTCGGTGGTGGTGCTCGCGTCGGTGGTCACCGGATCGGTGGTGACGGGATCGGTGGTGACGGGATCGGTGGTGACGGGATCGGTGGTCACCGGATCGGTGGTCACCGGATCGGTGGTCACCGGATCGGTCGTCACCGGATCGCCGCTCGCCGAGGCCGAGGCCGAGCCCGCCGTCGCGCTGGCGGAGCCGCCGTCGGTCAGGCTCGCGCTGGCGTCGTGGCTGCCGGGGATCTGCCAGTTGGTCGCCTGGCCCAGGTCGCCATCGGTGTCCGCGGCGGGCAGGCCGGCGTAGCAGCTGGCCAGCAGCACCACGCCCGCGCACGCACGATGTCGCCGCGCCCGCATCCTGCGATCACGCTAGCAGAGGCGCGCGAGCGATCGCGCGCCTCGGCGCAGCCACGCTCCGACCGGGAGGCTCAGCCGCCCGGGAGCAGGTCTTCGCAGCTCTTGCCCGCGAGGCAGCCGCTGCAGACCTCGGTCTTGCCGCGCAGCTCGGTCTCGGGATCGCCGCCGTTCGGATCCCAGTCGCCAGGCGACTCGACCGCAGCGACCGGCTCGCAACCCTCGGAGGTGAGGCTCACGAAGAAGCCGCCGGCCAGCGCCGCGGGCGGGACGTTGATCGCGCCCGAGCGCAGCCACGGCTTGTTCGCGTCGTTGTCCTTGTACGCGATCGCGGACTCCGCGAAGCCATCGATGGTGGCGTCGCAGTGGTTGCCCGACAGCTCGTTCTTGCCGGTGTTCTCCGCGCGGAACGAGGTCCACAGCGAGGCCGGCAGGTCGACGGTGATGTTGGCCGACGCGGGCTTGAGCGCCGTGACCTTGACCGTGCCGGGCTCGTAGCCCTGGTTGATGCACGGGCAGTCCTTGTCCCACGCCGCGGGCTCCATGGTCATCAGGTCCTGGAACTCCACGCACATCTGGACCAGGTCCTCGGGGCACTTGGGGTAGGGGTTGAGCTGGCCCGCGACCTCGCTGGGGTTGGCGATCACGTAGGCCTCGCCGCTCTGCATCTGCACGTCGACGGTGGCCGCGAGGCCCTCGACGCAGACGTTGCCGCGGTTGGGGTAGCTGAACTCCTCGACGTTGTCCGCGGTCTCGATCGAGACGTCCTGGTGGTAGTCGGGCGGCAGCGTGACGCGGATGTCGACGCCGGCGCGCTTGAGCTGCGACATGCCGTCGTAGTAGACGAAGATCGCGCAGCCGTCTTGCCAGGGGTAGGGCTCGCCGTCGGCGTTCTCGCCGCCGCAGCGCGCGTCCTCTTCCATGTCCGCGGGCTTCTTGGGCGAGCCGGTGTTGGCGTTGTAGGCCCACAGCTGCAGCTTGTCGAAGACCTCGTTGGCGGCCTCCTCGTCGGTCGAGAAGGTGAAGCGGCGGAACTCGATCTTGATCGTGTCGGGCTCGCCGTCGAACTTCACGATCACGTCGCCGCGGTTGATGAAGTTGTCCGCGGAGCCCAGCATGTTGCCGATGAGGATGTTCTGGATCGCGGGGTTGCCCTCGTCGTCCAGGGCCTTGAACTCGCCCTCGTGTTCCACGCGCCACTTGTCGCGGAAGGGCTTGTTGGCGGACGAGCCGTTGTCCGTTTCGTTTCCGTTGCAACCCGTCATGCCCACGGCGCTGCCGGCGATCGAGACGAGGTAGGCGGTCATCAAGGCGTGGGTCGGGCGCTTCATCGGGGCAGTTCCTGAACGGTTCGGAGAATACCCCCGCGCCCGTGCGTGGGCAATTTGCGTGGGACCGCTGCCTGCGCCGCGGCTACGCGGTCGTACGTGTGGCCGCGGCCGCGACTTGACCGGACGGCGGACCCTCGCCAAGCCTTGCACCTGCTCGCCGCGGGGCCACCGCCCGCGGCGAGGGGACCTGCGAGCCATGACACAGTCTGAACGCGACGCGTCGACCTTCGCGGCGGCGCCCCGAGAGCTCGATCTGCCGCGCCTCGAGGAGGGGATCCTGGCCTTCTGGGATGCCCACGACATCGAGGGGCAGAGCCTGCGGCTCGGCGCCGATGCGGCATCAGGTCGCACAAATCTGCCGGCGTTCGTGTTCTACGACGGCCCGCCGTTCGCGACCGGTCTGCCGCACTACGGCCACATCCTCCCCGGCACCATCAAGGACATCGTGCCGCGCTACCAGTCGATGCGCGGTCTCGCGGTCGAGCGCCGCTTCGGTTGGGACTGCCACGGCCTGCCGATCGAGAGCCTGACCGAGGACGAGCTCGGCGTGCACGGCAAGGCCGAGATCGAAGCGCTCGGGATCGACGCGTTCAACCGCGCGTGCCGGACCGGAGTGCTGCGCTACACCGCGCAGTGGCGCAAGACCATGCGCCGACTCGCGCGCTGGGTCGACTTCGACAACGACTACAAGACCATGGACACCGGGTTCATGCAGAGCGTGTGGTGGGTGTTCCGCACGCTGTGGGACAAGGGCATGGTCTACGAGGGCCACCGCGTGCAGCCGGTGTCGCCGGCCCTGGGCACGCCGCTGTCGAACTTCGAGGTCGCGCAGGGGCCCCAGGAGAAGGACCCGGTCACGCGCAAGGAGGGCCACAAGCGCCGGCAGGATCCGTCGCTGACGATCCGCTTCGCGCTCGAGGACGAGGACGCATCGTTGTGGGCGTGGACGACCACGCCGTGGACGCTGCCGAGCAACCTCGCGCTGGCGGTGCACCCGGCGCTCGACTACGTGAAGATCCGCGTGAAGGACACCGGCGAGGTCGCCTACCTCGAGCCCTCGCGCCTGGCGGACTACCAGGCCAAGGGCAAGCTCGGTGAGGTCGAGGTGCTCGCGACCATGCCGGGCACCGCGCTGGTGGGACGGCCGTACACGCCGCTGTTCCCGTACTTCGCACAGCTGCGCGAGCGCGACGGCAAGCGGCTGGCGTTCCGCGTGGTCGCGGCCGAGTACGTCTCGACCGACGCCGGTACCGGCATCGTCCACCAGGCGCCCGCGTTCGGCGAAGAGGACTACGAGGTCGGTCGCCGCGAGGGCCTGCCGCTGGTCAACCCGGTGAGCCTGCAGGGCATCTTCGACGCGCGCGTCACTGACTTCGCCGGGCAGTACGTCAAGGACGCGGACAAGGGCATCGCGGCGATGCTCAAGGCCCAGGGCAAGCTGGTGGATCAGGACGTCATCGTCCACCCGTATCCCCACTGCTATCGCACCGAGCAACCGCTGCTCTACATGGCGCTGTCGACGTGGTTCGTGCGCGTCGAGCCCATCCGCCAGCGGCTGGTCGATCACAACGACGCGATCCACTGGGTGCCCGATCACGTGGGCTCGGGTCGCTTCGGCAACTGGCTCGGTGGCGCGCGCGACTGGAACGTCGCGCGCAGCCGCTACTGGGGTACGCCGATCCCGATCTGGCGCTGCGACACCGATCCCGAGGACGTGGTGTGCGTGGGGTCGATCGCCGAGCTGGCCGAGCTGTGCGGCCGCCCGGTCGAGTCGCTCACCGATCTGCACCGCGAGAGCGTCGATGCGATCACCTTCCCGTCGCGCAAGACCCCCGGCGGCACCATGCGCCGCATCCCCGACGTGTTCGACTGTTGGTTCGAGTCGGGCAGCATGCCCTACGCGCAGAACCACTACCCCTTCGACGCCAGCAAGCGCGAGTACGTCGAGCGCAACCTGCCGGCGGACTTCATCGCCGAGGGCCTCGATCAGACCCGCGGGTGGTTCTACACGCTGCACGTGCTCGCGACCGCGCTGTTCGACCGGCCCGCGTTCAAGCACGTGATCGTCAACGGCCTGGTGTTGGCCGAAGACGGCAAGAAGATGTCGAAGCGGCTCAAGAACTACCCCGACCCCACGGTCGTGATCGATCAGTACGGCGCCGACTCGCTGCGTGCGTACCTGGTCTCGAGCGCGGCGGTGCGCGGCGAACCCATGCGCTTCTCCGAGCGGGGCGTCCGCGACACCGTGCGCACGGTGATCCTGCCGCTGTACAACGCGTACAACTTCCTGGTGACCTACGCGCGCGCGGACGGCTGGTCGCCGACGCCGGCGGAGCTCGACGACGCGGCCGGGTTCGAGCGGCCGCCGGGCAAGCTCGACCGCTGGATCCTCAGCCGCGTGGTCGCGTTCGTCGACGAGCTGCAGCGCGAGTTCGACGCCTATGCGCTGTCCAACGCGGTGCCGGCGCTGACGCGCATCTGCGACGATCTCAACAACTGGTACATCCGCCGTGGCCGTCGCCGCTACTGGCGCGCGCGCGGAGGCGAGGCCGGTGATCGCGACAAGCACTTCGCCTACGCCACGCTGTTCCGCGTGCTGGTGTCGGTGACCAAGGCCATCGCGCCGGTGATCCCGTTCGTGACCGAGTGGCTGTTCCAGCGCATGGTCGTCGACACCGGCCTGGTGCCGCCGGGCACCAGCGTGCACCTGTCGCGCTGGCCGGCGTTGCCGGCGTCGCTGCGCGACGAGGCGCTCGAGCGCGAGGTCGCGGCGGTGCGCGCCGCGGTCGGCCTGGGCCTGGCGGTGCGCGAGCGCGAGAAGCTGCCGGTGCGGCGGCCGCTGCCGGGCGTCACGATCGCGAGCCCCGACGCGGGCGTGCGCGCGGCGGTGTCGTCGATGCAAGACGATCTGCTGGGCGAGCTCAACGTCAAGCAGCTCGAGGTCGCCGCGGACGACAGCGCGCTGTGCAAGGTCACCGTGAAGGCCAACTTCAAGCTGCTGGGCAAGCGGCTGGGCGCGCGGATGAAGGAGGTCGGCGCCGCGATCGCGGCGCTCGACGCCGCCGCGATCGCGCGGCTGCACGCCGACGGTGCGATCGTCCTCGACGGCGAACGCATCGCGTTCGACGAGGTCCTGGTCACGCGCGAGGTGCTCGGCGGTCGCGCCGCCGAGGTCGGCGAGGGCATGACCGTGGTGCTCGACACCGCCGTGACGCCGGAGCTGCGGCGCGAGGGTCTCGCGCGCGAGCTGGTCAACCGCGTGCAGAACCTACGCAAGGACGCGGGGCTCGAGGTCAGCCAGCGCATCGCGCTGGTGGTCTCGACCGACGGCGATCTGGCGAGCGTGCTGGGCGATGCGAACCTGCGCGAGCTCGTGGCCGCGGAGGTGTTGGCGGTCTCGGTCGAGGTCGTGGCACCAGGCACGGTCGAAGCCGGCGGCCACGTCGCCAGCGACGAGATCGACGGTGTGCCGGTTGCACTCGCGATCGCGGTCGCGGCCGACTGAGCCCATGGAGAGGAAGCTCCGCTTCCTCTCCCCGTGCCCGGCGCTGCCGGTCACGGGACCCCTCACCTTCCGGTCGCTCTCGCGACGAGAGACCGTCAGCATTCGCTGACGGTCTCTGAGCGCGCTGGCGATCACACGGACGCGCGCGCAGTTTGACGCGTCGCATGCGGGCATGCTCCACTGGGCCCGTGTCCGGCGCGCGTAGGTTCGAACGTCGCGCGGCGCTCGACCGACTCGGTCGCGCGCTGGTGTGCGCGATGCTGCCGGCGTGCTTCTCGGAGCACTACACGCCCAACGTGACCGGCGGCACCGCGGACGGCTCGAGCGGCGGGACCGGTGGGTGTCCGCCGGGCGCGGAGACGTGCCCGTGCCTCGAGGGAGGCAAGTGCGACGCGGGCCTGGTGTGCGCGTCGCAGCTGTGCGTCGACCTCGGTGGCCTCGACGCGGGCGGAGGCGACAGCGGCGACAGCGGTGTGGTCGAGGGCGGGGGCACGGCCAAGCCCGACGACAGCGGTGGCGTCGACACCGGCAGCGGCACCGCCGGCGAGAGCGGCGTGGTGGGCGAGCCGGGCTCGTGCGTGGATCACTGCGGCGAGGGCGTGCCCGACACCGGCGGCACCTGCTACTGCGATCCGGTCTGCGGCACCATGGACGACTGCTGTGCCGACTACGCGACGGTCTGCGCCGGCGGCTGCCTGCTCAACGCCGACTGCGGCGAGGATCAGGTGTGCAGCGTCGCGGCCGGCGACTGCGTCGGCGTGTTCGAGGCCGACTACGACGTCGTGGTCGAGCAGTGGATCGACCAGACGCCGGTGTGCTGGGACGGGCTGGGCGATTGCTACGCCGACGTCTACTACCAGGTCTTCTACGGCGGCAACCTCGAGTTCACCTCGGCCACCGTCGACGACGCGCTGCAGGCCAGCTGGGATCAGCCGTGGACGACGATGTTCGCGCCCGAGAGCGTGCTCAGCGTGACCTTCTGGGACGCCGACTCGGTCGGCGGCGACGAGGTCATCGTGACCGAGTGCTTCCTCGACGGCATGATGAGCTGTGGCCCGCTCACCGCGGCGACGCTGCACGAAGGCGTCGCCGCGTGGCAGCCCGCCGCCGACGCGGATGGCTTCGTGGTGCAGGTGCGGTTCCTGCCGCACTGACGCCGCGCGCCGTGGTGGCCGTCATGGGCTCAGCACGGTGACCCACGCGTCGCCGCCGGTCATCGGGAACGCGCCGCCGGAGACTGCGACGGTGCCGTCGGTGTCGATGGTGATGCCGCCGATCTGCACGTAGCCCTCGGCCGCCGGGGCGAAGCCGCCCTCGCCGATGGGCGTGCCCTCGGCGTCGAAGCGGCGCAGTCGCAGCGGCTCGTCCTGGGTGTTGTCGATGCCGGCCACGACGACGCTCTGGTCGGGTGCGGCCGCGAGCGCGTAGACGGCGACGCCTGCGGCCATGGGATCGGGCTGCGACCACGCGAGCGTGCCGTCGGGTGCGTAGCGGTGCAGCGTCCAGCTCTCGTCGACGTAGTCGGTCTGGTACAGCAGCACCGAGAGGTTGCCGGTGCCGTCGACCGCGACGCCGAAGACCACGTCGGTGTCGGGGCCGGCGTACTCGATGGTGTCGCCAGCCGTGAGATCGGCGTCGTAGTAGCGCGCGGCGGCGTCGGGTCCGACCATGCCGCCGACCTCGATGCCGCCGCCGGGCACCGCCGCGATCGCGACCCACAGCAGACCGGGCACGAACTCCGAGGGCAGCAGCGCCCCTGCGGCGCTGAGGTGGCCCATCCACGCGTCACCGAAGGCACCGCCGATCACGTACAGCTCGTCGTCGGCCGACACCGCGACCTCGACCGCGCCGCCGTAGAACGTGTCGTCCTCGCGGCGGGTCCACACCGCCGCGCCGGTGTCGTCGAGCCGCGTGACGCGGACCGAGGTGCCCATGACACCCCAGTCGGAGCCGACCACCACGACGTCGCCGTCGGACAGAAACGCCAGGCCGCGCGCGTCGTCGTAGTTGCTCTGCGTCTCGTCGGCGCCCTCGCCATCGAGGGTCTGCTGCCACAACATCGTGCCGAGCTCGTCGTAGACCACCACGAACATGTCGGAGCCGACCGCCGCGGTCGTGCGGCCGCTGATGCCGACGCGGCCATCGGGCGCGAACGCGACGTCGGACGAGGTGTCGAGCAGCGCCGCGGGCCCGTCCCACGCCGCGGCCCAGCGCACCGCGAGCGACGGCGTGCAGTCGTTGTTGCAGCCGTTGCCGTCGACGGTGTCGCCGTCGTCGCAGGCCTCGTCGCCGTCGGCGACGCCGTCGCCGCACACGGTCCCGCCGCCGCTGCTGCTGCCGTCGCTGCTGCTGCTGTCGGCCGCGGTGCTGCTGCCCTCGTCGGTGGTCGCGGTGGTGGTCGCGGTGGTGCCCGCGGTGGTGGTCGCGGTGGTGCCCGCGGTCGTGCTCGACGCGGTGGTCGAGGCGGTGCTGCTGCCACCCTCGCTGCCGCCGTCGCTGCTGCTGCCGCCGCCGTCGTCGCCGCCGTCGTCGTGGGCGCAGGCGAGGGGGATGCAGGCGAGGACGAGGCGTAGGGCGGCAGTGCGCATGGTTTGTCGCGATCGACGGCCCCTGCCAGGGATGTGACCGCTGCCCGCGGTCGCGGCCGCGCGCGCGTGCCGGTGCGCCCGGACGTGACACAGCGCACCGCATGTGGGCGGACGGACTCGCGCGCGAGGTGCACTGCTCTCCGCAAAGAGGATCGACGGCCATGCCCAGGCACATCGGGACCATCCAGGGTTGCGAGATCACCGAGGACGACGACGGTCGCGTGCACTTCACCGCCGACGCCGACATCGACGCCGACGGTGCCAACGGCCAGCACGATGGACCCTGGGCCTATCGCGCCGACGATCGCGGCAGCGACCGGCTTCGCTGCAGCCGGCCTGATGCGGCGCCGGCCCGTGGCCGCGGGCGGGGCTGGCCGCGCGCGCTATGCTGCCGCGCGCGTGGGCGACGTCGACCTCTTCTCCCCCCTGCGGCTGCGCACCGGTGCCAGCGCGAGCAATCGCATCGCGCTGGCGCCGATGACCAACGAGCAGAGCCACGACGATGGCACGCTCGGCGACGAAGAGCTGGCGTGGCTGTGCTCGCGCGCCGAGGGCGGCTTCGGCACGATCATCACGTGCGCGGCCCATGTCACGCGCGACGGTCAGGGCTGGCCCGGTGAGCTGGGCGTGTTCGACGACATGCACGTGCCGGGGCTGACGCGGCTCGCGGGCGCGCTGCGCGAGCGCGGTGCGCTGGGCTTGATGCAGATCTTCCACGGCGGCGTACGGGCCGACGCCGCGGTCACCGGCGAGCTGCCGTGGGGCCCGAGCGCGGCGCCGGGCGTGCGCGCGGCGACGCCCGCGGATCTCGAGCGCGTGATCGCAGCCTTCGCCGCCGCGGCCGCGCGGGTGCAGCGTGCGGGCCTGCCCGGCGTGGAGATCCACGGCGCGCACGGCTACCTGCTCACGCAGTTCCTGTCGCGCGAGCAGAACCAGCGCGACGACGAGTACGGCGGCGACCTGCCGGGACGCGCACGACTGCTGCGCGAGGTCACCCGCGCGGTGCGGGCCGCGACCGACGCACGCTTCACCGTGGTCGTGCGGCTCTCGCCCGAGGACTTCGGCAACGCGCGCGGGCTCGATCTCGACGAGAGCCTGCAGCTGGCGCGTTGGCTCGCCGACGACGGCATGGACGCGCTGCACCTGTCGCTGTGGCGCGCGGGCCTGCCGACGCGCAAGCGGCCCGACACCTTCGCGGTGCCGGCGTTCCGCGCGGTGTTGCCCGCCGACGTCGCGATGTTCGTCGCGGGCGCGATCTGGACCCGCGAGGAGGCCGAGCAGCAGCTGGCGCGCGGTGCCGATGCGGTCGCGATCGGTCGCGCCGCGATCGTCAATCCCCGCTGGCCACTGCAGCTGCGCGAGCCCGGCTTCGTGCCGCGCCGGCCGCCGGTCACGCTGGCCGAGCTGCGCGCGATGGGCCTGGGCCCACGCTTCGCACAGGGCATGCGGCGCTGGAAGGACTTCGTCCGCGAAGAGCCGTGAAATCGGGCCCGCAGGGCGCCCTGGAACGTGGTACCAAGGGTTTCCACTTCATCGGAGTCACGATGCCCTTCGATCCGTCGTTCGCGGTGCCCCGCCTGGAGAAGTTCTGGTCGCTCAATGCCGAGTTCGGGATGGAGCACAACGCGTTCCGCGTGTACCTCAACGAGATCGTCAGCGATCGCTACGTGCTGGTCAACGGTCTGCAGCTGCTGCGCGACGAGCTGCAGCTCGCCGGTGATCGCGACAACGGCGACGACGTGGTCGCGTGCGGCGCAGACCTCTCGCTGCCGAGCGTGATGTCGACGCTGGCGCACACCAACTGTGGCGACCGCATCCACCAGGGCGAGGCGACCAAGTCCTACGAGCAGGTGGTCGCGTCGCGCTTCGCGACCATGTCCGAGATCGGCGAGTACAAGCTCGAGGCGTTCTCGCCGACCGGCGGCGGCACCGACGACGGCCACACGCTCGCGCACGTCACCGTCGCGCACATGCTCGACGAGCCCATCCGCAAGCGCTTCTACGCCGGCCACCCCGGCTCGTACCTGCTGGTCAACATCGATCTCAAGACCCACGTCGGTCGCCTCGAGCACGACGGGCGGCTGGCGATCGGTCGCACGCAGGAGTCGAAGTGGCGCGAGCCCCGGGCCGCGTGCGGCGCGGTCGTGGGCACCCTGGGCAACTACAACCCCGACAACGCGGTGCACCGCCGCATCCGCGACGATCTCGGCGAGGAGAACTACGAGCTGCTCACGCGCCATGGCGTGCACTCGCGCGACGGCGTCGACATCACCGCCGCGGTCGCGTCCTCGATCGTCGCGGTACAGGGCATGCTCAACACCGCGAAGGCGCTCGAGACCGAGCTCGACGAGCGTGGCCTGGGCCACCTGACCGCGTCGCTCACGGTCAACCGCCCGCACATGGACGACACGATCATCTACCTCGCGCGCGCCACCGTGTTCCACGGCGAGACCCGCGTGCAGGGCTTCGGCACCGACGCGTCGAAGTACTCCGGGCGTACGGTCGAGCACCGCGGCGACAAGCGCCTGCTGCTGCTGTACGACCGCATCGACGCGCTCGAGCACGCCGTGCGCGTGAACACGTACACGCCGCGGCCGGCGTGACGAGGCGGCGCGGGCTGCAGTGCCCCGGCAAGCCGTGGGGAAGAGCGCGGTCTCGTCCACGGCTCAGCCGAGGGAGAGGAAGTCGGCATTCGCTGCCGGGCGCTCAGCCCTGCGGCGTGCAGGCGACCGAGCCCAGCGCGTTGCCGGTCATGTCCGAGTACGTGTACGGATCCTCGAGGTCGTTGAAGACCGACAGCGTGGTCATGTCCGAGACGTCGATCTTGAACGCGGCCGCGTGCGAGTCGGGGTTCTCGGGGTCACGCCAGGTCGTGGCCCACAGGTAGCCGTCCGCGTCGAAGCTCACGCCCTTGACCGCCTCGTCGGTCATCCACGTCTGTCCCAGCATCAGCGTGTCGACGTGGATGGCCCGCACGCTCGAGCCCGACGACACGTACATCCAGTCGTCGGGGCCCTCGGCGAGGCCCGAGCCGCCGAAGCCGGGCACGGTGTCCCAGGTCTCGCCCACGGGATCGAAGCGCGCCGCGTTGCTGCCCAGCGTCGAGGACAGCCACACGCGACCGGTGTGATCCACGGTGATGCCGTAGGGCGCGACGCCCTGCGGGATCGCGTACAGCTCGTAGCTCAGCGACTGCCGATCGACGCGCGCGAGCAGCCCCGGCGCGAAGGTGCCCAGCGGGCTGAACCACAGGTTGTTGCCGGCATCGACCGCACCGCCGTAGGCGCCGAAGCTGTTGCCGGGGAAGTCGTCGATCATCACCTGCTCGACCACCGCACCGGTGTCGCCGTCGACCAGCGATGCGATCACACCACCGGCGCCGCCCAGGCCCGGGAACAACCCCGCGACCGCGGAGCTCACGGTCCACACCTGCGCGCCCTGGGCGGTGCAGGGCTCGCGCGCGTTGGTGCCCGAGGTCCACGCCACCGGCCGCTGGTTGCTGGTCGGGAACGCGGTGTACCAGGCGCGGCACTCCTCGACGTCCCACGGCAAGATGTCGTCGATGCCGGTCGAGGTCTGGATCCCGGGCATGCCGTTGCTCTCGACGCAGTGACTGGGATCGGCCCAGAACTTCACCAGCCCGCCGTGGCGATTCGCGACCGCCACGTCGCCGGCGAGGTTGACCGAGGTGCGCGAGGGGTTGCCGGCCGCGTCCTCGCGCGTCAGGTAGCGACCCTCGGCGACCAGCGTGCGCGTGTCGATCTTGATCACGGTGCTGGTGTCGTAGTCCGCGATCCAGATCTTGGTCAGCTCGCAGTCGCACGAGCCGAAGCCGCCGGTGGGGACGCCGACGTCGAGCTTGACGCCGTCGTCGCTGCCGCTGTCCGCGGCGCCGCTCGAGCCGCCGGTGCCGTGGCCGCCGGTGCTGCCGTCGGCGGCGGTGGTGCTCACGGTGGTGCCGCTGTTCGATCCGCCCGACGAACCGCTCGAGGCACCGCCACCGTGCGAGTCGAAGGGATTGCTGGCGTCGTCACCACAGCCGAGCGCAACCAGCACACAGACGGACCACAGCGATCGATGCGAGCAAGCCATGCGACGAGACCCCCCGGCAGGTTCGCACGAGTCGTGCTCGGGTTCCCGGCTTCGCTGCGCAATTCGCTGGGGGATCGCGGCTCGGCGGTCGCACCTCCGCGTGAGCGGGCTCTCCCACGACGGCCGCGCGCGTTCACGGCACCGCGATCGCGACGCGGCCCTGCGTGCACTCGGGTTCGCACTGCTCGCCGTTAGGGCGCGAGGCGTCGTAGTCGGGGTCGTCTTCGCCCTGCGCGAGCACGCTCTGGTCGCGCAGCAGGGTGAAGGTCACGTGCTCGGGCAGATCGTCGAGCGTGAGATCGATGGCGCCATCGCGGCCGACGCCGGCGCAGCTCGAGTCGATCACGCACATCTGTCGCGCCCACGACGGGCATCGATCGCCCGAGGCGACCTCGAAGGCGCACTCGCTGGGCTCACCGTCGGCGGTCCACTGCAGGCGATAGCTGCCGTCCTCGATGCGGGCGCCGCTGGGCACCAGCGAGAAGGTGAACATGTCGAGGCAACCGATGGCGGTGCAGGCACGGCCGAGGCAGCCGACGCCCTGCCAGGCCAACGGCAGCGCCAGCGCGATCGCGAGCAGGAGGCGGAGTGGACGAAGCATCACCTGGGCAGTGCCGCGGGGACCTGCCGCGATCACGGCCCGCCGACGTGGGGTCGCATCGTACCGCCGCGCGCCGCTACGATTTGCGCATGCGCACGCGGCTGTTGGCGGTGGGGGTGCTCGCGGCGGCCTGTGGTGACGCCGGGGCCGACGACGACGATGGCGGCAGCGCCGAGGCCGGCAGTGCGAGCGCGAGCGCGAGCGCGAGTGCGAGTGCGAGCGCGAGCGGCAGCGCCGGCACCGACACCGGCGAGCCACCCCCGCCCGCGTGCGACCCCGGTGGCGCGCCGGGGACGCTGCAGGCTCCGAGCTTCGTCGCGAACCTGCCGACCGAGACCAGCTGGTTCGCATCGCCCGTGGTCGTCGACCTCGACGCCGACGGGGCGCGCGAGCTGGTCTCGGCGTTCTACAGCGTGTTCGTCCACGACGCGGCGCTGCAGCTGCGCGCGCAAGACGGCACAGGCGACAGTCGCGTGTATGCGCCGCACGTGGTCGCCGATCTCGAGGGCGACGGCACGCTCGAGATCGTCGCCGGGCGCGGCCACGAGGTCTACGCCTATCGCTACGACGGTGGCGCGCTGAGCATCGTCGCGGGCTGGCCCGCCGACACCACCACCGCCGACAACCCGCCCGAGGTGCGCGGGCTCGCAGCCGCGGACCTCGACGGCGACGGGACCATCGAGGTCGTCGCGACCACGACCCAGACCGCAGCGACCGAGGACGGCGGCGCGCAGGTGTTCGTGTTCGCCGCCGACGGCTCGCCCTACCAGCCCGCGGGCATCGGCTGGACCGCGTGGCCGCGCTACAACGCCGAAAGCGGCACCGGCAACGACGCCGACCGCAACGGCGCGGGGCACCACGGCTACGGCTGCTACGGTCTCAACGTCGGCATCGGGCAGCTCGACGACGACGCCACGCTCGAGATCGTCGTCACCTACGACAACCATAACATCCAGGCCTTCGATCATGATGGCGTCGCGCTCGACGCGGCGCCGTTCTTCAGCAACCGCGAGAGCGGCTACGAGGGCATGCCGCTGACGTGGGGGCAGTTCATCCGCTGGGCCGATCCGCAGGTCGAGGCCGATCACTACAACGCGCACACCGGCGAGTGGCCCAACCCCAGCTGGACCGAGTGGCTGCAGTGGACCGCGTCGCCACCGAGCATCGTCGATCTCGACGGCGACGGGCGCAACGAGGTGATCGGCATCCCCAACGTCGAGATGCACGAGCCCTACCAGACCCAAGCCTGGGCGGTGATGGTGCTCGAGGGCGCGCACGGCGACGGCAGCCGCTCGGCCATGCGCAAGGGCGGCTGGGAGGCGTTGCCGCGCGGTGGTGCGCCGATGTTGCCCGACGGCGACTACCCGCCGATCGGTGTGCCCGCGCCGACGGTGGTCGATCTCGACGGCGACGGTCTGCGCGAGATCGTCGCACCGCTGGGCGACGGCGCGATCCATGCCTTCGGCAGCGATGGCGTCGAGCGCTGGAGCTTCGATCACCGCTTCGGCGAGTCGCTGTCGTACGCGAGCGAGGTCACCGTCGCCGATCTCGATCAAGACGGGGCGCCCGAGCTGCTGCTGGGCACCTACGGCGCACCGCAGTCCCACGGCGCGGGTCACCTCGCGATCCTGCGCAGCGACGGCGCGCTCGCGTTCGACGTGCCGCTGCCCGGCGCGGGCGACAACGGCAATGGCAACGGTGCCCCCGCGGCGCCGGCGGTCGGTGATCTCGATGGCGACGGTGCGGTCGAGGTCTTCGTGCAGACCTTCGACCACGGCATGGACGTGTTCACCGTGCCGGGCTCGGCCGAGAACTGCCTGCTGTGGCCCACCGCACGTGCCTCGCCGCTGCGGCGCGGGGCCTGATCGACGCACGTGCGCGGGCGCGGGCGCGCGGGTCCGGTGTGGCGCGGTCGAACACCGGTGCGAACCGGATCGCCGGCACCGGCAACCCAACGGACGTGGGTGCTCCCCCTCGATCCGGCCGCGGCGCCGCGCGCCCGTCGGTGCTACGGTCGGCGTCGCGGTCCATGTCGATCGACGTCGACCAGGCGACCACGCGCGACCCCGACGGCGACGGCCTGCAGGCACCCTTGCGTGCCATCGCGCCGCGCGCGAGCGCGTTGGAGGCCCAGGCCCAGCGTCGCATCGAGGCGGCGCTGTTCGGCGACGCGCCGATGCCGACGCTGGGTCGCTACCAGCTGCTGCGCTGCATCGGCACCGGCGGCATGGGCAGCGTGTGGGCGGCGTTCGACCCCGAGCTGCGCCGCGACGTCGCGATCAAGCTGGTGCTCGCGGATCGACTCGATCCCAGCGCGATCACCGGGGCCCGCTTCGTCCGCGAGATGCGGGCGCTGGGCCGCGTGAACCACCCCAACGTGCTCGCGCTGTTCGATTGCGGCAGCTACGACGTCGACCCCGTCACCGGCGCGGCGCGGGCGGGCGTGTACATGGTCACCGAGCTGGTCGAAGGCACGCGGCTGGACCAGTGGGTGCAGCGCACGCGCGATGCCAGCGCGGTGCTCGACGTGCTGATGGCGCTGGGCGAGGGGCTCGCGGCGGCGCACGACGCCGGGCTGGTCCACCGCGACATCAAGCCCGCCAACGCGATCGTCGGCGACGACGGCCGCGCGCGGCTGCTCGACTTCGGGCTCGCGCGCGCGCCCGATCCCGCGGACACCGGCGAACGCGGCAGCCTCTCGGACGCGGGCTCGCTCGGCACCGACGACACCCAGCCGCTGGTGCGATCGAACGACGCGGCGATGTCGGCCGCGAGCTCGACGCAGGGCTCGGGCGGCGGCGATCGGCTGACGGCGCACGATCGCGTGCTGGGCACGCCACACTACATGGCGCCGGAGCAGGCCATCGGCGGCGCGCTCGATGCTCGAACCGATCAGTGGAGCTTCTGCCTCGTCGCCGCCGAGGCGCTGCTGGACGAGCCACTGTTCGTCGCGCGGTGGCCCGAGGGCCGCGCAGCGGCCAAGCTCGCCGGTCCACCGCCGCGGCCGCCGCGGAGCTTCGCCGCGTCGACGCGGGTGTGGGCGGTGCTGGCCCGCGGGCTCGCGCCCGATCCCGCGGGCCGCTGGCCCAGCGTGCGCGCGTTGCTGCGGGCGCTGCAGCGCGCCCGGCGGCCGCGGCTCTTGCCGGTGCTGGCGCTGGGTGTCGCGACGCTGGGCGGCGTCGCCGGTGCGGTCGCGCTCGCGCGTGCGCCGGCGCCCGCCTGTGCGTTGCCCGAGGATCTCGCCGACGTGTGGGGGCCGCAGGTCGGCACCGAGATCCGCGCGGCGTTGCCGGCGAGCACGCGCGACGCGTGGGATCGCAGCGCGCTGCAGCTCGACGCGTTCGCGCGCGCGTGGCAGCAGGCGCGCGTGGAGTCCTGTCGTGCGCCGGTGATCGCCGCCTCGGTGCGCTGCCTGGGCCGCGCGCGCGACGGGCTCGCGGCCGTGGTCGAGGCGCTGCGCGAGAGCCCGTCCGAGCCCGACGCGATCGACCGCGCGATCGCGGGCCTGGCCGCGCCGCAGTCGTGCGTGGGCGCCGGCGACGACGACACGCCGCATTTCGCGTCCGATGATCCGGCGCAGGTCGAGGCGGTGCATCGCGCCGAGCGACGCGCCGAGGCCCTGCTCGATCTCGGTCGACCGCAGCAGGCCGTCGCAGCCACCGAGGCGGTCGCGCTGGCGGCGGTCGGCGCCTCGCCGCGGCTGCAGGGCTACGCGTGGGGGCGCATCGGCGCGGTGCTGCGGCTGGTGCCGGAGGTCGAGCGCGCGCGCGAGGCGTTCGAGCGCGGCTACTTCCTCGCGATGCAGCAGGACGCGCACGATCTCGCGTTCAAGGCCGCGGCCGAGCTCTCGCGGCACCACGCCGACGCACTGCACGATCTCGAGCAGGCACAGCTGTGGTTCGGACACGCCGAGGCCGCGCTCGCGCGGATCCCCGAGCCCGACGCGATGCAGCGCGCGCGGCTGCTGGGCCTGCGCGCGAGCCTGGCCCACGCGCGCTTCGACTACCACGGCGAGTACGACGCGCTCGCCAGCGAGATCGAGGTGCTGCAGGAGGATCCCGCGACCTCGACCGAGACGCTGGTGCTCGCACGCGCCGAGCTCGCGCGCGCGGCGATCTTCCTCGGTCGTCACGCCGAGGCCATCGCGCTGTTGCGACCCGCGGCCGAGTCGCTCGCACGCATCGAAGGCGAGGACGCGCCGCGGGTGCAGATCGTGCGGCTGCACCTGGGCGACGCGCTGGTGAAGTCGGGCCGCGTGGCCGAGGGCCTGGGCGTGCTCGAGCACATCGCCAGCAGCGGTGCGCCCGACGCCATCACCACGATCTACGGAGCGATCGGGGCCACCGAGGCGCGATGGATGCTCGAACACGACGCCGAGGCCGCGCTGAGCGGCTATCGCAGCGTGCTCGCGCGCATCGCCGCGCTGCCGCGCTTCAGCGCCCGCGAGGTCGCGCTGCTGCACCACCGCATCGGCCTGGTGCTGGCCGACGCCGGCCGCCACGCCGAGGCCGAGTCCGAGCAGGCGATCGCGATCACGGGCATCGAGGCCATCGCCGGTGCGGAGTCGGTGTTGCTGCGGCAGCCGCTGCAGGCGCTCGCCGCCGCGCAGCGTGCCCAGGGCCACGGCGAGCTCGCGCAACACAGCGAGGCGCGGCTCGAACGACTGCCGCGCGAGTGAGCCGCGGCGCCTACGCCGGGTCGGCCGGCGGCGAGACGCGCTCGCGCAGCTCGCGGGTCCACTGCTCGATCTCGTCGTCGGCGATGCCGGCCTCGCCCAGCCGTCGCCGCAACACGTCGCGCGCGCGCGCGAGCCGGCTCTTGACCGTGCCCGGCGGCACCGACAGTGCGGCTGCGATCTGCTCGATCGACAGCTCCTCCCAGTAGTACAGCTCGACGGTGGTCTGCAGATCGCAGGGCAGCTGCCGCAGCGAGGCCAGCAGCACGCCGGCGCGTTCGCGGCCGGCGACCTGCACGCTGGGCGAGTCGAGCATCGCTTCGACCGAGACCTCGCCGAGCTCGAAGCGATCCGACCAGCGGCCCTGCGTGCGCAGGTACATGAGCAGCACGTTGTAGGCCACGCCGAAGAGGTACGGTCGGAAGCCGACGCGGATGGGGCTGGGGCGCTCGACGCAGGCGAGGAACGTGCGCTGCGTGAGATCGTCGGCGACCGCGGGGGTCTTGTTCACGAAGAAGCGGTGCACTCGCGCGAAGTGGCGGCGGAACAGGCGCGTGCCCGCGCCGCGATCCCCCGCGCGCCAGGCCGCCAGCTCGGCGGTGTCCTCCTCGTCTTCGGACAACGCTCGGATCATCGCACGGGCGCGGGAACCAAACCCGTCGCGGTGGCACGAGGCGCCGTTCGAGGAGGCCACCGCAACATGTGCCGATTCATCCCACCGCGACCGTGGGTCGCCAGCCTCGTGGCTTCGTGCGTCGTCGCCTGCGCCGGTGAGCCGGCCGAGGGCGGGACCGCTGCGGTCGCGTCCGCGAGCGCGTCGGCGTCCGCGGCGTCGGACGACGACGCGGGCGACGTCGGTGACGACGGCGGGCCGAGCGACGGTGGTGCGGGCGGCAGCAGCGAGGGCGGCGGCAGCGAGGCCGGCCCCGGCGGGGGCGCCGACGACGAGGGCGGCAGCAGCGACGGCGGCGCCGACGGGGGCGGCAGCAGCGACGGCGGCGTCGGCGGGTCGAGCAGCAGCGGCGGCGACGACGGGCCGATGCTGCTCGATCACCCCGCGCCCGGCACGTGGATCGCGATCGAGCCCGGCAGCTTCTCGATGGGCGCGGACCCGGACGATCCGTGCCCGATCAACAGCGGCAACGACATCCAACACGACGCGACGCTGACCGGCGCGTTCGAGATCTCCGCGACCGAGGTCACCTACGCCGAGTACCAGGCCGCGACCGGCGCGGCGCATGCGTGGGACGACGGTTGCGACGACTGTCCGGTGCAGATGGTCACGTGGCACGACGCGGCCGCGATCTGCAACGCGTACTCCGACTTCGCCGGGCTGCCGTCGTGCTACGCGTGCGAGAGCACCGACGCCGGCATGCGCTGCGAGCCCTCGCTGTCGGCCTACGACTGCGACGGCTACCGCCTGCCGACCGAGGCCGAGTGGGAGTACGCCGCGCGTGCCGGCACGACCACGGCGGTGTACGCGGGGCAGATGTCGATCTGCAACACCTCGGATCCGCTGCTCGACACCATCAGCTGGTATCTCTTCCACGCGCAGGGCGACACCCATCCGGTCGCGACGCTGCTGCCCAACGACTGGGGCCTGTTCGACACCTCCGGCAACGTCTGGGAGTGGACCCACGACAGCTACGTGCAGGATCTGTCGACGCTGCCCGAGGTCGATCCGGTGGTCGACGAGTCCATCGAGGGCACCCGGGTCATGCGCGGCGGCTCGTACAACTGCCTGCCCAGCGAGGTCCGCGTCGCCCACCGCTCGGGCCTGCCGGACGTGATCGCCGGGCTCAACGTCGGGCTGCGCTGCGCGCGATCGCTGCACTGACGCCGGATCGCAGGCACGCGCGCATCCTTTTGCCGGGCTCGGTCGTGGTCGATCCGAGCCCGCGCGAGCAGCCCTCGCCGCGGGCTCGAGGAGCCCGCGATGTCCGACTCCCAGCCCACGATCCTCGTCATCGGCGCCACCGGCACGCAAGGTCGTGCCGTGAGCCGCCAGCTGCTCGCGCGCGGCTTCGCCGTCCGCGGACTCACGCGCAACCCCGCCTCGCCGGCCGCGCGGCGCCTCGCCGCGCTCGGAGCCACGCCCGTCGCGGGTGACCTCGACGACGCGGCCGCGCTCGAGACCGCGATGCAGGGCGTGCACGGCGTCTACCTGGTGACCGAGTTCTTCAAGAACGGGATCGAGGGCGAGATCCGCCACGGCAAGCGCGTCGCCGAGCTGGCCAAGCGCACCGGCGTGCGGCACCTCGTGCACGCGTCGGTCTCCGGCGCCGAGCGACGCTCGGGCGTGCCGCACTTCGAGTCCAAGGCCGAGATCGAGGCGCACATCCGATCGCTGGGCCTGCCGGCCACGTTCCTGCGACCGACGATCTTCATGGAAGATCTGACCGACAAGCAGTACTTCCCGCCCGCGAGCTGGGGGATGATGCCGAAGATCCTCGGCCCCGATCGCCCGGTGAAGTGGATCGGCGTCGACGACATCGGTGCGGCCGCGGCCGAGGCGTTCTCGCGCGGTCCGGCGTTGTACGGCGAAGCGATCGCGCTGGTCGGCGACGTGCGTCCGATGGCGCAGTGCCGCGCGTTGTTCCGGCGCGTGCGCGGCAAGAACCCGTTCGCGCTGCCGATGCCGACGTTCCTGTTCCGGCGCCTCGTCAGCGAGGAGCTGGTGCGCATGTGGGAATGGCTGTCCGAATTCGAGATGCACGGCGACGTCGCGCGCACGCGAGAGCTGGTGCCGCAGGTGCGCGACATGGAGGCGTGGTTGCGCGAGCGCGACGCCGCGCCCGCCGCCTGACACCGTTCGGGGCGCGCAGCAAGCATTGCGGTTTCGTCGCGTCGCTCGCCGTGTCACGCTCGTGCTCGTGCGACGGGGTGGCTTCGTGTTCGCGATCGTGTCGGTGCTGCCGGGCTGTGGCAGCGGCGATCCGTTGGTGTCGGAGACCAGCGCGGCGCAGTCGACCGGCACGAGCGAGACGACCGGCACGGGCGGATCGTCGGACACCACCGCGGACAGCAGCAGCAGCGGCGGCGGCAGCAGCACCGGCAGCGTGTGCGGCGAGCTGCCGCTGTGCGATCTGTGCCCCGACGAGATGCAGCTGCTGTGCGACCAGCCGTGCCCCGAAGGCGCCGCGCCGTGCAGCAACTCCATCGGCGACGGCATGACCTGCGAGGGCGGGCTGTGGGCGTGCAGCGTGCACCCGCCGCTGGGGCCGGGATGCAACGAGATGTGCGCGCTCATGGACGCGTGCAGCGAGGCCGGCTGCAGCAGCGGCGTGACGCTCTCGCTCGAGGCCGCGGACGACGTGCTGCCGGCGGGCAGCTACGGCGTCGCGCTCGACCTCGACGGCAGCAGCGAGGACTGCAGCTTCACCGTCTCCGAGGATCCCGGCGCATGCGCGATGCCGCCGTGCGTGACCGACAGCACCTGCAACGCGCAGTACCTGCTCACCGAGCACCCGCAGCGCATCGAGCTCACGCTGGGCGTGATCGTGCAGCTGGGCGTGAGCGTGACGCGCGACGGGACCGAGATCGCATCGCAGCAGTTCGCGCCGACCTACGAGATCGTCGCGCCCAACGGGCCCGGGTGCGGACCGAACTGCGCCGCGGCGGCGGTGTCGCTGCCGCTGCCCTGAGCGCGGGCGCTGCGGTCGCGTCGCCGCCATCGAACGGAAATTCGTCTACTGTTCGGCCCGTGCCCGAGCGCACCCGAGAGCTCCTCGTCGGACCCGCCCCCGATCGCCCGCGGACCCCGAGCGGCGAGATCCTGCAGGTGCCCGCGGGCTGGGAGCTGTTGCCGCCCGGTGATGCCGGCCTCACGCGCCGCGTGAAGGCAGCGGGGCCGACGTGGACGATCCGCGAGCCCAAGGGCCGCAAGATGTTCTCGCGGGGGCTGTGGGCACCGGGCGAGACCATCGCGCGCGAGCGCGAGACGCTGGCGCGCGAGCGCGAGGACCCACGCTGGGCGCAGCGGCTCGACGCGGGACGCCGCCGCCGTGATGCCGCGCAGGCCGCCTACGTCGAGACGTTCTTCGCGGCGGTCTACCGCTTCCTCGCGTTCGCGCCGCGGCACCGCGAGCTCGCGGCGCTGGTGGCCAAGGCGATCACCGATCACGCGGTGCCGGTGGGCAGCGGCACGGTCGCACGCACGCAACGGATCCCGATCGAGCGCCGGGCCGAGGCCGCCACCATCGCGTGGCTGCGCCACCAGACCACGGCGTACGACACGATGACGATCCCCCGCGTCCGCGGTATGCGACGCGAGGTCCGGCGCATGCTGGCCGAGCAGTCGCGGCGCGTGCTCTCGCGGTACCGCAGCGGTGAGGCGATCGACGACGGCTGCGTGCTGCGTCGCGCGCTGGCCCGCTGAGCGGCGCCTCGACCCCCGCGTCGCGCAGCACGGCCCTGCAAGTTCGCCTTGTGCCCGCGCGGGGGCGAGCCTCCCCGACCGAGCACACGCGGGGCGCGTGCATCGGGATCGCTGCGCCCGACCGCGCGTGATGGACACTGGCGGGCGGAACGGATTGCCACGATGCCGCGCACGCACGTCTGGTCTTGGTGTTGGTCTTCGTCGTCGTTGCCGTCGCTGCTCGCTGCGCTGGCGACCTCGCTGCTCGGCGGTGCGGCTGCGGCCGCCGATCTCTACGTCGACGCGAGCGCGCCCGGCGGTGGGGACGGCAGTCAGGGCGCACCGCTGCAGCAGATCCAAGACGGCCTCGCGCTGGCGCAGCCGGGCGACGTGATCCACGTTGCCGCGGGCAGCTACGCACCGATCACCACCGTGCGAGCGGGCACCGCGGACGCGCCGATCCAGGTCGTCGCCGATCGATCGCGCAGCGCGATCGTGCAGGCCGACGGCACCGGCCTCACCTACGATCACGACTACCACCGCTTCGAGGGACTCGTGATCGACGGTGCCTACGGCGTCGGCGATCTCGTGCGCGGCGGCGGCGGCAACCACATCGCGTTCGTCGACGTCGAGGTCCGGCGTGCCGGCAGCGACTGCTTCGATCTGCGGACCTCGACCGACATCCTGATCGAGGACAGCGAGATCCACCACTGCGTCGCGCTCGATGCCGAGGGCGCCGTGCAGGACAGCCACGGCGTCACCGGTGACTCGGTGTTCGACCTGACGATCCGTCGCACCGAGATCGGCATGGTCTCGGGCGACTGCGTGCAGCTGTCGCCCTCGCGGCTGGCGTGGGGCAACCTCGTCGTCGAGGGCTCGCTGCTGTGGGCGGCGCCGCTCGACGACGCGGACGCGGGCCTGGCGGTCGGCACGCCCATCGGCGAGAACGCGTTCGACTCCAAGGTCGGCGACGATCTCGACGGCAACGGTGCCAATCCCCGCGTCGTCATCCGCGACACGGTCGTGCACGGCTTCCAGGGCTTCATCACCAACCAGGCGGCGTTCAACATCAAGGAGGCCGTGGACGCGACGCTCGAGCGCGTGACGATCTCCGACAGCGAGCTCGGGCTCCGCCTCCGCGGTCCCGCGGTGGCGCGCGTGCGCAACGCGGTGATCTACGCCGTCGACAACGCGGTGCGGTACGAGGACGGCATCAGCGGCGTCGAGCTCTCGAACGTGACGCTCGGCGGTGGCATCACCGGCGAGCTGTTCGAAGACGGCGGCGGCGGGGGCTGGAGCGCACCGGTGGTGGAGAACCTGCTCGTGCTCGAGGCCGCGTTGCCTGCGGACGCGTCGCCCGCCAGCAGCCTGTCGGTCGGACCCGACGCCTTCGCCGACGCGGCCGCGCACGACTATCACCTGGTCGAGGGCTCGGCGGCGATCGACGTGGGCGTCGCGCTCGCGGCGGTGACCGACGATCGCGACGGCGTCGCACGGCCGTGGGGTGCGGGCTACGACGTCGGAGCGTACGAGTGGAATCCCGACGCGGGCACCGACACCAGCGGTGGCGACGGCACCGGTGGTGCGGACAGCGGCTCGGGCGACGGCGCGGACGGCTCGGGCAGCGGCGCGTCGGCGACCGCGGGCGGTGACGCCAGCGCGAGCGCGAGCGGCTCGGGCAGCGGCGACGACAGCGGGGGCACCGGCTCGGGCGCCGCGGGCGACGACGCCGGCGGCTGTGGCTGCGACACGGGCGGCCCGCGCGGCGCGGGGTCGTTGCTCG
>JAIBBS010000280.1 GCA_019694555.1 Nannocystaceae bacterium
GCTCGCGCACAGCCGCGCCGCCGCCCGCCGCTGCGTCGGCCCCGACGACGCCCCGCTGTGCCCCACCGACGCCCGCGACGACGCCCGCCTCGGCCGCGGCCTCGCCATCGGCACCGACGTGACCTTCGCGATCGCCAGCGGACTGCTCGTGGCCTTCATCGCGATCGCAGCGGTCGACACACGCCGCGCGAAGCGACGCGGTGCCACGGTCGCACGCATGCACTGACGCTGCGCGGCGGGGTCGGAGTCGCCATCGCGACGGCGACGAGCAAACCGCGCGAGGTCGCGTCGCGGAGCGGGTACACCTCCGTACGCTCCCTACGATCACTGCGTCGCGGGCGGGGACACATCGGCACTACGCAGAAAAAGCGGCTTGACGCCCGCCTTCGCGCGCGCCATTCTGCCACGGTGCCGGCGAGTGCCGGCGAGTGCCGGCGAGTGCCGGCGAGTGCCGGCGAGTGCCGGCGAGTGCCGGCGAGTGCCGGCGAGTGCCGGCGGGAAGGATTCGGCGCGGCATGGATGGCGGAGACATCATCACGGTTTGCGAGTACGTGGAGTTCAACCACAGCTATCTCGCACTCGGCACCACGCAGGAGATGCTGCTGGCGCCCTCGATTCTCGTTGCAGGCTACGCGTTCATCGGGGCCTCGGTTCGAGTGCACGCCCGCAACATCAGCGCCACGACCCCAGCCGGGTTCGAGATTCTGCTTCGGCAGAGCAACCCCAGCCGCCGCGACCCGTCGGATTTCTCACTACCCTCGACTTCGGACACGGTCCTTCCGAAGATCACCAGCGGCGCCCCGGCCACCGTCCCCGGTTTGGTCAACCTGACGACGCCGCTGACGCAGGTCCAGAACCCGTATCTGAAGGTGCTCATCAAATCCTACGCGCCGGCCAGCGGAGCGACGTTCCCTCTGTGGGCCATCCTGAGCGTCGATCTCATCTGCAGGTACAGCGGTTGAACGATGTCGGGCTCGAGTTGCAAGTGCGGCGGCGATTCACGCGATCGGGGGGGCTGCGGATGTGGCGAGAAGGCCGCCGTAGCGCGCCACTGGACCGAGTTCGCGTGGAGCGGACATGGCGACGGCGCCAGCGGTCGTTCGTGTGATCGACGCGAACCAGCGATCGCGACGAAGCGCGCCGCCGCCTCGGTCGAGCGCGCGGCAGCCCGGATCCCGCACGACGCCGTCGACGACGATGACTTGCCGGCTGGCGTCCTCGATCTCGCCCGAAACGCCGTCAGCCGGCGTCCACCGCCCGTGCACATCCCGCACGGCACGGTGGTCCTGAGCGCTGCGGATCACTCGCGTGGGGGGGCCGCCTCGAGCGCCGCGCGGCGAGCAGGGACGCCCCGGGCGCCGCGCCCCTTCGGGCGCCGCACGCCCCCGGCCGGCCCGCAAGGACCTCGCGCCGTGCCTCCCCCCGTTGCGGACGTCGGGTTTGCGGCGCAGTGTGAGATCCACGTGCCGCCACCGGAACCGCCACCGCCTCCCTTCACGCCGGGCCTTGCCTCCGCCGCGACGGGTGCAGCTGCAGGCGTAGGTGCGCGCTCGCTCCGAGTTCAGCGAGCACCGGCCGCGGCCGAGCGAGCACCGAGAGTCGCGAGCTTGCTGGGTTCCGCCACCGCCACGCCAAGGCAATCCTCACCCGCCGTCGGACCGACGGATCTGAAGGCGCCACCGAAACCGCTGTGTCCGCCGGGCTACCGCTTCAACTACTACTACCAGTATTGCGACCTCGACACGCCCGGACCGCATCCTCGGCCGCCGTTGGACACACCGCAGAACGCCTTCGCGTGTCGCTGCCCGTCGGGATCGAGCTACCTGTTCGCAGGGCCGTTCAAGGGCCGCTGTTGGCAGCACGGCCAACGAGGCTTCCCGGCCTCGTGGTGGGCGACTCCGGACGGAATCGGTCTGCGCACCTACGACCCGCCGCCGCCGTTCGCACCGGGCGCTGGACTGTACGGCGACGAGGAGCCTCCCACGCAAGGCGGAGGCAAGTCGGTCTGCCCAGACGGCCTCACTTACGATGCGGACCTCGGCATCTGCGTGGACGACACGACCAAGTCCTACTGCGACGGAATCGCGAATCGCGTGCACGTGCGCATGTGGAGCTGGGATTGTGGCTCCCGCCGTGACGACGTGATCGACGCCGCGATCTGGGCGGCACGGCGGCTGTACCCTGCGTGGCAGATGCTGAACGAGATGGCGTATGCGTATCAGCACTACGGCGAGGCGGGGAAGGCGTGGGCGCGCGCGATGTGGGACGGGACGGGCCAACTGTACACCACCGCGTTTCCTGGGTATGCGATCAGTGACTTCAACGAGTATCGACTGCTCGTGGGTCTGAACACTCTGGATCACGCACTGCGCAAGATCACGGATGAGCCCTGGCTTGTGTTGTGCCATCAGGGCCATTGCTACGATGGGGATATCGCGGCGCACACAATCCCCGGCTCCATCATCCTCTGTCCCGAGTGGTTCGAGGAGACGGCAAGCGGGCGTGGTGAGACTATGCTCCACGAGACACTGCATAAGGCCAACGCCGGTTGGCTCTCCCGCGTGATGAGGGACGTCCGAAGCACGACTTGCCAAGGGGGCCACGACGGAAAATGCTATGGCGTACTCAACGCGAATCGCCTCCGGGTGCATCCCGAGGTCCGTGAGCGCATCTACGACCAGCAGCTCCTCCATTACGTTCGCGTGCCTGCGAGCGTCGTGAACAACGACAACTGGGTGCGCTGGTTGACCCTACGGTACGAACAGTTCGCTTGCAGCGTGATCCCGCCCGGGGCGCCAACGGTCGAGGACTTCTCTTGACCCGGCCGAGGGGGCATGGAGTCGCGACCACGGCGACGTGGGGGTGCCTGGTAGCCGGCACCGCATCCTGCGGCGGCCACCCCTTCGTACCGGACGCCTGCGAGCTGATCGAGGTGACACCCGCGGTCGAAGGCCCGAGCTGGAGCGAATTTGCGCTGCACGTCGTGATCGACGGAGAGTCGCGCGCGGTTGACGTCGCGTGGGCTCAACTGCTCGCTCGGCGCCTTGGCCCACCCGGCTTCAAGCTGCACGCCACGGCGCCCGATTTCGACGAGGCTTTGGTTGCGGACTCAGGTCGCCCGGAGGTGAAGCTGCAGTTCGACAGCCTCATCACGGAGATCCCGCTCGAACTGACCCTGGAGGTGTCGATCGTGGATGACGGGCCCCACGCGTCACCGGGCGACCTCACCGCGGAGGTCTGCGTGCACGAGGTCCCGACCCGTGACACCACGATCGAACTCACCTTCGAGCCCCCGCCATGACCCGCGTACGCCCTCCGCTCCAGCGCGCAAACGCGGCCGCCTGCCTTTGCGTCCTCGCGCTCGCCAGCGGGTGCATCGTCGATCCACTTCCGCTGGACTACGATTGCGAGGACACCTGGTTCACGCCCGCTGGCGACGCGGTCGCGCTCCACATCGTCCTCGACGGCCCCGCGCGAGACCTGGGACGCCGCGTGACCGGGGTCCTGCTGGGCCGTCGCAATGGCCCGCCCGGCTTCACGCTGCGCGCGACAGCCCCCGACTTCGATGACTCGATCGTCGCGGACGCGCGCGACCCCTACGTCGCGCTGGAACTCGACCCGGTCATCCTCGAGGTCCCGCTCGACGTCACGCTCGACGTCGAGGTCGTCGACGACTCCGCCGGCAGCGCCGCCGTGGAGCTGACCGCGTTGGTCTGAGTCCCCCAGGCCGAGGCCGACGACACCACGATCGAACTCACCTTCGAGCCCCCGCCATGACCCGCCCCACCGCCCTTCTCTGCCTCACCTTCGCGCTGCTCGCCTGCTCCGAGCCGCCGTCGTCATCCGGGCCGCACAAGCTCGCCGACACCAGCTCCGGCTCCGGCGACGCGACGGCGTCCGCATCCGCATCCGCGTCCGCATCCGCGTCCGCGGCCGACGCGAGCGACTCCGGCACCCCGAGCGCCTGCGAGAATCCGGCCTACGCCTGCGCCGAGCCCAATGGCTGCACCGTCGCGGGCGACTGTGGCCCGCTCGCGCCGTTCGACGCCGCCGGTTGCTTGCGGCTGGCCTGCACCGCCGACACCGACTGTGGCGACGCGCAGCGCTGCTACGAGCCCGCGCGCTTCGGACAGTGCGACGTCGCGCGGGTGGACAGCTGCGAGGACGAGGCCGGCGGCTGCGTCTGCGTGTACGGTGGCGGCGCGCCGGCCTACTGCGTGGACGCGGCCGACGTCCCCACCGATCCGGAGCAGCCCTGTTCGACCGACTGTGGCGGCCCGGGCACGCACAGCAGCGACATGATGGGCGAGTGTCGCTGCGACGCCGGCTTCACCTGGTGCGCGCCCGACGACCCGGACGACTATCGCTGCTGCCCGATCTGATCGCGGCCGCCCGCGCCGTGGTCACGCGCCCGCGATCGTCATCGCGTCGACGCGGAAGCTCGGCGACGCCGTCGCCGTGCGGTGATCCAGGTCGTTCGCCACGCGATCGATGCCCTTGAGCAGCTCGTCGAGGTTGCGCGAGATCGTGATCTCGCCGACCGGCACCGTCAGCTTGCCGTGTTCGATCAGGAAGCCCTCGGCGCCGCGGCTGAAGTTGCCGTTGGTCGGATCGAAGCCGAAGCCCATCATGCGCTGCACGTACAGGCCGCGCTCGATGCCCTGCAGCAGCGCCGCGGGGGCGTGCTTGCCGGGCAGCAGGAAGAAGTTGCTGGTGCTCGCGTGCGGGATCCCGCCGCCGCCGCCGGCCGAGCCGGTGGGCTTGCTGCCGAGCTTGCGCGCGCTGTACGTGTCGAGCAGAAACGTCTGCAGCTTGCCCTTGTCGACCACCGTCAGGCGCTGCACGCCGCGGCCCTCGCCGTCGAAGGCGCGCGAGCCCGGGCCGCGCGGCACCAACGGATCGTCGACGATGGTCACGTGCTTGCTCGCGACGCGCTCGCCCAGCTTGCGCGCCAGGTACGAGCGCTCGCGGTAGATCGAGTCGCCCAGCACGCAGCCGGCCAACAGCCCCACGATGCCGCGCGCCGCGTCCTTGTCGAACACCACCGGCATCACGCAGGTGTCGAGCTTGATCGCGCCCAGCTGTTCGAGCGCACGACGGGCGGCTTCCTTGCCCACCGCCTCGGGCGACTCGAGCTCGGCGAAGAAGCGGCCACCGCTCCAGTAGACGCCGTTGCGCTTCTTGCCGCCGGCATCGTCCGCGACCGCCTGCACCACCAGCGA
The DNA here is from genome assembly GCA_019694555.1 of Nannocystaceae bacterium. GTDB lineage: Bacteria > Myxococcota_A > Polyangia > Nannocystales > Nannocystaceae > Xiheibacterium. The sequence continues at coordinate 5,223 of JAIBBS010000280.1, forward strand.
CTGGTACGTGCCGGCGCGCTCGCCGAGAAAGCCGCCCGTGGTCGCCAGCACCGAGCGCCCGCTGCTGCGGCCGAACGAGGCGCCCTCGCTGGCGGTGATGCGCTTGTCGGCGCGCATCGCCACGGCCTCGGCCTTGGTCGCCAGCGCGATGGCCTGATCCGCGTCGATGCCGTCGGTCACCGGATCGAACAGCTCGAGCGTGGGCCAGCGCTTGGCCAGCTCGCGCTTGGCCGGCGGCGCCGCCATCGGATCGGGCTCGCTCACCGCCGCCATCTCGACCGCGCGGCGCAGAAACGCCACCACCGCGTCGGGCTGCAGGTCGGTCGTCGAGCTGGTCGCGACGGCGCCGTTGCGGATGACCCGCACCGACAGCCCGCTGCTGCCCGCTTCCTTGACCAGCTCGACCGCGCCCTTGCGCACCGAGACCTCGAGCTCGTGCCCGACCGCGACGCTGACCTCGGCCGCGTCGACCCCGAGCGCGCGCGCGGTCGCGATGGCATGCTCCGCCGCGCGCAGCAAGCGATCGCGCACGGCACGGTCGTCGCCGTGGCCGGACGTCTTCGCGACGGGCGTCTTGGCGACGGGCTTCTTCGCGACGGGCGTCTTGGCGACGGGCTTCTTCGCGACGGGCTTCTTCGCGACGGGCTTCTTCGCGACGGGCTTCTTCGCGACAGGCTTCTTCGCGACAGGCTTCTTCGCGACAGGCTTCTTCGCGACTGCCTTCTTCGCGACGGCCTTCTTCGCGACCGGCGTCTTCGCGCCCGCCGTCTTCGCCCCGCGCGCCTTCGCCTTCGCCTTCGCCTTCGCTGCGCTCACGTCTGCGTCCCTCCGACCGTGAGCCGGTCGAGCTTCACGGTCGGCATGCCCACGCCCACCGGCACGCTCTGGCCGTCCTTGCCGCAGGTCCACATGCCATCGGACAGCGCGAAGTCGCTGCCGATCATGCTCACGGTGGTCAGCGCGTCGGGGCCGTTGCCGATGAGGTTCACGCCCTTGAGCGGCGCGGTCAGCTTGCCGTCCTCGATGAGGTAGCCCTCGGTCAGGCTGAACACGAAGTCGCCGTTGGAGATGTTGACCTGCCCGCCGGAGAACTTGCGCGCGAAGATGCCCCGCTTCACCGAGCGCACGATGTCCTCGGGGTCGTCGTTGCCCGCCAGCATCAGCGTGTTGGTCATGCGCGGCATCGGCACGTCGCGGAAGCTCTCGCGACGACCGCTGCCCGAGTGCGACAGCTCGAAGTAGCGCGCACTGATGCGGTCTTGCATGTAGCCGCGCAAGATGCCGTCCTCGATCAGCGTGATGGCCTCGCCGACGTTGCCCTCGTCGTCGACGTTGATGCTGCCGCGGCTGCCCGGCAGGCTCGGATCGTCGACCACGGTCACGCCCGGCGATGCCACGCGCTCGCCGATGCGATCGGTGTAGTTCGAGGTCCGCTTGCGGTTGAAGTCGGCCTCGAGCCCGTGGCCCACGGCCTCGTGCAGCAAGATGCCCGAGTCACCCGCGGCCAGCACCACCGGCAGCGCGCCGGCCGGCGCGGGCCGGCTGTCGAGGTTCACCAGCGCCACGCGGGCGGCCTCGCGGCCGTGGTCCTCGGGCGAGACGCGATCGAAGTACGACAAGCCCTGGCGACCGCCGCCACCGGAGCTGCCGCTCTCGGTGCGATCGGCCTTGCGTGCGACCACCGAGGTGCCGAAGCGCACCATCGGCTGTTGGTCGTAGGCCATCGCGCCGGTGCTGTCGATGACCAGGATCTCCTTGTGCACCGACACGATCGACGCGTCGACGCGCACGATCGCGGTGCTGGCCGCACGCGCGGCCGCGTCGGCGCGGCGCAGCAGTGCGACCTTGTCCGCGCCGGCGACGTCGACGACCTCGTGCGCGACGGCGTAGCGCGACGGCAGCGATCGCGTCGTGACGCGCACGGCCTTGCGACGGCCACCGGCCTTCGCGATGCGGCTGGCGGTCTGTGCCGCGCGCAGCATCTCGTCGGGCTCGAGCGACTCCGCGAACGCGTAGCCCACGGCCTCGCCCTGGACCACGCGCACGCCCAGGCCCATGTCGATGCCGCCCGAGACGTTGCGGACGTGGCCGTCCTCCATCGAGATGCCGCTCGAGCGGCGGTACTCGAAGAAGAGATCCGCGAAGTCGCCGCCGGGCGACAACGCGGCGGCGATGAGCTTCGCCACCAGCGTGTCGTCGAGCAGGCCGCGACCGGGCGCGAACGGGGCCTCGATCGCGGGCACGCTCGACGCTCTCGCGCCCTTGGCCACCGCCTGACCGCGCTTGCGCGAGGCGCCCACGCTGGCGCTGCTCATGCCTTCTTGGACTTGCCTGCGTAGCGCCGCCGGAAGCGGTCGATGCGACCCTCGGCATCGATCTCACGCGCGTGGCCGGTCCAGAACGGATGGCTGAACGCGGTGACCTCGAGCCGGATCACCGGCAGGCTCTCGCCGCCGACGTCACGCTTGTCGGCGGCGGACATGGTCGAGTACGAGACCCACTCGTCGCCCGTGGAGGAGTCGACGAACAGGACCTTGTGGTAGTCGGGGTGGACGCCCTTCTTCATGGCCGTTTCCTCACCAGCTCGACTTGGTCACGCCCGGCAGATCGCCGCGCAGGGCCAGCTCGCGCAGCGCCACGCGGCACAGCCCGAACTTGCGGTAGACGGCCTTGCTACGGCCGGTGAGCATGCAGCGACGGGTCTTGCGCGTGACGCAGGAGTTCCGCGGCAGCTTGCACAGCGCAGTGCTGATGGCCTGCTTCTCTTCCGGCGGCAGCTCCGGGTCCTTCAGCTTGCGACGCAGCTCGTCGCGTCGAGCCGCATACTTGTCGATCAATTCATCGCGCTTCTGATCGCGCAGGACCTGGGACAGCTTCGCCATGGCAGAGTTCGCCGCGCCGGCTTCGGCGCGGGAGCGGGACCCTAGCCGCGTCCGCGTCGCGATGCAAGCCGTGCCGCACCGCCACCGCGACGTCCGCCGGGCTTCGCCGGGCGCGCGCCGGCGGGGCCCGCCTTGCCCCCCGCGGCACCGCGGCCAGCGGCGGCGGACGTGGGCCCGGTGCGGGT